>NZ_JAMYOM010000023.1:0-124926 GCF_040319805.1 Mesorhizobium sp. M0848 | reverse complement strand
CCCTGAAATGCCGCCGGCGGCAAACACACGGCCAACAAGGGTTCCCCCCCGCCGCCACCCCGTTTCCCGCGGCCCCCCCCCCCGCCCGGCCCCCCCCCCAACCCCGCCCCGCCCGGTGCCCGGGACGGGCGCTTCCGAGGCGGCATCGAAGCCGACGCCGTCGTCGTGGATCATCAGGCTCAGCGTCTCGCCGCGCCGGTGCAGGTCGATGACGACGCAGCTTGCCTGGCTGTGCTTGAGCACGTTGGTCAGGCCCTCCTGCAGGATGCGGACGAGATCGAGGCTTCGCGCGAGCGACAGGTGGCAGTCCTCCAGCCCGGTCAGGTTCCACACGCAATCGATGTCGCGGCTTTCACATGCCAGCGTGTGGCGGCGGCGCAGCGGTGCGATCCACTCGGCCAGAGACTGGCCGCCCGTCTGGTCGTCGGCGGCGGTGTCGATGATCACCCGCAACTCGTCGCGCAGTTCCTTGAGGACGGACAGGAAGCGATCGGCCGGCAGGTTCTGCGGCGCCTGTTCCAGCATGGCGATCGAATTGACCAGGGTGCCACCCATGCCGTCGTGCAGATTGTGCGAAAGGGACACGCGCTCGGCCAGCCTGGTGTTGGCCAAAATGACCTCATGCTGCTGATGCAGCGTGAGGGCGAGTTCTTTCCTGGCGGTTTCGATCTTGGCCGTGAGCTCATCGTTGAACCCCTCGATGCGGCGCATGTTGGCGACGAAGTTCCAGGCCAGCACCAGCGCCATGCCGACCATCTGGAACTGGGATGTCAGCGTGACGTAGTAGACATTGCCAAGAAGTATGCCGAGATAGGTCATCAGGTCATGCAGGATGGCCACGATGGTGAACGCGTTGACGATATGGAGGACGATGTGGTCCAGGCGAGCGCTGCGCCAGGTCAGGCCGATCGACAGGAAACAGGCGCCGATATAAAGCAGCGACCAGGACAAGGCCAGCAGGTTGAGCATCGGGCCGAGCTGGGAATGCGGCGTGGCAAACAGGGCTGCGGCGCCGATCGCCAGCGCGGTCCATAGCACGGCTTCCCCTCGGGGAAAGCGGCGCTCGGCAAAGCGGATGACAAACAGCACGAAGGCGGCGGCCATGACCATGAAGGAGAGCATGATGAAACGCTGCCATGTGTCGGTCGCCCCGAACGGCCAAGGGCTCGTCACCACGAAATTGAGCGAATAGCAAAACCACGCAATCGTCATCAGGGCGAACCAGCCATAGGCCTTCAGGCTTCGGCGCAGCAGCCAGACGACGAAAAAGAAGGTGCCAAGCGCCGCGGTGACGCCGAGATAGAAGACCGGCAGCTCGCGGCGAATCCAGAATTGCTGGACAAAATGAGCACGCGTCGCCGAAGGCGGGCCGATCAGGACCGGACCAAGGCCTGGCTGGTATGGCGCCAGGCCCGAGACCCTGATCAGCAGCGTGTTGGTGCCGGCATGCAGAACCGGGGCCGCGAGCTGCCAGTAGCGGGGCACGTTCCATGAGCGCGTCAACGGCTCGACGAGGAATTCGTCGCGGCCGAGTTCCGCGCCGTTGACCGAGATCGATCCGGCCAGTGTCCAGTAGTTCAGCGCGAGGCCCAGCGGTTCGGCCGCGTCGGGCCTGTCGAAGGTGAGGCGATACCAGACCACGCCGTCGAAACCGGGCCAGCGCGTCGTCCAGTCGTCGGGCAAGGTCACGCTGGTCCAGCCGGTGGCCGGCGGCGCGGCGGCGTCCCAGCCGGATCTCACGGCCTCGATCGTCTTGAACGGCACGGCCCCGCCGGCGGCAAAGGCGATGCCGCCCGGCACGAGGAGCAGGAATATCAGGGCAAGAAGCCTTGCGACCGCGCCTCGAAGATCGCTTCCGTCCGGGATTTGACCGACAGCTTCTTGTAGATGTTGCGAATGTGGCATTCGACCGTGAACCTGGAGAGGGAAAGGACTCCCGAAATCTCTCGATTGGTAAGCCCCTTGGCAACGAGGTTGAGGATCTCGATCTCGCGCGGCGTCAAGGGAGGCGGCGGCGCAAGCGCGGGCTTGCCGCGCCCCGGCCTGTCGGTGGAAGGACGGGCACGCCCGGTCGGCGCCGGCGCCGACACCAGTTCCAGGATGCGCCGGGCGATGAAGGGATCGATCGGCGCGCCGCCGCGGATGGTGCTGCGGATCGAAAGCGAAAGCTCGATGTCGTCGCGCTCCTTCAGGAGGTAGCCGGTCGCGCCGGCACGTAGGGCCTCGAGGATGGTGTTTTCGTTGCTCCAGGCCGAGATGACGAGGATCGGCAGCGCCGCGTCATGCTCGTGCAGGGAGCCGATAAGGTCGATGCCGTTGCCATCGGGCAGGCCGACATCGACCAGCGCCATGGCAAAGGGCTGGTCGACGAGCAGGGTCCTGGCCTGCGCGATCGACCCGGCGAAAAACAGCTCCTCCTGAGCATAGCCAAGGCCCTTCAGGATCGAGCGCAACCGCACCTGCATCATCGGCTCGTCCTCGACGACAAGCAGCGGGCTCGGCAGCAGTGCTTCCGATGGGGGCAGGTCGATGGCGGGATATTCCTTGTACGACATGAACCTCGACGCGAATGGCGGCTTTCACCGGTAGCAGCCGGGGCGGAAAATACCCAGCCGATCGTACCAGTCTGCCATGGATCGGTTGACGCCGACATAGCTGGGATCAGGTAGAGCGAGCCGGGGATGGCCGTTTGTAACAGGGGCCATGTAGCGGACCCGTTTCGCGACATCCAACGGTTGCCTCCATGCCCGATCCTGCTGCAATCGGAGGAGAGACAATGCGTCAACATCTGCTGAACGGTTGGCTGGTGGCAGCTCTTGTCGCGACGACCTGCCTGCTCGGCGTGACCGCCTACGCGGAGGTGAAGGAAGACATCTCGCGCATTGCCTGCACGCATGAGGACAAGGCTCCCGGCGAGCGGGGCGCACGGTGTGATACCTGTGCCGCGGCGCGATGCGATGTCCGCATGTCAGGAGCCTGAGCGGCAGCCGTCAGCGGACCGGCATGAGCGGCAATCTGCCAGCCAAAACGGCGCGTGCATTCGGGCAACGATCCGCGCAGCCGAGATAGAATTTCCGATCAGGCAAGCCGGATGTTGCGTGCGGGGCTGAATCCCTTGCGGCGGAAGGGTTTCAGGCGTGCGTGACGTCGAATTTTTCGCGCGCCGCCTTGACGCGCATGGTGTTCGCGCGCGCCCATTCGCTCAGTGCGCTGACGGGGATCAGCAGCTCGTGGCCGAGCTCGGTCAGCTCATAATCGACGCGCGGCGGAATGGTTGGAAACACGGTGCGGGTGACGAAGCCGTCACGCTCCAGGCCGCGCAAGGTGGTGGTCAGCATTTTCTGCGAGATGCCGCCGACGGCGGCGCGCAATTCATTGAAACGCATCGGTCCGTCGCCCAGCTTGCCGACGACCAGAACAGTCCATTTGTCGCCGACGCGCTGCAGGATTTCCGAGATGGCGCGGCAGTCCTCGGTGCGGTGTGGGTGCCTCGGTAACAAAAAAGTGCCTTCTTGTGCATCGCGTTTGCAGTATCTCATATAGCGCAGGTATCCAAATGATACCAGTACTTCGTGCAAGGAGAGCCCCTTATGTCCAAACCCAAAATTGCCATCGTCGTCGGATCGACGCGCGCCGCTCGTTTCGCCGATGTGCCAACCCAGTGGATCGCCAAGATCGCCAAGTCGCATGCCGACATCGATGTCGAGATCGTCGACCTGCGCGACTTCCCGCTGCCGTTCTTCGACGAGGTCGCATCCTCCGCCTGGGCGCCATCGCAGAACGAAGTGGCACAGCGCTGGCAGAAGAAGGTCGCCGAATTCGACGGCTTCATCTTCACCGCCGCCGAATACAATCATGGCCCGACGGCCGTGCTGAAGAACGCCATCGACTACGCCGCCAATGAATGGAACAAGAAGCCGGCCGGCTTCGTCGGTTATGGCAGCGTCGGCGGCTCGCGTGCCGTCGAACAGCTTAGACTGTATGCCGTCGAATTGCAGATGGCGCCGGTCAAGTCGGCCGTCCATATCGCCTGGGGCGATTTCCTCGCCGTCCGCCAGGGCGAGAAGAAGCTGGAAGACCTCGAGCATCTGAACCAGGCCGCCACCGCGCTGGTCAACGATGTTGCGTGGTGGGCCAAGGTGCTCAAGGCGGCGCGTCAGGCCGACGCCGTTGCCGAGGAAGTCAAGGCGGCCTGACCGCCAATTCGAATTATCCTCCCAAGGATCCGGGGGCGGCGTCTTGCGCCGCCCTTTTTCAATTATAGCGGCTCGAATTGAAAGCTGGCGCCGGATCGGACGACGCGGCCGACACCGGGCGAATCCAGATGCGCGCCGGCGACGAAACAATGATCGTCGGCTGCAAGCGCCAGCAACCGCAACCGGCTTTCGCGCGCCTGGTCCTGATCGGCGTCGAATTCCCATGTCACCTCAGGTCGATCGAACTGAAGCGATGGGACGTGAACGGTGTCGCCCCAGATCAAAATGCGTTCGCCGCCGGCAGAAACACGAAAGCAGCTGTGTCCCGCTTCATGGCCATGAGCGCCGACAATGTCGACATGTGTCCCGATACGGTCTCCGGCTTCGAAGGGTTCCGCCGTGCCGTGAAATCGTTCGAGCCGCGCTTCGGCGCGAAAAAAGCCGAGTTCTTCCCCGGGAACGAGCAAGCGCGCCAAGCGCGGGAAAGCGTCGCGGCCGTCGGCAAGCACAAGACCATGGATGTGGTCGAGATGCGTGTGGGTGAAGCAGACGGTACGGACTCGTCTTGCATCGATGCCAGCTTCGTCCAGCGCCTCGGGAAGTCGGCCCATGGAGGGATGCCAGGCGTTCGAGGCGCCGGTATCGATCAAGATGATCCCGTTTCCATCGTCAATCGCGAAGGCATTGACGGAAAGCCTGAGTTGACCACCAACCAACGCGACTTGTTGCGGCAATTCATCGCCAAATGGCTTGTCGCCGCGTTGCCGAAGCCGTCCGATCGGCATGTCGACATAGCCATCGCGCAAGGAGGTGATGCGCAAGTCACCAAGATCGTAGGTCTGATAAAGGTCGCCCGAAGCTATGCGGTGCATTTTCCGATCCGTTCTGTGGACAATCGACAACCTGCGACGGGCAACCCGCGTCGCCCCGTCAATTCGATTTATGCCATTTGTGCAGGCGTCGCCTGCCTCGGCCGTATGATGCAGTCTGCGAGGCGGTTCGTCTCGTTCAACTCGTCGGCGTGGTGCTGGCCCCATTGGCAGAGCGCCAGCAGGATCGGCTCGAGGCTGAGGCCGAGGCGCGTCGCCGAATATTCGACGCGCGATGGCACTTCGGCGAAGATTTCACGGCTGACCAGGCCGTGCTCTTCCATTTCGCGCAGCTGCTGGATCAGCACTTTCTGGGTGATGCCCGGCATCAGCGTCTTGAGCGCCGACAGGCGCCGGGGACCATCGAAGAGATGGTAGAGGATGACCGCCTTCCAGCGACCGGCGATCACTTTCAGCGCCCGTTCCGCCGGCAGCATCGGCAGTCTTTTGATCGGCATTCTCTTGGAATCTGGCATGGTCACCTCCTGGTCAGCAGGGGACAAATGAGTGTGTAGTCGAGGCTCCGCAGATAGTGGCAAACCGCTGCCGATGCCAGTGCGATCGGAGTTTGCCATGAAAGCCATTCAACTCAGCCGCTTCGGCGGTCCCGAGGTGCTGGAGGTGGTCGATCTGCCGGCGCCGGTGCCGCAGTCCGGCGAGGTGCTGATCCGTGTCCACGCCGCCGGGATCAACTTCTTCGAAGTGCTGATGCGCGCGAACCGCTACGCGGTGACGCCGCAACTGCCGATGATCCCGGGCGTCGAGGCGGCGGGTGTCGTCGAGGCCGTCGGGCAAGGTGTGGATGCGCAATTGCTGGGTCGCCGCGTGGCCGCGCCTTTGTTCATGTCGCAGCGTCCCCACAGCGGCTATGCGGAGCAGGTGACGATGTCAGCCGATCTCGTCGTGCCGCTGCCGGATGCGCTGCCGTTCGAGGCTGCCACGGCGCTGATGGTGCAGGGGCTGACGGCCCTTCATCTGCTTCGGCAAAGCCCGCCCGATGACAAGGCGGTGCTGGTGCCGGCCGCATCGGGCGGTGTGGGAACGCTGCTTGTCCAACTGGCCAGGCTGAAGGGCGCACGCCAGGTGATCGCAGCCGCCGGCGGCAAGGCAAAGCTGGATTTCGTCTTGTCGCTCGGCGCCGATGCCGCAGTCGACTATACCAAGCCGGACTGGCCCGCTCGCGTCCGCGACCTCACCGGCGGGGAGGGCGCCAACATCATCTACGACACAGTCGGCGGTGCGCTGACCGCTGCCTTGCTTGAGGCCTTGGCGCCCTGGCGGCGAACTGGTGTTTGCTGCGCTCGGGCGCTTTGGCCTCGCTGCCTCCGATCTGGAGCAGTTGATCGGCCGCAACCAGTCACTCAGGGGTTTCGCGCTGCTGCCGCTGCTGTCTGCCGATGTGCTGAAAGCCAGCCTGTCCGAACTGTTCCAAATGGCGGCAGGCGGCCAACTGCAGGTCACGATCGGCGGCAGATTCCGGCTCGACCAGGCCGGGGAAGCGCACCGGTTGCTGGATGAGCGCCGGTCGACCGGGAAGGTGGTACTGATACCCTGATATGGCGATAGCCGCGAACACGACGCCAATCGGGGTTGGACTGCTACATCGACGGGACTGCCATCTGGTCGCGCCCTGTGGCCTGATATATCCGGCTGCAATCCGTCACATGAGTGAAGCCGTGAAGACATCCAGCCTGACCGGCGCCGTTTCCCCGATGATCCCGGTGCTCGTTTGCGCGCTTGCGATCTTCCTGCTGTCCGGGATGGATGCGGCGATGAAGATCCTGGTCATCGCGGTCGGCGTCTACAACACCTTGCTGTGGCGCAGCATGGTCGCGACCGTGGTCGCGGGCGCGGCCTGGTTGGCGGGACCGCGCCTAACGCCAACCGTTCCGGTGCTGAGGCTGCATGCGCTGCGTGCCGCGATTGTCGGCATCGTCCTGATATCCTTCTTCTGGGGCTTGGCCAGGCTGCCGCTCGCGGAGGCGATCGGGCTCAGTTTCGTGGCGCCCTTGTTTGCCCTGTTTCTCGCCGCGCTGCTGCTGGGCGAACGGATCCGGCGCCAGGCTGTCTGGGCATCTTTGGCCGGCATTGCCGGTGTCGCCATCATCATGGCCGGCCAGTTCGGGAAGGCAGACTATTCGCAAGATGCCATGCTCGGCACGGCAGCGGTGCTCGTGTCGACGGTGTTCTACGGCTACAATCTGATCCTCGCCCGGCAACAGGCGCAGTTGGCCAAGCCCATCGAGATCATGCTGTTCCAGAACCTTTGCGTTGCCATCCTCCTCGGCCTCGCAGCACCCTGGCTTGCCGTCGCCCTACCGAGCAATCTTTGGCTTCCTTTGGCCGGGGTGACGGTGCTGTCGCTTGCCGGGCAGTTCCTGATGAGCTGGTCCTACGCCCGCGCCGAAGCGCAATATCTGATCCCGACGGAATACTCGGCCTTTATCTGGGCGGTCGCGCTCGGCTGGTTCTTCTTCGGCGAGGAGGCGACCTGGACCACCTTGACCGGAGCGTGCCTGATCGTCGCCGGCTGCCTGATCGCCGCGCGGGCCAATCCCAGGCTTGCCGAGCCCATCGAAGTGGCGGTTTGAGCGCCGACGTTCAGCGCCCGGCAGGTTCGCGAAATACCCCAGTCTCCACCTCGTGGATGAAGTGAGCGATGAGAGCCGCGCATTGGCGATGATGCGTTTCGAGAAGCATGTGTCCGCTCTCAAAGACATGGATTTCGACTGCGTCGAGGTCGCGGCTGTAGGCCATGATCTCGTCCAGCGCGAAGAAGGCCTCGTGCCGTCCCCACAGCACGAGGCATGCTGGCTGTTGGTCGCGGAGATAGGCCTGGATGGCCGGGAAGCGGGCGATGTGCGAGCCATAATCGGTGAAGAGTTCGAACTGAATGTCGGTGTTGCCGGGCCTCGCCAGACGCTCCGTATCGAGATACCAACCCTCGGGCGGAAACAACACCTTCAGACGCTCGGGGAGACCGCCGATATATTGGTTCCGGGTCCCCTCGAAATTCATCCAGTCCGGCAGTTTGGCGCGGTTTTCTTCAGTCGGTTCGGCGAAGAACGCCTTCGGCGCGTCCCATTCCGGTCCCAGCCCCTCGTCATGAGCGTTGCTGTCCTGCGCGATCAGGCCGAGGATGCGATCCGGCCGCCGTGTGGCGAGATGATAGCCGACGGGCGTGCCGAAGTCAGTGATGTAGAGGAAGAATCGCTGGAGGCCGAGGGCCTCGATGAAGGCTTCTATCGTGTTGGCCAGGTTCTCGAACGTGTAGTCATAAGCATCGATGGAAGGGGCGGACGAAAAGCCGAAACCGGGCAGATCCGGCGCCACCACATAGGCTGTCTCCGCCAGCGGTTCGATGACATTGCGATAGACGTGCGACGAAGTCGGATATCCGTGCAGCAGCAGGATTGCCGGTCTGCCGGGATCGCCGGCATGACGGTAGAAGATGTCGAGGCCGTCGACATTGATGGTTTCGTGGCGGGTCTTGTAACGATTGCTGCACATCCTCTCTCTCCCAGGGGTTCCGCGCCGATCTGGCGGTGTTATGGCTTTGACACCACATATCCGTATGATAGTGGTTACATCATAACCGTATAATCCGGCTAATGAGGTTATGTTCCATGGGCGATGCACACACCGAATGGGTGCCGGATCACTTCATAGGCGGGCATCCCGCTTTGGACCTGTCGAACGCCGTGTTCGACCGGCGGGTGCCAGCAGCTGATAATGAACTGTTTAAGTCCGTCCGGGATGTTGCGAACTGGTTCAACGCCTCAGGGCTTGCCGACGATCGCCAGGCGCAGGCCGTCGCCGAGATAGCGGATGGGCGGTTCGTGGAACGGGTCCGCGAAGTGCGGGAGGCGTCATTTCAGGTCTTCGAGTCAATCGCCGCGGGCAAACCGTCCGCGGTCGAACCGCTAGATCCTTTCACCGTTTCACGGAAACGGCGAGCTGCTCTAACTCTTTGTTTTGACGCAATCCCGGACGGAAAACCGCTTCACACTTTTCCTGGAATTGCTCTAGGCGTGTTATTCTCGCGCACGGCAAGCTCGCTTGCCGCCGGGTCTATAGAGCTGGATCGCACCAGGCCGGAGCTTGGCCTTGCCCGGTGGCGGGACCCGGACGCCGTCACCGCCTTGCTGGCCATGCTGTCCATCGAAGCGTTCTTCACCTTGCCGCGCGACAGGCTGCATTCCTGCCCTCGCTGTGGCTGGCTTTTCCTCGATACGTCGCGAGGCGGCAAGCGGCGCTGGTGCAGCATGCGCACCTGCGGTAACCGCGAGAAGGTCTCGCGCCACCGAGATCATGCCCATGCCTAGATCCGGGTTAGCGCACCACTTCGCCTTTGCTGCGGGCAGGCCGGATGCCGGCGCGTCACTCCGGAAGACCGGCCTTGCGAAAACCATCGACGAAATGCTCGAGCGTAGCGGCGTCGCGGAATGGCTCGGTCGTCGCCCAGTGATGGGTTGTGAAATGCGGGTTGCCGACGAGAAACAGCTCGGCCTCCGCGCGCGCCTCGTCCAGCCGGCCGAGTTGCGCCAGGCTTGCCGCCAGGAAACGGCGTGAGCTTGTGCGATAGGTCTCGTCACGGCGCAACGTCTCGATAGCGGCTTGATAGTCGCGCGCCGCATATTGCGCCTGGCCGAGCGTCAGATAGTACCAGCTCGCCGGAAACGGGTTCAGCCGGAACGCCTTGCGGATGTGCTCGAGACCCTCTTCGACCCGGCCGGCCAGGACCGCGATGTCGGACAATGCCGCCCAGGTGTCGGCCTCGTTCGGGTCGAGCTCGATCGCCTTGGCGAATTCGGCATCCGCCTCGGCGAAGCTGCGCTCATAGGCAAGCAGGTAGGCCAGGATCCAGCGACAGCCAGCATCGTTGGGATCGATCGCCACAGCCTTGCGCGCCAGCTCCAAGGCAACGCTGCGGGCAGCTTCGGTTGGTCCGCCCCAATGCACCTGTCCCATCCAGTGGTTCATGGCAAGCCAGCGATAGGGCTCGGCGTATCCGGGATCGAGCGACACCGCGCGCGTCAGCATCAGATGCGCTTCCTGCGCCATCTGCGGCGAGTCGTCGATCAGCTTGCGCGCCCGCACGCAGAGATCGTAAGCCTCGAGATTGCTGGGCCGGTTGCGCGGCGGCAGCGTGCGCAGACGGCCAAGCAATGCCTCCACGATCTTGGCCGTCACCTCGTCCTGAACGGCAAAGATGTCGTCCAGGCCGCGATCGAAGCGTTCCGCCCACAGATGATCGCCGCTCACCGCGTCAACCAGCTGTGCGTTGATGCGCACGCGCCCCGCGGCGCGTCTTGCGCTGCCTTCCAGCAGGTAGCGCACGCCAAGGTCCCCGGCGATCTCGCGCACGTCCATCGCTTTTCCCTTGTAGGCAAAGGTCGAGTTGCGGGCGATGACGAACAGGCCGGAGATCCTGGACAGGTCGGTGATCAGGTCTTCGGTCAACCCGTCCACGAAGGAATCCTGCTCGGGATCGTTGCTGAAATTGACGAAGGGCAGCACGGCTATCGATGGTTTGTCGGGCAGCGGCAAGGGTTTTCGCTTGGCCTGGCCGAGCCGTTCGACGGCCCCCGTGAAACGGTAGCCGACGCGCGGAACGGTGGATATCCATTCGCCGTTCTCGCCGACAGGACCAAGCAGCTTGCGCAACTGCGCGATCTGGACGGTGAGGTTGCCTTCCTCCACGGCCGTGCCCGGCCATGCAGCGTCCATCAACTCGGCCTTTCCCAAGATTTCACCGGGCCGCCCGACGAGTGCTGCAAGCAGGCTCAGCCCGCGATAGCCAACGGCAACGGGGACGTCGTTCCGAAGCAGCGTTCCCGCACCCGGATCAAGCACGAACGGACCAAAGGCAAAACGCGATCCCATAGACGCATCTATAGAGCAATTCCAGGAAAAGTGTGAAGCGGTTTTCTGTTCGGAATTGCGTCAAAACAAAGGGTTAGAGTAGGTTACCGGTTCCGTGAACCGGTGAACTGCTCTAGCTCGTTTGGAAGTTTTGAGAACTATTTGGGAGGGCTTAATTACGGCGCCGTCCGTATCCTGCAGAATTCAACCTCATCGAGAGCCCTAGGCCCTCAAACCATATGGAGGTTGCCATGACCAATACACTTGCATCAGCCCAGCGTTGTGCAGCGCGACCGGGAACGCCCGTGCGGCCGGCATCGCGCCGGCTCCTGAAGACCCTGCGAAGCATCATAGCGAGCTGGCACGATCGGACCTGGCGCGAACGGATACGCTTTCGCTGGCAACTCAGGCAGATGTCGAAGGACAATCCGCATCTGATCGACGATATCGGCCTGACGATAGAGCAGGTCGAGGGAGAGATCGCCAAGTCCTTCTGGGAACGATAGAGCGAATGCCGCAATTGCTCGGGCGTCAGCGCACCGCCTCGCGATGGGCGCCTGCCAGGCGGGATGCGGCGGCCGTCGAGATCGCCACCTCGAAGCGCCAGCCCTGCGCGTCGACGCATTCGCCAGTCGCCGGCATGATGCATGTGCGCCAGCACATAGCCGGCGACGGAGCCCGGTGGGAGAATGCCGGCCGTTGTGGCGGTGCGAAACGGTAGTACTCGTCATGACCAGCACCATCGGAACGCCTTTAATCTCGACAGGACATCCAGCGCGTCGCACCCCTGAAGCGTGTCCCGTACGAACGGGTTCAGGCGTTTTAGATCCTCGTTTTTATGCATGTCGTTCTCCCAAACCGAGGTCGCTTTGGGCGACATGCATCAGAGGGCATCCATATGTACGCCATTGGCAATCTGAGGGCAGCCGGGCAGGCCGAATTGCTCGGCCCACAGACATAGTGAACCTGCTGCTGCGTTGAGCGCCGCGCCGCGTTCTGTCAGCGAATAGACTACCTTCGCTGGAACCACGGAAAAGACTTTACGGTCGACAAGGCCGTCGGCCTCCAGTTCTCGCAATTGTTGCGCCAGCATCTTTTCACTGATGCCAGAAAGCGCCTGTTTCAATCGACCAAATCTGCGCGACGCCGTTCCGAGCTCGCAAAGGAGATCTACTTTCCACTTTCCTTCGACCATCCTGACGGCCGCTGCAAAGCCATTGTCCGCGGAATTGTTCATCGCGCGTTCCTTACCTTCTGGTGACCACTTACGCCCGGGTGCGTATCGCGCGCCGCTCGTTTTGACATACCTCTCAAGACGATCACAGCAAAACGCGGTCTGACGCCGCCAATTGATATGGAGTGTGGAATGAAGCTTTCAATCACGGTCATTGGAACGGGCCGTATGGGCTCGGCGCTCGCCGGCAGCCTGCTTCAGTCGGGATATCCGACGACTGTCTGGAACAGAACCAGACAGAAGACCGATCCACTCGCCAGGCTGGGCGCAATCGCCGCGTCCTCCGTGGAGGAAGCCGTGAACGCAGGCGAGATCATCATTGTGAATGTCAGCGACTATAAGGCGACAAAAGCGCTTCTCCACAGTGACGCCATCGCCTCAGCCATTCGCGGCAAGCTGATCGTGGAGTTGACTTCGGGGACGCCGAGTGGCGCACGGGAAGCCGCTGAATGGTGTACGAAGCACGGCGCAAACTACCTTGATGGCGCGATCATGGCGACGCCGGATTATATCGGCACGGACGCCGGGACCATCCTGCTTGCCGGGCCAAGGGAGGCTTTCGACACGAACCGCGATGTGTTTCGCGCCTTGGGTGGCAATGTCCAGCATGTTGGCGAAGAACCAGGGCGTGCGAACGCGCTCGATAGCGCACTACTGGCTATCATGTGGGGCGCTCTGTTCGGGACGCTCCATGCGATCGCCGTGTCGCAGGCCGAAGAGATCGAACTGGGTGAACTGGCGCGGCAGTGGTCCGCGACGGCGCCGGTCATTGACGGCCTGGTGACCGACCTCATCAAGCGGACGAGCGCTGGCCGATTTGCCAGCGATAACGAAACGCTCTCGGCGATCTCGGCGCACCACGGCGCAATGCAGCATCTGTTGGAGTTGATGCAGTTCCGCGGAATCGACCGTTCAATAGTCGATGGTATGATGCGATATTCAAACGGGCCATAGCGGCGGGCCACTTGCACGATGATTTCTCCGCGCTCTCGCATTTTTCTGGCGACAGGGAAGTAGCATGCCTTTGACGCATCTCATTGATAAGTATTGTGCATCGTGGTCCACCGAAAACGCCGAGAAGCGGCGGGCGTCGCTGCTATCGGTCTTGAGCGATGGCGCGACGTATACAGATCCAACCGTTCACGTTGTTGGTGCCAAAGAACTGCTAGCCCACATTGCAGGAATTCAGAGCAAGCATCCTGGTGCCTGCATTCTGCGGACCAGCAACGTGGATGTTCATCACGGCGTCGCGCGCTTCGCGTGGAAGTTTGTGATGCCTGACGGTTCCTCTTTACCCGAGGGCCTGGACATCGCTTTTCTAGATGAGGAGCAGAAACGGATAACGCGCATCATTGGCTTCTTCGGTTTGTTGAAACCAGTTCGACCTCTGGCAGAGGGCGGCGTCAGCTAACCGGTCAAAAGCTGACATTCGAACATGTCAGCGCACCGCCTCGCGGTGGGCGCCGGGCAGGCGGGTGGCGATCAGTTTGTCGATGCGGCGGCCGTCGAGATCGACCACCTCGAAGCGCCAGCCCTGCGCGTCGACGCATTCGCCAGTCGCCGGCAGATGGTGCATGTGCGACAGCACATAACCGGCGACGGTTTCGTAATCGCGGTTTTCCGGCAGGTCGATGCCGAGAATGTCGGCCATCTCGTCGGCCTGCATGTAGCCGGCGAGCAGCCACGAGCCGTCCTCGCGCTTGACCGCGTTTTCCTCATCGCCGGCGTCGGTGTCCGCGCGGAACACGCCGGTGATGGCTTCCAGAATGTCGGCCGGGGTGACGATGCCTTCGAAATGGCCGTATTCGTCATGCACCAGCGCCATCGGCACGTCGGATTCCTTTAGCTTCTGCAGCACATCCAGCGCGTCGGCTTGGTCGTAGACGATGGGGGCTGCGCGCACATGCCTGCGCGGGTCGAGCACGCGGCCGGCAAGCAGTGCGGCCAGCACGTCACGCGTCTGGACGACGCCGACCATGACGTCGACGCCGCCGTCGCCTGCCGGCAGGCGCGAATGCTGCGTTTCCATGAGCAGCTTGCGGATGGCCGCCTCGTCGGATTGCAGATTGATCCAGTCGACCTCGGTGCGCGGCGTCATCACCGCGCGCACGGCGCGGTCGCCAAGCCGCATGACGCCGGCGATCATGCGCCGCTCGTCCGATTCGATCGTGCCGTGATGCTCGGCCTCGGCGACCAGCATCTTGATCTCCTCGTCGGTGACTTTCTCCTCGCTTTCGCCGCGCTGGCCGAGCAGCCACAATATGGTGCGGCCGGAGAAGTCGAGCAGGAAGACCAGCGGCGCCGAGATGGTGGCGAGGATGGTCATTGCCGGAGCGACCCTGGCGGCGACCCGCTCTGGGTCGCGCAAGGCAATCTGCTTGGGCACCAGCTCGCCGACGATCAGCGAGAAATAGGTGATGATGGCGACGACGATGCCGACGCCGAGCGGATCGGCGACGGTCTCGCGGATGCCGGTCGAGGCCAGGAACTGCGCCAGCCGTTCGCCGAGCGTGGCGCCGGAAAAGGCGCCGGAGAGGACGCCGACCAGGGTGATGCCGATCTGCACCGAGGAGAGGAACTTGCCGGGATTCGAGCCAAGCTCGAGCGCGCGGCCGGCGCCATTGATGCCGCGGTCGATCATCGCTTTCAGGCGGGCCGGTCGCGACGAGACGATGGCAAGTTCGGACATCGACAGAAGGCCGTTCACACAGATGAGGACGACCACGATAGCGATTTCTACGTATAACATGAGCGGTCAATAGCATTGCGGCGCGGTCTTCGAAAATAGTCTGACGTGATTTTTGAGAAATGACCGGCATTTCGGTCACGCGGCATCCCAGGGCGGCGTCGAAAAATGTTCGACGAGGGCGTCGACGACAACCCGTACCTTTGGCGTGAGCGCGCGCGTTACCGGCCAGACGGCATGCACGACGATGTTCTCGACCAGGCAGTCCGACAGCACCATTTCGAGATCGCCGCTTTTGAGGCTGTCGGCGGCCAGCCATGTCGGCAGGAAGGCGATGCCGCAGCCGGCGAGCGCTGCATCCAGCATCGGTTCGCCATGGCCGAGAACGAGTCGCGCCTTGGGCATGAAGGTTGCGAGATGGCCGTCGGAATGCCTGATCACCCAGGGACGGACGATGCCCTCGCGACCGTAGCCAATGACGCTGTGATCGGCGAGATCCTCGACCGATTGCGGCCGGCCATGCCTGTCGAGATAGTCGGGAGCCGCGCATATGGCCGAGCGCTGGGCGTAGAGGCGCCTGGCCGCAAGCGACAGGCTGTCGTCGAGTTCGCCCATGCGGATCGCCAGGTCGATGCCCTCCTCGATCAGGTCGACGCGGCGGTCATTGAAGGAGACTTCCACCGTCAGGTCCGGAAATTCCCTCGAAATCTCGAACAGCACGGGGGCGACGCAGCGTCGGCCGAAGGCCAGCGGCACGTCGATCCGAAGCCGGCCAGACGGGACCTGCCGGCGCGAGGCAAGCAGCGACTGTGCGGCTTCGATCTCGGCAAGGGCCCGGACGCAAGCTTCATAATAGCTGACGCCTTCGCTGGTCGGGCTGAGGCTGCGGGTGGTGCGGTTCAGCAAGCGAACGCCGAGTCTCTGCTCCAGCTGCGCGATCGATTTGCCGATCGCCGACTTCGTCACATGCAGCCGCTCGCCGGCGCTGGTGAAGCTGCCGGCCTCCACCGCCTGAACGAACGCGACGATGCCTTGCAGGTCGGCCGTTTCCATGGCGATTTCCTATTGTCGACTTTTAGTCCGCAATCAGTGTCAAATTATACCGCACGAAAGCACTATTTTCCATAGTCGAAAGGCATAAATGTCTCGCCTGCATCAACGCACGGAGCGCGACGCGACATGAGCACCCCAATCAACAGATCCTGGCAGATGAGCGGTTTTGGCCTGTCGAGGCTAAGCCAGGTGGAAGGCAAGGTACCCGAGCCAGGGCCGCACGATTTGCTGGTGCGGACCAAGGCCGTGTCACTCAACTACAAGGACAAGATGATCGTAGACGGCGTGCTGATCCCCGATCTTGCCTTTCCCTTCGTGCCGACATCCGACGCGGTGGGTGAAGTGGTGGCCGTCGGCAGTGCGGTCAGCCGCTTTCATGTCGGCCAGCGCGTGCTCGGCCAGGTGATCGCCGATTGGCCGGATGGCGACGCACCGCCAGTGCTGCATAAGCACACGCTGGGGTCGTCGCTGTCGGGCATGCTTTCCGATCATGTCATCTTCGGCGAGGACGCCGCGGTGCTGGCGCCGCCATCGCTCGGCGACATCGAGGCCGCGACATTGCCGATCGCGGCGCTGACGGCCTGGTTCGCCATGGCCGAAGCGACCAGACCGGTGCCGGGCCAGACCATTCTGATCCAGGGCACCGGCGGCGTGTCGCTGTTTGCGCTGCAGTTCGCCACCGCGTTCGGCCTGCGCGCCATCGTCACCTCAAGCAGCGACGAAAAGCTTGAGCGGGCAAGAAAGCTCGGCGCCTGGCAAGGGATCAACTACCGCACGCAACCGGCCTGGGACGAGGCCGCGCGTGAGCTGACGAATGGGCTGGGCGTCAACCACGTGCTGGAAATGGTCGGCGGCGACAATGCACGGCGATCGCTGAACGCGCTGGCCGCCGACGGCCGGCTGTCGATCATCGGCCTGCTGGGCGCGATGGAGCTCAGCTTCCCTATCGTGCCCTTCATGCGCAACCGCATCACCGTGCAGGGCCTGTCGGTCGGCCATCGCCGCGCCTTCGAACGTATGAATCAGGCGATCGAGGCGCTGGCGATCAAGCCGGTCATCGACAAGGTCTTTGGCTTCGACGAGGTGCCACAGGCCTTGCAGCATCTGGAGAAAGGGCCGTTCGGCAAGATCGTGATCACCACGAACTGACTTTTGCGATGGGTCATGGCAGCTGCTTCAACATGCCGACAATCGCCTCGCCGTCCGTGAAATAGGGATCGCCGCCGCCATTGCGGCCCGTACTGGTGGCGCCGACGCCCGATATGTCGCTGGTCGAGATCAGCGTGCCGGCGGTGGCCAGGTCGCGCATCAGGAAATCGCGCTCGGCGTCGATGTCGGGGCCGATATGGTGGGTGACGGCGCCGGTGTCGTGGCTGAGGCCGACGCCGCGATCGAAGCTGGCCGAGCCCAGCCACAGCGGCCGGCCATCGTCGCCGCTTGCCTCGGTCTGCCAGAAGCGCACATGATGCCGGCGGTCGGCGCTGAGGCCCTCCGGCTTTTCGAAGGCGAGATCCTGGGCGCGGCCATCGAACAGCAGCCTGCTGACCGGCGCATCGGGGTAGGGGTGGTCGAACAGCACACTTTCACCGATCTCGATCGCGGTCTTCAGGGTCACGGCGTCGGCGGTGTCCCAGCCGGCGACGGCGAAGGCGTGGATTACTTCCTTTCGCGTACCGACAAGACCGACATTGATGGGATCGCCCGGAATGCCTTGCGGCGTGTGCGTCACCATCTCGAAGCTGTGCTTGCGAAAGCCGCGATCGTGAAACGTCCAGAATTCCGGTGCGGCGAAATAGGCGAGCGCCAGATAGGCGGCCAGCAAGGTCGCCACCCAGATTGCAACGCGTCGCCGAAAACTTCGCTGGCTCATGAACGCCGCCCGATCCGTGCGGTATCTTTTGCCCGACGGACCCTGGAAATCAATGGCCAGCAGCGCGCCGCCGCTCTATCGTGGGCCATCGTTTCTTCGCGGGGGCAGCAATGGAGCGGAAGCTGGCAGGCCGCAAGCCAATGGCGTTGACCGCCGAGCTTGTCGCGCAAGTTGAGCGTGTCGAGCCTGATCCCGGGCCAGAGCCCGGAACCAGCGAGCACACCGATGCGGAGTTCGATGGCCTGGTCGAAAAGCTGCTTTCGCAGCATCGTCCCGACACGCTTTGGGTCTTTGCCTACGGGTCGTTGATCTGGAACCCCGAATTCGCCCATGTCGAGCAGCGCCCGGCCACGGCGCCGGGATGGCACCGCTCGTTTTGCCTGAAGCTGACCCGCTGGCGCGGAACCCGTGATTTGCCGGCCCTGATGCTGGCGCTCGATCGAGGCGGCAGTTGCAACGGCATCGTCTATCGGCTGCCCGCGGAAGACCATTTCGGGCAACTCGGCCAGTTGATGCGCCGCGAGATCGATGCCAACCCGCCAACCAACGTGCCATGCTGGATCAAGGTCAAGACCAAGGACGGGCCGCTGCATGCCTTGGCCTTCGTCGCGGCGCCGGATGGCAGGGCCTATGCCGGCCGGTTGCCATTGGAGCAGGTTGCCGACACTCTGGCACGGGCTGCCGGTCATTGGGGCTCTTCGGCGCAGTATTTGTTCAGGACCGTGAGCAAGCTTGAAGAGAGCGGCATCCGCGACCGGAATCTCTGGCGCATCCAGGACTTGGTCGCACGGCAAATCGCCGCTTCAACCGATGGCGCCGACTAGGCTGATCTCTTTCTAACGGCAGGCGCGATAACCGTTCTTGCGGTTCTTGATGTCGAAATGGAAATGGTTGCGGTGGTCGTAATTGTAGCCGGGGCCGAGCACGGTGGTGAAATACTGGCAGCCGTCGGCGCGTACATTGTTGAGGAAGCCCCGGGTGCGGAAGGCGAACAGGCCGGGCTTGCGCACGTCGATGTCGTCGCCATTGTTGAGTTCGATGCTCATGACGTCGAGCGCATTGCCCTTGCCGTGCTCGGACAGTACACCTTCGCCGGCAATCCTGCGGCAGGAATAGCTGGAGCCCTGGTGGATGGTCTTGACACCGGAGAAATAACGCCAGCGGGCGGAGGGGACGAGCTCGTTCTTCGTCCAGCCGGCAAAGGTGGCGGCCATGTCGCAGGTGAGGGTCGCGGCGGGTTTCATCTGGATGTTGCCGATGGCCGAAACCTTGACCGGATAATCGATGCCGCACTGGCCTTCATGGATCGGCGCCAGGTCGGTGTAGGCGACATCGAGGCGCTTCAATTGCTGCCGGCAGTCGGTTTCGCTGGCCGGCATCTGCTCGACGGGCGACATCGGCTCGTCCATGCGCGGATAAGCGGCCTGCGTCATGTATGGATTGGAAGGAACAAGCTTCTGCATGCCGGCATATTGCGGCACGGCAGCCGTCTGCGCGCCGACGTCGACGGCCGGCTGCAGCGACAGCACACTGCCGGTGTTGCAGGCGGAAAGCGCCGCCAGCGCCAGGCCGGCGGTCAGCCTTGCTGCATATTTTGACTGGCGCGCGGCGGCGAAAAACACGGCCCGAAATTTGCCGGCCATTGGCGGAATCCCGTTGATGGATATCCGGCATTTTAACGATCAAGGGTAAAGGAAAACTCAGCGTCCGCGTTCATGCCTGCGGCCGAATTGCGGCACGCGGATCATTGCGGAAGGCAATTTATCTTCGACAGGGTCGCTTGCCTAACCTATACCAATTGCTGTTGGAGGGGGAGAAATGCCAATGTGGCGTGCGATAAAACGGTTCTTCACCGCCCGTGATCTGCGTGAAGTATATGTAACTCTGCGTAGGAGCCCCTATTCGTTTGCCTTTCTTCTGAAGCTGGACAGGGACCAGCAGAAATATGTTGTGGTTCAATTCCGACATAGAAGTTTGGTCCAAGAGACTTGCAGCATGAGTATCGAAGATTTTGAAGATTTTACACGTGGTGTTTTGATCATGAAGGCCGAGATCGACAAGCCGCTTCCCCCGAGCGCTATGCAATAGATATTAGCCCAACTTCCTGAGTGCGCTTCCGGCTATTGGCAGAACGTTCCGCCATGCCGTCTCGGTTCGAGATCGAGATGGAAATGCAGGGAATGATCCGGATCGGCGCCCGGACCGAGCACCGTCTTGAAGGGTCCGCAGGCGGCCTTGCGCACGGCGTTGAGGAATTTGGCGTCCTTCTCGGGCGGCGCCGGGCCGACCTCGATCTTTTTGCCGTCCGACAGCGTGAAGCTGGCGATGTCGAGTGCGTTGCCGAACGCGTGTTCCGACAGTTTTCGTGTGCCGTTGCGTGGCCGGCAGACAAAAGCCGACGCCTGGCCGATCGATTTCAGGTCCGCACCGAATTCGGCTTTCGCAGCCGGCTGGATGACATCGGCGGCAAAACGCGCCATTGCCTCGGCCATCTTGCAGTTGAGCTCGGTGGCGGGGCCGATGGCGACGGACTTTCCAAGGGTCTTCAGCACGATGGGATAGGGGATCGAACAGCCGATTTCGGCCTGGCTTTCCGCCTTGTGTTCTTCGAATTCGACGCCGAGCATCTTCAGCCGTTCGCGGCATGCGACTTCCTCGGCCGGCATTTTTTCATCGGGCATGTCGGCCGAGCGCGGGTCTGGCAGCATCTTCTCGTCGTCTGCATCGGCCGGCTTTTGCGACGGCTGCGGGCCAATGTTGGGCGGCTGAGCCTCGGGCTCCGCGATGTCGGGTTTTGGTGTCGGCGTTGGCGCGACCGCGGGCGGCTCCGGTTCGCTTTCCGTATCGGCTGAGGGTTCGGGAGCCGGCGGCTCGGGAAGTGCCTGCTTTTCCTGGCGGGATTTTTCTTCATTGGAACGGTCGGGCGCGCCGGCGGTGTTCGCAGCGTCCGCCGGGCGTGGTTCCGGCACTGGAATGGCGGGTCCGGATCCCGAAATGCCGGGTCTGGGCATCGGCACATCGGCAGGCAAGGGTAGCGGCGGCAGCGTTTTCTGCTGTGCCTGCTTCGGCGTCACCGACCGGTGTCTTCGTGGTTTCAGGCGCTTTCCGCCTCGCGGTTTAAGGGACTGTTCGGCTCTTGGTGTCAACGGCTGCTCTATCCTCGGTGTCAACGGCTCGTGATGCCGATGGCGATGTCTCGCCTCGGCCGGCATCACCAGCAAGACCGTGACGGCCATGACGAACGCGATCCTGCATATTCGGGAAAAGACAATCGACCCCATCGCCGTCAACGGCGCCGACGCGAGGAAAGTTGCCTTGGCCCCATCACGAACGGTAACCGCGTCGTTACGCACCGATCGCTTCCAGCCCTTCCTCCAGCCAGTCGGCGAGCAGCGGCATGCCGAGCAGGTATTTCGCGGTGCGCTTGTTGGCGCGTTCGCGCGCTGCCGCCAGCGCGTCCGCCCATTCTGTGGCGTCGTAGTCGCCGCGACCGACCCAGGCCAGCGCGATCAGCTCGGCTGCTTCATCGACATTGAGGTCGTTTATCAGCTCGCGCAGCTCTTCCTCGGTCAGATTCTCCGAGCTTTCCTCGGCAAGGCCGTCATGGTGATGGTTGACATGGGACTCGCCGTCGAGTTCGACCTCGTGCTCGGCGCCATCGGCATAGTCTTCATTGACGGCCGCACTCAGCGCCTTGGCCTTGAGGATGAACAGGCGCACCGTGTCGGGGCCGATCGAAAGCTCCCAGTCCTTTTCAAGCCGCCGCTGCAAGGGCCGTCTCCCTCAGGTCGTTTGCCGGATGATAGCGGATTCGCAGCATCCGTCACCTGATGTTCTCCCGCACGTAATTTTCCGGGATGAAACGCAAGCCGACCGGCGTTAGTGTTGCATTCTCACCCCTCCAGGAGGTTTCGATGCATAAAAGAGTGCTGATCCAGGCGGCGACTGCCCTTGTCGCGCTGCAGTTCCTTGCCGTTCCGGTGTTCGCCGCCGGCGGTGACAGTGGCGGCAGCGATCAGACCGTCACCCAATGCAAGAAGGGCGAAGTCTGGGACAAGAAGAAGAAAAAGTGCGTCGCACCCCAGGAGGGCATGCTCGACGACGACAGCATCTATGATGCTGGCCATGCGTTGGCGATGGCCGGGCGCTATGACGAGGCGATCGCCGTGCTCAGCCTTGCCGCCAACAAGCAGGATCCGCGCATCCTCAACTATCTCGGCTATTCGCACCGCCATTCCGGCCGCGTCACAGTCGGCCTCGGCTATTACGAGGAAGCGCTGCGCATCGATCCGGACTACACGCTGGTGCGTGAATATCTCGGCGAAGCGCATCTGCAGATCGGCGATCTGGCCGGCGCCCAGCAACAGCTGATGGAAATCGAGAAGCGGACCGGCAAGGGTTCGCGCGAATACGGCATGCTGGCCGAGCAGATCGACCATTTTATGCGAAGCTGAAAAGATTCCAGGGCTCTTTTAAGCGGCCGCGAGCGATCGCGGCCGCTTTTGTTGCCCCCAGTCTCATTCACCGCCCCCGGCTGATGAATGCGGGGATGATTTTTACAAAACCGATTTTTGGGCGTGAAAAACCCGCGAAGATTGCTATGTTCAGGGAAATTGCGGTGAAACGGTTCCGTTAGCCCGAGGCTGCCGGACCCGTTTTCTTTTTGTACCATCGACAAGGCTTTCCCCGGAACGCGGGGGCGGCAGCAGGAAAGGTCAGGCATCATGAACAAGGTCCCGATGACAGGCGAGGGGTTCGCGTCATTGAAGGAAGAACTGCGCTGGCGCCAGCAGGAAGAGCGGCCGCGCATCATCGAGGCGATCTCCGAAGCGCGCTCGCATGGCGACCTGTCCGAAAATGCCGAATATCATGCCGCCAAAGAGGCGCAGAGCCTCAACGAGGGCCGCGTCAACGAGCTTGAAGATTATATCGCGCGGGCCGAGGTGATCGACGTCAGCAAGCTCAGCGGTGACAAGATCAAGTTCGGCGCCACCGTGGTGCTGGTCGACGAGGACACCGAGGAAAAGAAGACCTACCGGATCGTCGGCGACCAGGAGGCGGACGTGAAGTCCGGCCGCATCTCGATCTCCTCGCCGATCGCGCGTGCGCTCATCGGCAAGGAAGTCGGCGACGCCATCGAAGTCAATGCGCCCGGCGGTGCCAGGGGGTATGAGATCGTCCAGGTGCAGTTCATCTAGGGAATTCGAGGGGGGAGCGGCTGCGACTTTTAAGCTGAGGTTTGCGCCGCCCCTCATTGCCCTGCCGGGCATTTCTCCCCGTATAGTGACGGGGAGAAAGATGCTCTCATCGACGATTTCGCCAATTTTCAACGTAGCAGAATAGACGCTGGCCTTGCGTTCAGATCCCTTCTCCCCGTCGTTATACGGGGAGAAGGTGCCGGCAGGCGGATGAGGGCAGCGCCAGCCTTTCCGATTGACTTCAGTTCTTGCCAGCGTTGGCCTTGCCAAGGACCTGGAGTCCCGCCAGCCTTTCAGCCTCCGCCACCACCTCCGCCGGCATCACACGCTTCCCGGGCTGAGCCAAAAGCGTCGACGCATATTGCCCGCGAGGCCCCGTCAACCCGGGCTCGGTTGCCAGGAACACCGCAACCGTTGGCAGGCCGAAGGCGCTGGCGAGATGGGTCAGCCCGGTGTCGGCGCCGATGACCAGTTCCGAGCGGCCGATGAACGCAGCGATGTCGGCCAGCGGTGACTTTGGCACCACAACTGTCGATGGCACTGCCTTGGCAATGGCTTCGGCCACGGCCTTCTCGCGCTCGTTCGACCATGTGGTGACCGGCGTCATCCCACGTTCAGCCAGCAGGCGGGCGGTTTCAATCCAGTCTTCGGCCGGCCATTTCTTGTCTTCGCGGCTGGTGCCGTGCAGCAGGAAGGCGGTTTTTCGAGAAGGGCCCACCAGAGTGCCGGCGGGCGGCACGATGCCGGAGTCCAGGGTCGAAAGATCGGGCTGATAGCCGAGCGCCAGCCCGAACAGCCGCCGTGTCCGCTCGATGGCGTGCAGGTCGCGCGGCACGGGATAAGTGGCATCGTAGAACAGCGTCGCAGAAGGTTCGCGCGCGCTCGAACGGTCGAAGCCGGCAATGGGGGAGCCCACCTGTCTTGCCACCAGAGCCGATTTCAGGAGGCCTTGCGCATCGATGACGAGGTCGTACCGGCAATCGCGCAAGGTCCGCCGCAGGGCGGCCGCCTCGCGCCAGGTGGCGCCGTCGAGCAGCGCCTTGCGCCAGCGCCGGATCGCCACTGTATGAATCCGGTCGATCGCCGGGTGAAGCGCGACGATGCCGGCAAATGCCTCTTCGACGCACCAGTCGAAGGTCAGGTCCGGGCGGTTGCGACGGGCATCCTCGACGGCCGGAAAGGTGTGAATGACGTCGCCCATCGATGACGTCTTGACGATCAGCACCTTCATGCCGCTGCCGGGATGTCCAGCAGCCGCTCCGCCGCTGCCGCGACCTGGCCGACTTGCAGCGTCTTCAGGCAGTTGAGGTGGCCGAGCGGGCAGACCTTCTGGTGGCAGGGCGAGCACGACAGGCTAAGCCAGACCAGTTCCCGGTGCTCGGCCAGCGGTGGCGTGTTCTCGGGCGAGGTCGAGCCGTAGACGGCGACGATCGGCGTGCCGACGGCGGCCGCGACATGCATCAGCCCGCTGTCGTTGGACACGGCCAGCCTTGCGGCGGATATCAGGTCGATGGCGTCCTCCAGCCGCGTCTGTCCGGCGAGATCGACGACGCCGGGCGCCAGGGCCGCGATCTCCGCCGTCGCGTCGCGGTCGTTCTTCGAGCCGAACAGAGCGACCTTCAAGCCTTTGCCCATGAAATCGCGGGCAAGCCCGGCATAGCTTTCGCTGGGCCAGCGCTTGGCCGGGCCGAATTCGGCGCCGGGCATCAGGGCCACGAATTTCTGCGGCGCTAGGCCGAACCGGCCGAGCAGGTCGACCTGGTTTTTCGTGTCCACGCTAAGCCGTGGCGCCCGGAAACCACCGCCCTGGGCAAGGCCGAAATAGGCCTGCGCGGTGCGTCGTTTGATGCTGTCGGGCAATGGCACGATGTCGGTCAACAGGCCATAGCGCATCTCGCGCAGGTTGCCGACCCGGCGCGGAATGCGGGCAAAGAACGGGATCAGCGCCGACTTCCAGCTGCCCGGCAGGACATAGGCGATGTCGTAGCGGCCGCGCAGCAGGCGGCCGAAGCGGCGCCGATGGGTGAATTCGAGCGCACCGGGTTTGAGCGGAAAGTCGATCTGCTGGCGGATTTCGGGCATGCGCTTGACCAGGGGTGCTGCCCAGCCTGGCGCCAGCACATCGATGGCGGCGTTGGGATGCAACTCCTTCAGCGCCGAAAACAGGCACTGCGCCATCACCATGTCGCCCACCCAGCGTGGGCCGATCACGAGGATCGTTGGGCTTTCAGCCATTCGACATAGTCTCTGACACCGGTTTCCACTGTCCGGAATTGGCCATTGTAACCGGCCGCGCGCAAACGGGACATATCAGCTTGCGTAAAGCTCTGGTAGCTGCCCTTGAGATGGTCGGGGAAGGTGATGAACTCGATCTGCCCTTGGCCCAGCGTGTCGATCACCGTTTCGGCTATGGCGCGGAAGGGCTGGGCACGGCCGGTGCCGCAATTGAAGATGCCGCTTGAGCCCTGTTTCCACAGCCACAGATTGACGTCGGCGACGTCGCCGACATGGATGAAGTCGCGGCTTTGTTCGCCGGGTCCGAACCCGTCATAGGCGCCGAACAGTTTCGGGTTCTCGCCTCGCTCGACCTGGTTGAACAGATGGAAAGCGACCGAGGCCATGGCGCCCTTGTGCGCTTCGCGCGGGCCATAGACGTTGAAGTAACGCAAACCCACGACCTGCGAATGGTCGGTATCGAAACCAGTGCGCCCGGCGAACACCGTTCGCCTGACGTAGTCGTCGAACAGCTTCTTGGAATAGGCGTATACGTTGAGCGGCCGCTCGAGCGCGGGATCCTCGCGGAACTCCGAGCCGCCGCCATAGACGGAAGCCGAGGAAGCGTAGAGGAAGGGCACGCGCAGCGCCTGGCTTGCATGCAGCAGCCGTTTCGAGAAGGCGTAATTCACCTCCATCATGAATTTGCCGTTCCACTCGGTGGTGGTCGAGCATGCGCCCTGGTGGAACACGGCCTCGATGCGGCCGAGCGAGCCTGCCTCCATGCGGGGCAGAAAGTCGTCCTTGTCGAGATAGTCGGCGATCTTGAGATCGGCAAGATTGGCGATCTTGTGACCGTCGGTAAGGTCGTCGACGACGAGGATGTCGTCATGCCCTTCGGCATTCAGCGCGGCGACGATGTTGGAGCCGATCATGCCGGCGCCGCCCGTGACGATGATCATGAAGGGCCTCTGGTTGCTTGCGATTCCGGCCCTTATAGGGGAGGCTAGGCGGGCTGTCGATAAAGCCAGGCATGTGCCTGTCCTGCCATTTTTATGCGCTTGTCTGTTTTGTCTGTTTTGTCTATTATGGACAAAACGGGACATCCCATGAAAAACTATCCATCGACCGATCTGAAACAGAATCTTGGAGATGTGCTTGCAGCTGCGAGCCAGCAGCCGGTCTCCATCACTCGCCACAACAAGCCGAGATACGTCCTGATGAGCATCGAGGCCTACGAAGCGCGCTTCGGCAACGACAGCCGCCGCGTCTACGCTGCGGAGGATGCCCCGACCGAACATGTCGAGATGCTTGAGGAGTACGCCGCGGAATTGGACCGTGATTAAACCCGCCGCTGCGGACGTCTGGCGATATCCATATCTTTGGCATCGCCAACACGGAGACGGCGAGACCGAAGGCCGGAAGTCACGGCCTGTAGCCTTTGTGGCTGTCCTTCCTGGGAAAGCCGGCGGTACGGCCTCTTCATCCTTGCAATCACTTCCACGCAGCCGGGCCGTGATCGCGTTGCCGTCAGCATCCCGGAAATTGAACGCCACCGTGCGGGCCTCGACCTATGCCCCTTTGGGTCATGGTCGACGAGTACAATCATGATATCCTGGAAGCGTCAGCCTATTTCGAGCCGGGTGCGCGAATCGGCGCGTTCAGCCCGTCATTTCACAAGAAAATTATGTTCGCTTTTACTGCGGTTGTCCGCACGGGTCAGTCCAAAGCCATCCCGCGCGCGGACTGAATCGACAGAACAGAGCACGATCGTGAGGGACCAAAAATGCCATCGACCGAACTGCTCATCGCGTTTTTCGCCACCACGGCGATCTTCGCCTACATTCCAGGCCCGGCCATGCTCTATGCCGCCGCGCAGACGATGGCGCGCGGCCGCTGGTCCGGCCTGACGGCGGCACTTGGCATCCATCTGGGCGGCTACGTGCATGTTTTCGCCGCGGCTGCCGGGCTGTCGGTGCTGTTTCATGCCGTGCCGACCCTCTACCTGGCGGTCAAGCTGGTCGGCGCGCTCTATCTGATCTGGCTTGGCGTCTCGCTGTTTCGCAAGCGCGCAGACGGCGATGCGTCGCTGCCTGCCATCGAGCGCAAATCAGCGCGGCGCGCCTTTTTCGAGAGCATCACCGTCGAGGTGCTCAATCCGAAGACAGCGATCTTCTTCATGGCGTTCCTGCCGCAATTCATCGACGCCTCGGCGGCGTTTCCGGTCTGGCTGCAGTTCGTCGTGCTCGGCACGATCGTTAATCTGATGTTCTCCTCGGCCGATATCGTCTGTGTGTTCCTGGCGGGCGCCGTGATCGGCCGTTTGCGGCGTTCGAGCCGGGCACAGCGGCTGATGCAACGGGCGGGAGGGGCCGTGCTGGTCGGGCTGGGCGTCCATGTCGCCCTGCAGAAGAGCTGACCGCCCGAGCCTGCCGGGATCATGCCTGCCGTTGCGCTGCGTGAATTTGCGGTATATCGGCTTTCGCCATGAGCGATCCGACCAGTCGATTGATGAGCACTTATGAGATTGAAATCGGCCTTTTCCCTGTGTTGCCAGTGACATGATCAAGCACAATCCGCCTTCTCCCGAACCGTTGCACCGCGCCATTGCGCGGTTCGGCCAGGCCACTGTGCTGGTGGTCGGCGACTTCATCCTCGATCGTTTCGTCAACGGCGTCATCGAGCGGATCTCGCCGGAGGCGCCGATCCCGGTGCTGCACGGGCGCGGTGAGACCTCGACCATGGGTGGTGCCGGCAATGTCGTGGCCAACATCGTTTCGCTTGGTGCTGCCGCTGTTCCCGTCTCGGTCATCGGCACCGATGTGGCAGGCGATAGCCTGGTGCGGATGCTCGGCGAGCTTGGCGCCGATACGGCGGGCCTCGCGCAGGAGTGTGGTCGCATGACCTCGTCCAAAAGCCGCTTCAGCGCGCTCAACCAGCAGGTGCTGCGCTTCGACGAGGAGGAAATCAAGCCGTTGGGTGCTGCGGAGCGAGCCGGCCTGATCCGGCATTTCCGCGCCGCGCTGACGCGCGCTGACATCGTCATCCTGTCCGACTACGGCAAGGGCATCCTGCTCGACGGCGTCGCCGGCGACTTGATCGCCATCTGCCGCGAGGCTGGAAAGCCGGTGCTGGTCGACCCGAAGGGCCGCGATTATGCGCGCTATGCCGGGGCGACCGCCATCACCCCCAACCGCAAGGAACTCGGCGAGGCCGTCGGCCATGCGGTGTTCGCCGATGACGAGATCGTGGCTGCCGCACGCGAGCTGATTTCGGCACATGGTTTCGATTTCGTCGTCGCGACGCGCAGCGAAAAGGGCATGAGCGTGGTCGGTCCCGACGAGGCGCGCCACATCGCCACCCAGGCGCGCGAAGTGTTCGACGTTTCGGGCGCCGGCGACACGGTGATCGCGAGCTTCGCGCTGGCGCTGGCCGTGGGCGCCGATACGGTCATGGCCGCTTCGATCGCCAATGCCGCTGGTGGCGTCGTGGTGGGCAAGCGTGGCACCGCGCGGCTGACGGTCGAGGAACTCACCGGCGCGCTGTTCCGTTCACATGGGCCGACCGCCCACAAGGACGCCATCCTCGATGCCACATCGGCCGCCCGCATGGTGGCGGCGTGGAAGGAAGAGGGCCTGAGCGTCGGCTTCACCAATGGCTGCTTCGACATCCTGCATGCCGGCCATGTCAGCTTGCTGCACGCGGCGCGCAGCCAGTGCGACCGGCTGGTGCTTGGCCTCAACAGCGATGCTTCGGTGCGGCGACTGAAGGGCGCCGGGCGCCCGGTCAACGACCAGCACGACCGCGCCTGCGTGCTGGCAGCACTTGCCTCGGTCGATGCGGTCGTGGTGTTCGAGGAAGATACGCCGCTGGCGCTGATCGGAGCGCTGCTGCCCGACATACTGGTCAAGGGGGCCGATTACACGGTCGACACCGTGGTCGGCGCCGATGTGGTGCAGAAGGCCGGCGGACGCGTCGTGCTGGTCGATCTGGTCGCCGGAAAAAGCACCACCAACACCATTGGCAAATTGCGCGCCGGTGGCACCACAAACTGAGGGTTTCATGTCCGAGTTGAACGATTATCTTGTCCGCTCTGCGGCTGCCATATCAGCCATGGTCGAACGGGACCTGACCGGTGAGATGGGGCGGGCAGCGAGCGCCGTGGTGACGGCGCTTTCGTCGGGGAAAGCCTTGCTCATCGCCGGCAATGGCGGCTCGGCCAGCGACGCCATCCACATTGCCGGCGAACTGGTCGGCCGCTTTCTCAAGGAGCGCAAGGCCTACAATGTCATCGCGCTGCCGGCCAATGCAGCGGTGCTGACCGCCTGGGGCAACGACTACGGATTCGACACAGTTTTTTCGCGCCAGGTCGAGGCGCATGGCGCCGCCGGCGGGGTGCTCCTGGCGATCTCGACCAGCGGCAACTCGCCGAGCATCCTTGCCGCCGCCGAACAGGCGCGGAGGATGGACATGACGGTGATCGGCATGACCGGCGACACCGGCGGCAAGCTGAAGCCTCTGTCCGATATCCTGCTCAACGTGCCGTCGACCTCGACGCCGATCATCCAGCAGGGGCATCTGTGCCTTTACCATCATTTGTGCGAGGTGGTCGAAGCGCGCCTCAGCAATGGCTGATCCCCCGACCTCTGGCCGCTATCCGCTGGCGGAGCCTGGCCTATGGGTCGAGCAGGTCGGCTCAAGGGTGTTCGCCGCCGGCTCGCCGGCGCTGTTCCTCGATCGCGACGGCACCATCAATGTCGATACGGGCTATCCGGATGATCCTGCCGAAATGGTGCTGCGCGGGGACATAGCCGCGGTGATAGCCGCCGCCAACCGGGCCGGCATTCCGGTCATCATCGTCACCAACCAGTCGGGCATCGCGCGTGGCTATTTCGGCTGGGGCGATTTCGCTGCCGTCAACGGCCGCGTGCTCGAGCTGCTGCGCGCCGACAATGCGTTCGTCGATATGGTCGTCGCCTGCGCCTATCACGAAGCTGGCACCGGTGTGCTTGCGGTCGCCGATCATCCGATGCGCAAGCCCAATCCGGGCATGTTGCTGGAGGCGGCCGGGCGCCTCGGGCTCGATCTGCGGCGTTCGCTGATCGTCGGCGACAAGGAGGCCGACATGGAGGCGGGACAACGCGCCGGCCTCGCGCAGGGCTGGCTGGTAGACGGGCAAGCAGCTGTCCGATCGGGCTTCACAATTCAGCCTTGGTGCGCCCGCGCGGATTTCGACGGCCTGCTCGCCGCAATAGCTGCGCTTGGCACCGCCTCGGGCGCGCCGTGACGGCTTACATCCGATCTTTGTCTCGCCAGGCTTCATAAAGCTTGGCCTCTGTCGCGAACGAATACAGCATCACCAGCATCGAATAGACGAATCCGTGCCGGCCGCACAGGAAGTAGCGCTTGGCCAGGTAGAACTTCAGGAAGTTGCCGAGAGGCGACAGCACCAGTCTTATCAGGCCGGGCTTCTTGGCTCGTTCGACCAGCGTGGCAACCTTGAGGCTGGAGTAGGTGTTGGCTCTTGCCAGATCCTCGGCAATGGTCATTTCGCGGCGATGCAGCAGCACGCCATTTTCTATCGTGCCGGTTTCGCCTGGCACCTCGAACGACTCATGGACCCGCAGATTAAGGTCCATCGTGGCCTTGTCGCGGCGGAAAAGACGCAGCAGCCTGTTGTGAAGCACCCAGCGGTGCGCATAGCCATAGCCCTTCAGCTTGTCGCGGCGTCTGATGTACCATCCGTCGAAGGCGTCATTCCCAAGCTGGGTCACATTCATGATTGACTGCCTGAGCACGTCGTCGATGGCCTCGTCGGCTTCAATCGAAAGGCACCATGGTTGCGTGGCCTGATCGAGCGCGAATTGCCGCTGACGAGGAAAGCCCGGCCAATCGTTGTGAAACAGCCTTATCGGGTAGCCTTTGGCGATGTACCCATTGACGACGTCCAGAGTGCTGTCCGTCGAGCCCGAATCGACGACGATGATCTCGGCGCAGAAATCGACGCTTTCCAGGCACTCGCCGATCATATCGGCCTCGTTCATGCAGATGACCAGCGCCGAAACCGGGCTAGAAAATCGAGTCATCGTCCCACCCCACGGCACACTGTTCTCGGAATTGGGCTGCCCTGCGCCACCTGTTTACGCAATCCCGAAAGCGCTATGCGCTTTTCCCGGGAAAACCGTTACATACTTTTTCTGGAATTGCTCTAGGAAACCAACAAGACGGCTACGGCAGAAATTCCGGCTTCACAGGAGAGCTATCGAACGCCAAAGCGGCGCTGATATGGCGAGGCGTTCAAGCCGCATCGGCGAAGCCCGCTGCGGTTCAACCGGGTCAAGGCTGTGCGAACGAGACCAGCCCTTCGTCCTTGACCCGGCGGATGGTGAGCGCTGTTCGCACCGTGTCGACATTCGGGGTCGAGGTCAGTTCCTCGATGACGAAGGTCTGGAAGGCGCCAAGGTCGCTCGCCACGCAATGGAGCAGGAAATCGGATTCGCCCGACACCATCCAGGCGTCGCGTACGATCGGCCAGCCGCGGGTGCGCTCGGCAAAGATGCGCAGCTCGGCATCGGCCTGATGATGCAGGCCGACCAGGCAGAAGGCAACGACATCGAGGCCGAGCGCTGGCGCATTGAGCAAGGCGCGGTAGCCACGGATGATGCCCGCTTCCTCCAGGCGCTTGACGCGGCGCAGGCATGGCGGAGCCGAAATGCCGACGCGGTTCGACAGTTCGACATTGGTCATGCGGCCGTCGCCCTGCAATTCGCGCAGGATCTTCCAGTCGATGGCGTCGAGGTCGGCCTTGAGCGGCATGGGGGCTCTCGATCACAAGGGGCAATACGCAAGAATCTTGCGTGATTTTGTAATTAAACGACTTCGCTGTCCATTCCATCCTTCGCCCGGAATATTTCGCGGGATCAGCGGGCGACAGGTGTGACAAAGCTTTCCGGGGACGAACTCCAACTTGCCTTGCTGGCGTCGTGGGCAACACTTACATTACGCGCGACAATGATCGAGTTTTCCATGCCGCAATTGCCGGCAGCCCTCCGCAGAGGCTTTACATGACCACCAAGCACGCGCCCGTTCTCATCATCGGTTCCGGTCCGGCCGGCTATACGGCAGCGGTCTATGCCGCCCGCGCCATGCTGAAGCCGATGCTGGTCGCCGGCCTGCAGCAGGGCGGGCAATTGATGATCACCACCGATGTCGAGAACTATCCCGGCTTCGCCGACCCGATCCAGGGTCCGTGGCTGATGGAGCAGATGCTAAAACAGGCCGAGCATGTCGGCACCGACATCATCAACGACATCATCACCGAGGTCGACCTCAACGTGCGACCGTTCCGTGCCAAGGGCGATTCCGGCACCACCTATACCGCCGACGCGCTGATCATCGCCACCGGCGCGCAAGCGAAATGGCTGGGCATCCCGACCGAGCAGGACTTCATGGGTTTTGGAGTCTCGGCCTGCGCCACCTGCGACGGTTTCTTCTACAGGGGCAAGGATGTCGCGGTGATCGGTGGCGGCAATTCCGCGGTGGAAGAGGCGCTCTATCTGTCCAATCTCGCCAAGAGCGTGACGGTCATCCACAGGCGAAGCGATTTTCGCGCCGAACGTATCCTGCGCGAGCGGCTTCTGAAGAAGGACAATGTCCGCGTCATCTGGGACACGATCGTCGACGAGATCACCGGCCGGCCCGGCAAGACGCCGCTGCCGCCCTCGGTCGAGGGGCTGAAGCTCAAGCATGCGGTGACCGGCGAGGTGTCGCACCTCAAGGTCGACGGCGTGTTCGTGGCCATCGGCCATGCGCCGGCGGTTGAACTGTTCGCCGGCAAGCTCAAGCAGAAGCCGAACGGCTATCTGTGGACGGCGCCGGATTCGACCCGCACCGATGTGCCGGGCGTGTTCGCGGCCGGCGATGTGACCGACGATATCTACCGCCAGGCGGTGACGGCGGCGGGGCTTGGCTGCATGGCCGCACTCGAGGCGGAGAAGTATCTGGCCGGCATCGAAGTGCATCGCGAAGCGGCCGAGTAGAGAGTTCAGAGAGCGGCTTAGAAACGCCGTGTAAAAGCCTGATTTTTCATTCAGACGCCAAAACAGAACGAGGGGAATCATGGCGTTGGACTGGGACAAGCTACGCGTGTTTCACGCTGCGGCGGAGGCGGGGTCGTTTACCCATGCGGCCGAGACATTGCATCTGTCGCAATCGGCGATCTCGCGGCAGGTCAGCGCGCTCGAGCATGATGTCGGCGTGCCGCTGTTCAACCGCCACGCCCGCGGGCTGGTGCTGACCGAGCAGGGTGAGATGCTGTTTCGCACGGCGCATGACGTGCTGATGAAGCTGGAGACCATCAAGTCCCGGCTGACCGAGACCAAGGATCGCCCGTCGGGCGTGCTGCGGGTGACGACGACGGTGGGGCTGGGCGCCGGCTGGCTGACCGAGCGGGTACAGGAATTCATCGAACTTTATCCCGAAATCAGCCTGCAGCTGATCCTCGCCAACGAGGAACTCGATCTCACCATGCGCCAGGCCGATTGCGCCATCCGGCTGCGCCAGCCGCAGCAGCCGGACCTGATCCAGCGCCGCCTGTTCACCGTGCATTTCCACCTCTACGCGGCCCCATCCTATGTCGCCAAGCATGGCAAGCCGTCTTCCGTCGCCGAGCTGAAGGCCCATCGCATCGTCACCTTCGGCGTGCCGGTGCCGTCGCATCTGTCGGAGCTGAACTGGCTGGAAACGGTCGGTGATTTCGAAGGCGGACAAAGGGTGCCGACGCTGCAGATCAACGACATATTGTCGATCAAGCGTGCGGTGCAGGGCGGTGCCGGCATCGCCATGCTGCCCGACTATGTGATCAGCAAGGACTCCGATCTGGTGCAGCTGCTGCCGGAGACCGAGGTGCCGTCTTTCGACACCTATTTCGCCTATCCCGACGCGATGAAGAACCAGGCCAAGCTGCACGTGTTCCGGGACTTCATCATCGCCAAGGCCCGAAGCTGGTCCTTCTGAGGGCATGCCGATATTCAAGTGAGGCCGCCGCGAATGGCCGCTTCCTGCGCTTCCCCGTCTACCGCATCGCGGTAGAACTGTGCTCACGTACTTAAGTACCCTCCGCTCCGGTTCTCGGCAGCCACCATTCTCGACTCGGCCTGACCTGAATCTCAACGCGCCCTGCGATGGTGGCTCAACCACGCCAGGGCGACAGTCGAGGCAGCCAGCCCGGGACGTTGCGGCGGTAGGTGTCGTATTCGGCGCCGTAGCGGTGAGCCAAGGTCGGCTCCTCGTAGAACCGCACGAAAGAGCCCATGACGATCGCGCCGATGACTGCATAGGCGACAAGCGCCCAGCTCGAGAACAGCAGCGCCTGGCCGAGGATGATCGACAGCACGGCGACATACATCGGGTTGCGGACATGGCGGTAGATGCCACCGATCACCAGCCTCTCGGTCGGGGCGACCGGTGCGGGTGTGCCCAGGCCCTCAAGCGCAAAACGGCCGAAGGCATGCAGGAGTGCCGCGACCGCGGCGACGATCAGAAGCCCGCCGACAGGGACAAAGCCCGGCAGACCAGACCACGGCAAGCCCCAGCGATCGGTCAACAGCCAAGGCACCAGCCCGGCAACCACGCAGGGCGCCGCGATGAAGAAGGCCGCACTGCCCGCGATCGCCGAAAACGTCCGCATTGGCTGCTTCCTCCCCGATTGCCTTACAAATGCACGCCTACTGCCCGCTTCCACATCATTGCCCAGTTTTGGCATTTCGAGCCGAAAGCCAGCCGAGATTAGCGATTCTGTAGTTGCAATTGCCCGATTCAGCGCTCCATTTCGACGATTTTGCTGGTCCTATTGGCTTCTGGAATGGGTTAGACCACAGCCTGCGTCTTTTTGCATGTGTGTGTTGCAAAATAGATGCTTGTTTCTTGGGCATGATGAGCACATATATAGATCATCTCCTGGGCGCGTTCTCCTCCCATTAGCGCCCTCGAGTGTTCCCCTCTGGAGGTTAGCCTTAACAGGCACTCCAATCAAACTCAGCCGGATCTTCATTGATCCGGCTTTTTTGTTGCCTGTGCCCTGCTGGGCCGGCCAAAAATTCCATCACAATTGCCACGTAACGGTGACATGTAACCTCTGGTAACATATCCCGGACGCCCGCGACCTGCTATGTAGATCATAGGACGCGGTGTGGTTCGGACGGGAGATGGGGGCATCACTCGTACGGCCCGGGCTCAGGCGGCTACCGCGTCCGAACCGTTTTTCCGCCGAACTCGGCGGTACCAAATGCGGCGGACCTGACGTTTTACCTCCCAAGGAAACGGTCCGCGAACAAAACGACGTCCGGCCCCGCCGGACGTCGTTTTCTCTTGTTCCCCCAAATCAGGTTCGAGAGGAACGCCACGCCATCAGGCAGCCTTGCCGTTGGTGTTCATCGCCTCGTCGGCCAGACGGCCGGTGAGTTCGGCCATGTGGTCGAAGACGGCACGGTAGCTGGCAACGCCCGCGGTCGCGGAGCGCAACTCGATGATCAGGTCGCCGATCTCGGCTTGCGGCATGGTTGCCTCGACGACATCCCATCCCGGCCAGTCGGGCCGCGCGTCGTAGCCGAGGATCTGGCCGCGCCGCTGCGGGATGAGCGCGATGATCTTCGAGGTGGCGTCGGACGGCGTGACGATCTCGACCTTCATCACCGGTTCCAGCAGCACCGGCGAGCAGGCGGCCATGCCTTCTTTCATCGCCAGCCTGGCCGCCATCTGGAAGGCCATGTCGGAGGAATCGACCGCGTGATACGAGCCGTCCGACAGGTTGACGGCGACATCGACCACGGGAAAGCCGAGCGGCCCGGACTTCAGATAGTCGCGCACGCCGGTTTCGACCGACTGGATGTAGGTCTTCGGCACGACGCCGCCGGTGATGGTATCGGTGAACTGGAAGCCGGAGCCGCGCGGCAGCGGCTTGATCTCGATCACCACATCGCCGAACTGGCCATGGCCGCCGGACTGTTTCTTGTGACGGCCGCGCTGCTGCGCCGGTTTGCGGATCGTCTCGCGATAGGGCACCGCCGGCGCATGGCCTTCGACCGGTATCTGGTTCTTGCCCTCCAGCCGTTCGCGCACGACGCGCAAATGCATCTCGCCATGGCCCGACAGCACGGTCTCGGCCGAGTCCTGATTGTGGCGCAGGCTAAGCGAAGGGTCTTCCTCGGCCAACCGCTGGATGGCGGCCGACATCTTCACTTCGTCCTTGCGCTCCTTGGGGCGCAACGCGAAGGCGAAGACCGGCTGCGGCGGCACGAACTCAAGCAGCGGCTTGATGCCGCCCCTGGCCGAACTCAGCGTCTGGCCGGTCTTGACCTCGTCCAGCTTGCCCAGCGCCACCGTGTCGCCGGCCTTGGCGATGGTGAGCTTAACCTGGTCCTTGCCGAGCATTCGGTAAATGCCGGAGACCTTGGCCGTGTCGCCGCCGGGCAGCCAAAGTTCGGAGCCGTCGACGACCTGGCCGGAGAGGATACGTGATACCGACAGTTTGCCGCCATGCGGCGTGTGGATGGTCTTGATTACCTGGACCAAGGTGGCCGCGCCGTCGGGTGCGCCGAGCCGCTTGCGGGTCGCCTCGATGTCGGGCGCGTCGTGGCGGATCGCCTTCAAGAGGCGCAGCACGCCGTTGCCTTTCTCGGCGGTGCCGATCAGCACCGGCGTCACCGCGCCGTCGCGCAGATCGGCGGCAAGGTCGTCGAAGACGGCGTCCTTGGGCGGCTCGATCTCTTCGAGCAGCTGTTCCATCAACTGGTCGTCATGGTCGGCCAGCGTCTCCAGCATGGAGAAGCGTGCCTCCAATTCGCGTGCCTTGTCGTCGCCGGGAATCTGCGCCACCTCGCTTTCGGCATATTCGCGATAGATGTAGGCGCGCTCCAGCGCCAGGTCGATCGAACCAATGACGACGCCGTCCTTGCGCAGCGGAATCTGGCGCAGCAGCAACGGCACGGCACTGGCCGGCTGCAGCAACTTCAGCGTGTCGCGCACACCGATGATTGCCTTGTCGACCTTGTTGAGGAACAGAATGCGCGGCACGCCGAGATCATCGAGCTTGCGCATGATCAGTTGCAGGGCAGGGATCTTCTTTTCGTCGGCCTCGGCTACGACCACCGCGAGGTCGCAGGCGGCCAGCACCGGCTCGGCCTCGAAGGAGAATTCGATGGAACCGGGACAGTCGACGAAGGTGATCTGCTCGCCCATGAATTCGGTTGTGGCGACCGTCGCCTCGACGCTCATGGCGTGGGCGCGCGCCTCGGGCGAATGATCTGAAACGGTGTTACCTGATGAAACGGGATTTTGTCGGGGAATTGAGCCCGTACGGGCCAATATGGCTTCGAGAAGTGTCGTCTTACCGCTTGCGAAGGGACCGACTATGGCAATGCATTTCGGTCCCGTGCGTCGTCCTCCGGCGCGAGTACCCATGACTGACCTCCACTCAGGCGTTTCCCGTAGGACCGACTGGCATGTATGGTTCTGAGCGGCGGCCGGCCTGTTCGACCGTCGCGGGCGGGTTCTTTTCAAGTGCCACCTGCCCAAAGCCATCGTCCCACTTGTTTGCCGGCAGGGCAAGAAAAATAGAAACCCTTTGCTCGGCCGTGGACCGTGCGGATCATATGCTGGGCTGGCAGCCGGAAGCTGTTGCACGTCGATCGATATCGGCCGAAACTGAAAACAGGCGATCCGTCGCCCGCTGTTTGAAGGACCATCGACCCATGAAGATCATTGCCTGCGGCAGCGTGCCGACCGTCATCGCACCGGAAAAATACTTTACCGGCCGGGTGCTGCAGACGCCGATCATCGAGAAAGAGGCGCCGGCGCGGCTGCGGGCCACGCTGGTCAGCTTCGAGCCGGGCGCGCGCACCCACTGGCATACGCATCCGCTTGGCCAGACGCTTTACGTGACGGTGGGCGCCGGGCTTGCCCAGACGTGGGGCGGCCCGGTCCAGGAGATCAGGGCCGGCGACGTCATCTCGTTCGCGCCTGGCGAAAAACACTGGCATGGCGCGGCGCCGAAATCGGCGATGACGCATATCGCGATGCAGGAGGCGCTCGACGATGTCCATGCCGATTGGCTGGAGGGGGTGACATCGGAACAATATGGCGGCTGAATGCTCAGTCCGCAGGAAGCCGGCTTCTCTTCCAGCCGCTACATTTTTAGAAGAGGGCGACTCGCGGCGAGTCCCGTATCGTGGCGCAGGCCATGCTCAATCGCCGGATCGACAGCGCCATGCCGCCCCTTCAACTGACCGTCGGTCAGTGATGATTGCGAAACTCACGTCCGGACGTAGCCATGTCAAAGCACCGTTTGCCCCTGGTCGCCGCTGTCTATCTTGGTTCGTTCGTGGCTCTGCTCGACGTCAGCATCGTCAATGTCGCGCTGCCGACCATCCAGCAGGCGTTGCAAACCGATTTCGGCGGCCTGCAATGGGTGGTCGACGCCTACACGCTGTGCCTGTCCGCCTTCATGCTGTCGTCGGGCCTGATCGGCGACCGCTACGGCCGCAAGCGCTCGTGGCTGGCCGGCGTCGGCATCTTCGTGGCCGGCTCGCTGATCTGCGCCGTCGCGCCCAATCTGCCGGTGCTACTGGCCGGCCGAGTGGTACAGGGCATCGCCGGCTCGCTGCTCATTCCAGGCGCGCTGTCGATCCTGACGCAGGCCTTTCCCGATGCGCGCCAGCGCGCCGGCGTCATTGGCGGCTGGGCGTCGTTCGCTGCCATCTCTCTGCTCGTTGGTCCCGTCCTCGGTGGCATCCTGGTCGAGACCGTCGGCTGGCAAAGCATCTTCCTGATCAACCTGCCGCTGGGCTTGATCACGATCGCGCTCGGTGCTGCTTCGATCAACGAGACGGCGCATCCCGAACATGCCCATCTCGATCTCGTCGGTCTGGCTCTCAGCATCCTGTGGCTGGGGGCGCTGACCTTTGGCCTGATCTCGGCCGGCGAGAATGGCTGGGGCGAGCCAAGGACGGTCGCGGCGCTCATCGCCGGCGTCGTCGGCCTGGCTGCTTTCCTCGGCTTCGAGGCGCGCACGGCACGGCCGATGCTGCCGCTTGGCCTGTTCCGTGACGTTCGCTTCGCCGTCGCCAATGTCGCTTCGTTCGCGCTCGGCTTCACCTCCTATTCCAGCGTCTTCTTCTTCTCGATGTTCCTGCAGCAGGTGCAGGGCTGGTCGCCGACGCAGACCGGCCTGCGCATGGCGCCGGCTTTCATCGTCCAGATCGTGGTGTCGCCATGGATCGGCAGGCTGAGCGCGCGCTATGGTCACTCCGCGCTGATGACCATCGGCTATGTTGCTATCGGTCTGTCCATGCTCGGCATGTGCTGGGCCGTCCCTTCGACATCCTACGCGATGCTGTGTCTTCTGTTCGCCATTGGCGGCCTCGGCAATGCGCTGGCGATTCCAACCGGCAGCGCCGCGGCCATGTCCTATGCGCCGCGCGAACGCTCGGGCATGGTGTCGGCGGTCATCAATGCCACCCGCCAGAGCGGTCTTGCCATCGGCATCGCCTTGCTCGGCGCCTTGATGAGCATGCGGGCGACCAACCTTTTGACCGGGTATCTCGGCGATGCCGGTGTCGCCAACGCGGAAGCGGTGGCCCGTGCTGCAATTTCGCGGCATGATTTCGCAACCGATGCGGCGATGGGCGAAAGCGGCGTGCATGAACTCTATACTGCCGCCTATGCCGGCGGCTTCCACGCCGCGATGCTGACAGCAGCGATCGGCGCGTTCCTCACCGCCGCACTGCTGGTTGCCGTGTTGGCGCCGGCCGAGGCGCGCTCTGCCAAAGAGACCAAGCACGAGGCGTGAGGCTGACGACCCATTAAAAACCCGGCGGTGATGAACTGACCCCCGAAAGTTGGACACAACCTTCGGGGTTTTTCGCGTTCATAGTGCGTCGGTCAGGTCAGCGAAGCCGTAAAACGCTGGATGCGTGTGCAGGCTTCTTCCAGAAGCGTCTCCGAGGTCGCGTAGGAGATGCGGAAGTTGGGCCCGAGGCCGAAGGCCGAGCCGAACACCACCGCGACGCCCTCGGCTTCGAGCAGTTCCGAGCAGAAGGTCTCGTCGGTGTCGATCAGCCTGCCAGCTTTGGTCTTCTTGCCGATCAGCTGGGCGCAGGAGGGATAGACATAGAAGGCGCCTTCCGGCGACGGACAGGTGATGCCGCGTGCCTGGTTGAGCATCGACACGACAAGGTCGCGCCTGCCTTGAAAGATCGCCTTGTTTTTGGCGATGAAATCCTGCGGGCCATTCAGCGCCTCGACGGATGCCCATTGCGCAATGGTGCAGGCGCCCGATGTTTGCTGACCCTGGATCATGTCCATCGCCTTGATCAGTTGAACCGGACCCGCTGCATAACCGATGCGCCAGCCGGTCATGGCATAGGCTTTCGACACGCCGTTCATGGTCAGCGTGCGCTCATAGAGTTTCGGCTCGACCTCGGCGATGGTCTTGAAGACGAAATCGCCATAGGTCAGGTGCTCGTACATGTCGTCGGTCAGCGTCCAGACATGCGGATGCCTCAACAGCACGTCGGCCAGCGCGCGCAGTTCGGCCTCGGTGTAGGCAGCGCCCGAGGGATTCGACGGCGAGTTCATCAGCAGCCACTTCGTGCGCGGCGTGATCGCCTTTTCCAGCACGGAAGCGGTCAGCTTGAAGCCGTTGTCGATCGAGGTGTCGGCAAACACGGAGGTGCCGCCGCAGATCGCCACCATCTCGGGGTAGCTGACCCAGTAGGGGCGAGGAATGATGACCTCGTCGCCGGGGTTCAGCGTCGCCATGAAGGCGTTGAACAGGATCTGCTTGCCGCCGGTGCCGACTATGGTCTGCTCGGGCTTGTAGTCGAGATTGTTCTCGCGCTTGAACTTTTTTGCGATCGCCTCGCGCAGCGGCACGATGCCCGAAACCGGCGGATACTTGGTTTCGCCACGGTGGATTGCCTCAATCGCCGCATTCTTGATGTTGTCTGGCGTGTCGAAATCCGGTTCGCCGGCGCCAAGCCCAATAATGTCACGGCCGGCATTTTTCAGCTCGCGCGCTTTCTGCGTGACCGCGATGGTGGCGGAAGGCTTCACGCGGGAAAGGGTGTCGGCAAGAAAGGCCATGAGCTTGACGTCTCCATGGAAGATCGGCGCGGCCAGGAGCGACCGCGGCGCTTCTCATGTCGCATGATTTCGCGCAACGCAAGCATTGTCGGCTGATCCAGGTCTCAAGGAGCTGTGATCGGAACCGGGGCCGGCAACAATAAATTCATTAACGAGCGGTAGAGGCTTGAGTGGCAGGATCGCAGACCAATTGCGGAGCGAGGAACCGTGTCGCGCAGCGTCGGGCTTGCCCACATCATCCGCCAGGACGACGGCACCTCCACCGGTGTCTGGGGCATCTACACGCTGCAAAGCGCCTTCCAGCCGATCTTCGCTTTCAAGGAAGGCAAGCTGTCGGTGGTCGCGTTCGAAGGGCTGATCCGACCGTTCCGCGACGGCGAGCCACAATCGCCGATGAATTTCTTCTCGACCTGTCCGGCCGCCGACCGGCTGCATATCGAGGCGCTGACCAGGACGCTGCATCTTCTCAACGCCGGTGCCTGCCTGCCGCGGGAAGCGTCGATCTTCGTCAATTTCGACCCGTCGGTGTTCACCGAACGCACTGTTGCCGACGCTGCCTTGCGCGACATGCGGCTCGTGCTGCACGAGGCCGGCATCGACCCGCGTCGCGTCGTCTGCGAGGTGACCGAGCAGCGGTCGGCGTCGCAGGAAGCCTTGCACGGCTTCGTCGCGGCACTGAGGGCCAACGGTTTTCGCATCGCCGTCGACGATTATGGCGCCGACGATTCCGACATCAATCGGGTCAAGGAGTTGAAGCCGGATATCGTCAAGTTCGATGCCTACTGGATCACGCAGCTGATGGAGTCCGGCGCCGGCTTTGCGTTGCTGACCGCCATGGTGAAGAACTTCGAGGAGCAAGGCATCCATACGGTGTTCGAAGGCATCGAGGAGGGCTGGCAACTGGAGCTCGCCGAGAAATCGGGTGCGTCGATGGTGCAGGGTTTCGTGCTGGCGCGGCCCGAATTGGCGCCGACCAGCTTTGGCGTCTTCGACAAGGCCAGGCAGGCGCCTGTCGCTGCTGCCGTCGACACGGTTCCTGCCGTGGCAACGCCTTCGGCGCGGCCGGTCAAGGCCTTCGGGCGCCGTGTGGCGACATGAGAGATGATCGGCGGCGCAATGTCGGCGATGCGATCCAGGTCGACGAAGTCGGCATCGAATACGGCATATATGGCGAGTTCCGGCTGCGCAGCGCCTACCAGCCGATTTTCGCGCCGCGCGGCCGGTTCCTTCACGCGGTCGCGGCCGAAGCCCTGATCGAGCCGCACCGTGCCGGCCGCCCCGGCGCGCCGAAGGTATTCTTTGAAAGCGTTGCCGTCTCGGACCGGCTGTTTGTGGAAACCATGTGCCGGGCGCTGCATCTCAGGAATTTCCGCAACATCGGCGTCGACGGCCTCGACCTGTTCTTCAACTACAACCCGTTGATCAACGACCATGCCGGGCGGGCACTGGCCGAAATTCGCCTGATGACCAGGCATCTCGGCGAGTTCGGCCTGGCGTCGGCCATGCTGGTCTGCGAAATCACCGAACAGGCGGCCGACGATGCGCTTCTCACGCGGCTGGTGCGCGAAATGCGGCGCGACGGCATGCGCATCGCCATCGACGATTTCGGCACCGGGCACTCGACCGAGGAGCGGGTGAGCCTGCTCAAGCCCGACATCGTCAAGATCGACGGCACCTGGTTCGCGGAGTTCTGCCGCCACGCTGCCGCCGAACGGTTCTTCCGCCCGCTGGTTTCCAGCCTGCATGACCGCGGCGCCAAGGTGCTGGTCGAAGGCATCGAGCAGCCCACCCATCTGCGCGTCGCGCTCGAAGGCGGCGTCGACCTGCTGCAGGGTTTTCTCCTCGCCCGTCCCGCGCTTGCCGGCACGGTATTCGAGGAAAAGCCGCTGGTCATCGATGCGCTGCTGGGCCGGGACAGCAAGGTCGTGCCCCTCTTTGGCTAGGGCATGCCGACAATTGGTGCCGTGAGCGTCCTTGGACGCTTTGCATCAGCGGCGCTGATCGTCGTACCAAAACAAATCATTGGTTGAGGCCGCCGCCGCTGCGATAATCGCGCGGAGACAGTGCTCCGGAGAACAGCCATGATACTCTACGGCATGATCGACAGCGGCAATTGCTACAAGCCGCGCCTGCTGATGGCCAAGCTTGGCCTTGCCTTTACCAATGTCGGAGTGAGTTCGCACACAGGCGACACACGCAAAGCCGATTTTGTCGCCAAGAACCCGAACGCCATGGTGCCGCTGCTCGAGTTCGACGATGGCCGGCGGCTGGCCGAATCCAACGCCATCCTGCTCTATCTCGCCGAAGGCACACGCTTCCTGCCGGCGGACAGGTATGAGCGTGGGCTCGCCTATCAATGGCTGTTCTTCGAACAATACAGCCACGAGCCCTACATTGCCGTGCGCAAGGCGCTGCTGACCTTCCCCGAACGTGCCGGGGATGCGACCCCGGAGCGGCTGGCGGTGACGCTGGAGCGCGGCAACAAGGCGCTCGGCGTGATGAACAGGCATCTGGAAAACAATGCTTTCTTTTCCGGCAGCACGCTCAGCGTCGCCGACATCGCGCTGTATGCCTATACGCATACGGCGGAGCAGGGTGGTTTCCAGCTCGACGCCTATCCGGCGGTGGCGGCCTGGCTTGGCCGGGTAGAGGCCGATCCGGGGCATGTGCCGATCGATTGGGTGGAGTAAGTAACGCCGGTGGTCGTATCGCCTGCGGCGCCGATCTCCAGACAGCAAAAAGGCGGGATAAATCCCGCCTTCCATGCTTGGTAGCCTGATCGGGAGCGTCGGGTCCGGGCTGGCAGCTATCTGCTGATCCAGCTTGTCGGGTCTTTCCGCTCCAGCGCGCTTCTCGCGCGACTGTCAGTACATCCGTGACTTGCCGCGCGCCCCGAGCTCTCGCCCGGCGCGCGCACTTCGCAAAATCAGGCTGCCTTGCTCAGAGATCCCGCGGACGACTTGCCAGTGCGGCGGTCCTGCTCGATCTCGAAGTTGATCTTCTGGCCTTCGACCAGGGTCGACAGTCCAGCACGCTCGACAGCGGAGATATGGACGAAAACGTCCGCGCCGCCCGCGTCAGGCTGAATGAAGCCGAAGCCCTTGGTGGCGTTGAACCACTTGACCGTTCCTGTTGCCATTTTAGATAGTCCTTCAACATTTGCTTTAGATTGACCGGACCGAAGTCCAGCCGGTGTGCATCGAGATTTTGGAGATAGACGTCAGCAAACGCGAAGATCGCGAGGCCCGGATCGATCGGCCGAAATATCAATGGAAGGCATATAGGCTGGTTTCGCATAAAATACAAGACTGCGTGAGAAAGCCGTGATCGAGCGCTGCCCAACGGCTGCCCCAATCTGCTGAAAACGTTGCGGCAGATCACGCTGTTCTCGAGCGGCGGATCAGGGGAGACGACCATGAAAATCATTCTGCTTGCCGCCTGCCTCACGCTTGTCGCCGCTCAGGCGCAGGCGATCTCGCGCTACGACCCGACGCGTATGAGCTGCGGCAAGGTTCAGGGGACGATCGCCCGGCAAGGGGCCGTCATCCTGCGCTATCAGTCGAAGCGGGTGCCTGGGCTGCCGCTCTACGACCGCTATGTACAGAGCCAGCGATTCTGCAGCATGGGCGAGGTGAGGACACGGGCCTACGTGCCGAGCGCCGACACAAAGTCCTGCCCGGTCTACAACTGTAAGCGGCCGGACAATGACCGGCATTTCCGCCGGCGGTTCTTCCACAACAACTAGCGCTTATCGACCGGCAGCCATTGCTCTCAATCCCGGATGTGTTCTGTGAGCATGGACACAAATTGCGTCACCTTTTGCGGGCGAAAGCGCGCTGCCGGATAGACCACGTGAATGCCGCCGGAGGGCAGCACCCAGTCGGGGAGCACGTGGACGAGGCGGCCTTGCGATAGGTGGTCGACGACCAGATAGTCCGGCAGAACTGCCAGTCCGCCCCCGGCGAGCGTCGCTTCCAGCACAGCCGGCGTCGAGTTGATGGAGAATGCCTCGCGCAGGGTGATGGTGCGCGGCTCGAAACCGCCTCGGGTGAAGTTCCAGGTGAACGGCTTGCGAAGCACGGCATTGGCAACGAGCGGTAAGGAAGAAAGGTCTTCTGGCTTGTCTACTCTGATCCCGGCGGCGAAATCCCGCGACGCGACCAGGATTTGCCGGAAGGTGCCGATGCGGCGCGCCTGCTGGCTGGAGTCCTCCAGCCAGCCGACCCGGATGGACAGGTCTATCTTGTTGTCGATCAAGTCAATTATGGCATCGGAAATGAGCAGTTCGACGCCGCAGGCAGGAAATTTCTGGCGAAAGCGGGCGGCGATCGGGGCCAGCACGATCGCGCCATAATCATTGGACGCGGAAACACGCAGCACACCGGCCACCTCGGCGTTGGCCTCGCCAACCTCGGCGATCGCTTCTTCGACATCCCGCAGGATCAGAACGCAGCGTGCATGCAGAAGACGGCCTGCTTCCGTCGGCTCGACCCTTCGCGTCGTGCGCACGAGAAGCGTGGTTCGCAGCTCAGCCTCAAGGCGCGCGACCTGTTGGCTGACAACTGTTTTCGTGATGCCGAGCCGCTCGGCCGCGCGGGTGAAGGAACCCGCGTCGACCACCGTGGCAAAATAGGCGAGGCGATTGAGGTTTATCGATTCCACCACGAAGGCTCATTGTAAGCTTTCAACATACAGTTTGTATTATTATAGCCAATTTATTGATTAATCCAAAGAGCCTACCGTGCCGTTCCACCGTCCGTCCTGCGGCCGGCGGGTGCGCAGCCGCATCCGATCCCTTTCATTCAACGGAGATATTCCATGTTCACGAGGAGACAGATCATGAAGACCTCATTGGCCCTCGGCGCAACCGCCGCTTTCGCTCCCATCGACAGCGGCCGAGCCGCCGGCGCCAAGCTTGGCTGGAAACACTTCCCGGCGGGTCCAAACGGCTTCTTCCGTGCGCCGGTGCTGCTGTCGGGGCCGAGCGAAGCCCTGTTGATCGATGGCGGCTTCACCTATCCGGACGGCAAAGCGCTCGCCGATGCCATCAAGGCCAGCGGCAAGAAGCTGACCACCATCTACGTCACTCAGTCCGATCCCGATTACTACTTCGGCCTGAAGCCGGTGCGGGACGCCTTCCCGGAGGCGAAAGTGATCGCCGCCTCCGCCACGCTGGAAGCCATCAAGGGCAATGTGGAGAAGAAGCTCGCCGTCTGGGGTCCGCAATTGAAGGAAAATGGCCCGCAGGCGCTGTCCGACATCGTCTTCCCCGAGGCATTCGACGGCGCAACGCTGACCGTCGATGGCGAGACTGTCGAGATCGTCAATGCGGAAGAAGGATTGGCCAACCGCCGCTATCTGTTCGTGCCGTCGCTCAATGCCGTTTTCGGCGGAGTGATGATCTTCTCGGGCGTTCATGTCTGGACCGCCGACACGCAGACCAGGGAGAGCCGCGCCGCTTGGATCAAGACGCTGGACGCGATTGCCGCCCGCAAGCCCGCTGTCGTGGTGCCTGGCCACATGGCCCCCGATGCCGCGATCGGTCCTTCGGCGGTGGAGTTCACCAAGTCCTATCTCATCACCTTCGAGGAAGAACTGGGCAAGGCGGCAGACAGCGCCGCGTTGAAGGCGGCCATGGAGGCCCGCTTCCCCGGCCTCGGTATGGGCGTCGCCCTCGATGTCGGATCCAAGGTCGCCAAGGGCGAGATGAAGTGGGGCTGAGATGGCGACGAACCTCGATTTGATCCGTAGAACCTACGAGGGAACCTACGAGGGAACGTCCGAGGAGAACGGCCGCAATCTGCTGGCCGTTCTTTCCGCCGACATCGAATGGACCGAGGCGGAAGGGTTTCCCTATGCCGGCACCTATATCGGCGTCGAGGCCCTGATGCAGGGTGTTTTCAAGCGGCTCGGCTCGGAGTGGACCGGATACCACGCCGCCGTGCACAGTTTCATTGCCGATGGCGACCGGGTGGCGGCCTTCGGCGTGTATTCCGGTACATACAAGGCGACGGGAAAATCCATGACGGCCCCCTTCGCTCATCTCTACGAACTGCGGGACGGCAAGATCATCCGCATGCGGCAGTATGTCGATACGGTCCTCGTCGCGCGCGCACTGACCTGACACCGACGCAACCAGGGAGACATCCATGCTGCAACTTAAACCCGACGATGACGGACGGTCGCGACTCGGTCAGGCAGCTTCTGGAAAAGATGGGAGTTGCCCATTGGCCGAAACAGGCGGTCGACTTCAAGCGGGTGATCGCCCAAGGCGATCTTGTCATGCCCCAGGTCGTTCAGCCGAAAACGGCTGACACGCCAGAGACGGTCATCGTGGATATTTTCCGCGTTGGAAGCCGGTGCCCGCCAACCCGGTCAACAGGCGATCGATGTACTGATCCCGGCTTACTGCCAGCACCGGCCGCCGTTCAAAACCCGAACGACACCTGCGCCGGTGGCAGCGGGCCGACGCGCACGCCTTCCATGGCCAGCATCTTCTCCTTGGTGATCGATCCGCCGGGCGCCGAGAAGCCGCCGATCTTGCCGCCGGCGGCAAGGATGCGATGGCAAGGGATGACCAGCGGCACCGGATTGGCGCCAAGGGCGGCCCCGGTTTCGCGGGCGAGCCCGGCATGGCCGGCGGTTTTGGCCAGCTCACCATAGGTGGTGGTTTCGCCGAAGGAGAGTTTTCGCGCCGCGTCGTAAATGGCGAGGCGGAAATCGTCGACGCCGTCGAGATCGACCGGCACGGCGGAGAAATCGATGTCCTCGCCCGCCGCATAGGCCTTGATCGCTGCGATCAGCTCGACCACCCATGGCGGCTGCGCCGTGGAGGTGGAAACGCCGCCATGGCGCAGCAGGCGCCGCTCCACCGCTTCGCGGCTGCGTTCGGGCAGGCAGAGCCGGATCAGGCCCTTTTCGCTCCAGGCAATGCCCATGAAACCGATCACTGTTTCTAACACTGCGTGGCCGGCCGTGATCGAAGCTGTCGTGACCATGATGCGCTCCTTCCCGCAAAGTGGCGAAATCCGGGATTCGTCCCAGTACATATCCGGAACAATATGGCACCACCGCCTGCGTCTCGCCACCCGAAAACCACCTGATCGCCCCGATTGCCCGGCCTGAATCGCTGGTGTAAGGGATTTCTTAACAACCCGACAAACCGGACCCGAGCGCGGCTTGCCAGCAAAACTCAACCTTATCGCGATCGGCGTGATCCTGGCCGCCGCCGGCATCAGCGGCTGCACGTCGACCTCGCAGATGAAGTCCGCGCCTGCTCTCACCGAAACAGCGACCGTCGCCGGCACTGACGCCGGCTTCACCGTGCCTCTGCCGGAGACGGTTTCGGTGCTGCCGGAATCATCGGGAATCGCCCCCGCTCAGACGGCCGAACTGCCGCTCGATCCCGCCGCACAGCCGGCTGCCGCGACCGCCGCTTTTGCCGGATCGACACCGGCGGCACCAGCCGTGCCCGCGGTGATGACCGCCAATGCCTGGCAGGCGCCGCCGCCGGCAAAGGCGAGCGAGCCGGTCAAGGCGGCCGAGACCTATACGACCGCGGGGCTCGTCATACCGGCAACCGCCAAGGGCGATCGCATGCCGGGCGTCCAGCAGGTCGCCTATGTCGTGCCGCAGAACCCGGCGGCCCTGGTCCAGTTCCCGGCAGGGCCCGTGCAAGAAGAACACGCGACGGGCGTGCGTGGCGATGTCGAGCGGCTGATCGAGAAATATGCGGCGATCTATCAGGTGCCGGTGGATCTGGTGCGCCATGTCGTCAACCGCGAGAGCACCTTCAACCCAAAAGCCTACAACAACGGCCATTGGGGACTGATGCAGATCAAACACGCGACGGCGCGCGGCATGGGCTATGACGGGCCGGCCAAGGGCCTGTTCGACGCCGATACCAATCTGAAATACGCGGTGAAATATCTGCGCGGCGCCTGGCTGGTGGCCGGCGGCAACGCCAAGAAGGCCGACTGGCTCTATCAAACCGGCTATTATTACGACGCCAAGCGCAAGGGCCTGCTCGAGGCGACCGGCCTTGGCCGCGACCGCCAGCGCCGCCGCCTGCAGCCCGACGCCTGAGCGCAATGCCTGAACCGCGCCCGCCGGCTCTGAATGACATCCGGCTGTGCAAAATCCTCGACGAGACGCTGGTTCCGCCGCACTGGCCGGAGGGTTTTGTCATGCGCAGCTTCGAGCCCGGTGACGCGCCCGCCCTGCATGCGCTTTTGACCGAAGTGTTCGATGACGACGCCGATGGTCCGTTCGACGAGTGGTGGCCGCGTATCGCGGACGATCCCGAATTCGACCCGGCGCTGTGCTTCCTCGTCATCGACGCCAAGGGCCGGCTGGCGGCGGCGGCGTTGTGCTGGACCCGCGGCTTCGTCAAGGACCTCGCCGTTCATCCCGAGGCGCGCGGCAGGGGTGTTGCCGAAGCGCTGATGTGGCACGCCTTCGCCGTTTTTCGCGAACGCGGCGCCGATCATGTCGACCTCAAGACCAACACGGTCGAGAATCCCGCCGCGGTCCGGCTCTATGAGCGGCTGGGGATGATGCCTGTCGCCTGGGAAGGCTAGGGTGTGCGGATATTCAGGTGATGCCGGCCTGCAAGCGACGGTTCCCTGCGCTTCCGGCCTTCGCCGGCCGAAGCACCCATAGTTGCCTGACCTGAATCTCAACACACCCTGATGCATGTCGCCCACGCAGGAACGGCATGATTTGGGAACCCAAAAGCGCCGCTTCGCATTTAATGGGAGGTGAGGGCCTGACAAGCTGCCGGCGCGTGGGAGGATTTTCCGTCACCGGCTGCGGAGGGACATCCACCACCATGACGTTTTCTCACGCATTCCTTGCGGTCGGCGTCGCTGCCATGCTCGCTGGCACGCCAGCATGGGCCGTCGATCTGTCGATCGTGTCGGGCGATACCGGCGATGGCATCAAGGTGCTGCGCGAGATCCTCGACCGTTACGAGAAAGACAGCGGCAACAAGGTCGGCATCGTCGTCATGCCGGCGTCCGGGACCGACCAGTTCGGCCAGTACCGGCTTTGGCTTGCCGCCGGAAACAGCGACATCGACGTCTACCAGACGGATGTGATCTGGGCGCCGCAACTCGCCAGCCAGCTCGTGGATTTGACCGCAGCGACCAAGGATATCGTGGCTGAGCATTTCCCGTCGATCATCCAGTCGCAGACCGTCGACGGCAAGCTCGTCGCCTTGCCGATCTTTACCGATGCGCCGGCGCTCTACTACCGCAAGGATCTCCTCGACAAATATGGCGCCAAGGTGCCGGCCACCTGGAAGGAACTGGCCGACACCGCCAAGCTGGTCATGGACAAGGAGCGTGCGGCTGGCAATCGGGATATCTGGGGCTTCGTCTTTCAGGGCAATGCCTATGAGGGGCTGACCTGCGACGCGCTCGAATGGGTGATGTCGAATGGCGGCGGCCAGATCATCGAGCCGGACGGCACCATCTCCGTCAACAACAGCCAAGCGGCGGTGGTGCTCGACATGGTCAAGGGCTGGGTCGGGACCATCGCGCCACCCGGCGTGCTCGCCTACCAGGAAGAGGAATCGCGCGGTGTCTGGCAGACAGGCAATGCGGTGTTCATGCGCAACTGGCCCTATGCCTACGCGCTCGGCAACGGCGAGGGCTCGCCGATCAAGGGCAAATTCGACGTGGCGCCGCTGCCGGCCGGCACGGGCGAGGGCGCCCGACCGGTCGGGGCCCTGGGCGGCTGGAATCTCGCCGTCTCCAAATATTCGAAGCATCCGGATGCCGCGATCGAGCTGATCAAGTTCATCGCCTCGCCCGCGATGCAGAAATACCGCACGCTGAAGACGTCCAACCTGCCGACCATCCAGGCGCTGTATGACGATGCCGACATCGCCAGGCAACAGCCGATCGTTCCGCGCTGGAAGCAGATCTTTCTCGATGCGGTGCCGCGCCCCTCGGCCGCGACCAGGATCAAATACAACGAGGCGTCGAGCCAGTTCTGGAACGCCGTGCACAACACGCTCTCGGGCGACGGCACTGCCGCCGACAATCTGGCCGATCTCGAAGCGATGCTGACCAAGTTGAAGGGCCGAGGCTGGTGACGATACTGGGACAGCCACCCGGCGGGACCGCAACGAGCGGAGCGAGATGACAGGGACGGAACCGGAAACAGCCAGGGCCGCGCACTCGCAGTTGACGGCGCAGCGCGTTCGCTCGGCGTGGCTTTTCCTGGCGCCAATGCTGCTGGTGCTCGCCGCGGCGGCCGGCTGGCCGCTTGCCCGCACGGTCTATTTCAGCTTCACCGATGCCTCGCTGGCCGATCTCGATGCGCGCCAATGGGTCGGCTTCGCCAATTATTTCTCGGTGTTCAGCATGCCGAGCGGCAGGACCCTCTATGACGGGTTGCTCGTCGATCCGGTCTGGTGGCGTGCCGTCTGGAACACGGTTCGTTTCACAGTGATTTCGGTGACCTGCGAGACCATCCTCGGCACCATCGTTGCCCTGGTTCTCAACGCGGAATTCGCCGGCCGCGGCATCGTCAGGGCAGCGATCCTGATCCCCTGGGCGATCCCGACGATCGTCTCGGCGAAGATGTGGCAATGGATGCTCAACGACCAGTTCGGCATCATCAATGTCGTGTTGCTCAACCTCGGCCTGATCAGCGCCAAGATCGCCTGGACGGCCAACGCCGACACGGCGATGGCGGCGGTCCTCATCGTCGATATCTGGAAGGCGACACCATTCATGACGCTGCTCATCCTGGCCGCGCTGCAGATGCTGCCGAGGGAGATCATCGAGGTCGCCAGGCTCGACGGCGCCAACCCCTGGCAGATCTTCTGGCGGGTGACCTTGCCGCTCATCCGCCCCGCGCTGATGGTGGCCGTGATCTTCCGCGCGCTCGATGCACTGCGCATCTTCGACCTGATCTATGTGCTGACGCCCAACAATGTGCATACCAAGTCGATGTCGGTGTTCGCCCGCGAGAACCTGTTCGAGTTCGACAAGTTCGCCTATGGCTCCGCCGCCTCGACCTTGCTCTTCCTGATCCTCGCTTTGCTCACCATCGTCACCATCCGGATCGGCCGGATAAGCCTGGACGGAGGCCGCTGACATGTGGATCCTGAAGCGCACGGCCTTTTACCTGCTGGTCGCGGTCATCGTCTTCGTCGCCGTGTTCCCGTTCTACTACGCCATCGTCACCAGCCTGAAATCGGGGACCGACCTGTTCCGAGCCGATCTGTGGCCGACGACGATCCGTCTTGCCAATTACCGGAATGTGCTGACCGAGGGCAGCTTCGTGCGCAACTTGCTGAACTCGCTGTTCGTCTCCGGCGCGGTGGTTGCGCTTTCGCTGTTGCTCGGCGTCACATCAGCCTATGCGCTGGCACGTATCCGCTTTCGCGGCCGCTCGGCCCTGCTGTTCATCATCCTGTCGGTGTCGATGTTCCCGCAGGTGGCGCTGCTGGCCGGGCTGTTCGAACTGGTCCGCCTGTTCGGCCTCTACAATTCGCTGTTCGCGCTGATCTTCTCCTACATGATCTTCACCTTGCCGTTCACCGTCTGGGTGCTCACCACCTTCGTCCGCGACCTGCCGGTCGAGGTCGAGGAGGCGGCGATCCTAGACGGCGCGACGCCGTGCATCATCATCACGCGGGTCTTCCTGCCGCTGATGTGGCCGGCGCTGGCGACCACCGGCCTGCTGGCTTTCATCGGCGCGTGGAACGAGTTCCTGTTTGCCCTGACCTTCACCTCCAACAACGCACAGCGGACCGTGCCGGTAGCGATCGCGCTGCTCTCCGGCAACTCGCAGTTCGAGATCCCTTGGGGCAACATCATGGCGGCCTCGGTGATCGTCACGGTGCCGCTGGTGGTGCTGGTGCTGATCTTCCAGCGCGAGATCGTTTCCGGCCTCACCGCCGGCGGGGTCAAGGGGTGAGGGGGCGAAACGCTCAGATGTCCGGTGCGTTGCCGATCTTCTTCTTGAGCTCCAGCGCCCAGGCGCGGCCTTCGTCGCCGCCCCACAGCAGCCAGGCAATGTAGCCGGCCGAAGGGTTTTGCTCATTGCCGTAGTTCCTGCCGCGCTTGTCGATCTCGTGGCGGGCGAAATAGCTGACCATGCGGCGAATGGTGGAGGGCGCGAGCTTTTCCCGGTTCTTCAGCTCGGTGGCGCGGGCCACGCCGATCTCGGTGCCGCCGCGGCCGAATTCGCCGCGTAGCCTGAGGCCCTTGGCGGCATTGTCGGCCACCACTTGCGGGCAGCGCAGATCGATCTCGTCGTCGTGCATCTTGTCCCCCGGATCACGCTGCCCGAACAGGTATTACGACATCTCGCCAGGCGCAATGAATGTCGGGACCGATCGCCGCCAAACGTCCTTGGGTCGCAGAGCAACCGCGCCGGGACGCCGGCGCCGCGACTTGAAGGAGCCGATCATGATCACCTTTCCTAACGAATCCGCGAAATACCGCACCGCGCGCGAAAAACTGCTGCGCAAGGAAATCGAGCTGCGCCGCGTCATGGAAGAGGTCGCCGAGGCCCGGCGCGCGCTGCCGCCGGGCGGGCTGATCCGTCAGGACTATGAGTTCGACGGGCTGGATACCGATCGAAGGCCGGCCAAGATTAAGCTTTCGGAGCTGTTCGCGCCGGGCAAGGATACGCTGATCCTCTACAACATGATGTTCCCGCGTCACCCGCAGGAGAAGCGCGATGTGGCGACCAGCGGCGGCACGGCGAAGCTTGCCCGACCGGACCAGCCATGTCCGTCCTGCACGGCATTGCTCGATCAGTTCGACGGCGCCGTCGGGCATCTCCAGGCCGCCGGCTTCAATTTCGCGGTGGTGGGCAAGACCGCGCTCGAAAACCTGGTCACGCTCGGCCGCGACCGGGGCTGGCGCAACATGCGGCTGGTGTCTTCGGCTTCCAACAGCTTCAAGCGCGACTACAATGCGGAGGCGGCCGACGGCTCACAGATCCCGCTGCTGTCGGTGTTCCACCGCGACGGCGACGGCATACGCCATTTCTGGAGCTCGGAACTGGATTTCGCACCGACGGAGCCGGGCAAGGACCCACGCGGCCTTGGTACCTGCGAAACGCTGTGGAACCTGATGGATTTCACGCCTGAAGGCCGCCCGAACTGGAACGAGCAGTTGCAATATGGCGAGGCGTGTTGCCACTGAAAGGCAGCTCTGGTCAGCCGCCGCGTTTTAGTTTTCGGAACATGAGTCCATGGCTGGCTCGAACGAGGGCATCGGCGAGCGTTCGAGTCAGGCACGGATACGGTGGGGCGATTGAGGCGACATGCGCAGGCTTCTTCCTCATGAGCTGCAACCGGAGTGCCCAAGCGACGTTGGATTGTCCGAGGGACAATTCCAACCGGAGACATGCCATGAAAACGCTTACCATCCTGACCGCAGCAGCGTTGCTTGCCGGCGCGCCGGCCTTTGCCCAGTCGAACACGACCGCCACGACCACGCCGCTCGCCACGACGACGAAGGTCGACACTTCGACCTTCATCAAGACGGTGCCGAGCGCCAATGAGTTCGAGATCGAGTCCAGCAAGCTCGCCGAGCAGAAGGCGACCGATGCCGACGTCAAGGCGTTCGCCAAACAGATGATCGCCGATCACACCAAAGCCGGCGAGGAATTCAAGGCGGCGCTTGCCCAGGGCCAGACAACCTCGGCCACAGCGCCGTCCGGTCCGGCCCTGCAGCCCAAGGAGCAGAAGATGCTCGATGAGCTGAAGAGCGCCAGCGGCGATCAGTTCCAGGCGAAATACATCGAAATGCAGACCAACGCGCACAAGGAAGCCGTCGCGCTGTTCAGCGGCTATGCGCAATCCGGCGACGACCCTGCGATGAAGGAATTCGCCAAGAAGACGCTGCCGACGCTGCAGATGCACGAAAAACACGTGAAGGAACTGGCGGCCGCGCATCAGGGGTGAGGGCGGTTCAAGGTCGACGCTCTATGGCGCCCCCCACAGTCCGGCAGGACAGAGGGGGGCGCCGTAGAGCGCTACCATGGAAGCCAGCCCGCTTGGCAAACCAACACCACAATGTGGCCCTGTGCCTCAAGGACGGCACGCCCTATACCGATCAAGGCTGAGCGCTGCTCAGGTCGACCTGATCTGCTCGACCGCGGTCACCAGCAGTTCTTCCATGGCGGTGCGTATCTGGGCATCCGACTGGGCGATGCCTGCCGCGTCGAAATCGGCGCGGACCTTGCGGAACACATCGTTGTCGCCGGCCTCTTCGAAGTCGGCGTGCACCACATCCTTCGCATAGGCGTCGGCGTCCGCACCGGATTTGCCGAGCTGTTCGGCGGCCCACAGGCCGAGCAGCTTGTTGCGGCGCGCCATGGCCCGGAACTTCGTTTCCTCGTCCATCGCGAACTTCTTTTCGAAGCCTTCCTGACGGTCTCTCATGCTGCTCATGGTTTGCCTCGTTTGGATGTGAGTCCGATCTTCAGCCCAGGGGAAGAACGGCCAGGAAGGAGAGAGTGGCGCGCATGGATGTCATTAGCAAGGCAAGGTCGCCGGTGATCGAGCGGCGCCTGGCGGCTTCGCCCGATGTGATTTGACGTTGCCGTGCCGCGTCCTACTCTTCAATCCCTGCGGAACGAACCGAGGAGACGAGCGATGCAGTTCAACGGAATTCGCGGCGTCGCGCTGACGGCGGCCGTGATCCTTGCCGCCGGCACCGCGGCCTATGCCCATCATGGCTGGTCGTGGACGCAGGACGGGTTTTTCGAACTCAGGGGCAAGATCACGGCCATCTATATCGGCAATCCGCACGCCACGCTGGATGTCGATGCCGAGGGCGAGGCCTGGCGGGTGGAGATGGCGCCGCCATCCCGCACGATCGCCGCCGGCTTCACCGAGGAGGTGGCCAAGGTCGGCGACGAGGTGACTGCGATCGGCAACCGCTCGCTCGAGGCGACCGAAAAGCGCATGAAGGCGGTGCGCCTCATCGTCAATGGGAAGACGTATGATGTCTATCCCGACCGTGTGCCGCCCGCCTAGATGACGGAGTTTTTCACCGGCATCGAGCACCTTGCGTTGGCGCGGTGGCTGAAGGGCTCCTTCATTGCCTACCCCATCGTCAATGCGCTCCACATCATATCGATCGGCGCGTTGCTGACCAGCGTCGTTCTCATGGACCTCAGGATCTGCGGCGCTTTCCGCTCGCTGCCGCAAGCGGCGTTCGTGGGGCTGCTGCGCCACATTGCGTTGGCGGCGTTCGCGGGCGCGCTTGTCACAGGCTCGCTGTTGTTTTCGGTCAAAGCGAGCACCTATGCGGCGATGCCGATCTTCCTCGCCAAGATGGCACTCATCCTTGTCGCCGGCGTGAACTTCCTCGTCTTCACCCGCGTTCGCCGCGCCACAGGCCGCGGCGAGCCGGCGGGTGGGACCGCTTTGGCCGTGCTCTCGATTCTGCTGTGGACTTCCGTGCTTTTCGCCGGACGGTTCATCGGTTTTCTCTGATTAGAGCGAGCGCCGGCACTGGCGTTCCGCCAGTGCAGGGATAAGCTCCCTGAAGCACCTGGGTTGTCACCTACAGTTTTTTTGCGAAGAGGACCCCCACCCCTAACCCCTCCCCACAAGGGGGAGGGAGACTTCCGTTGGCGCTGACCTAGGCAAATCGTCTGTCTTTCGGCGCCAAAGAAGAATTTAAAGGCACGCGGCAGCGTTCCCTCCCCCTTGTGGGGAGGGTTAGGGTGGGGGTCCTTCTTCGCAAGAATCCACATGCGATAGCCCTGCCCTTGGGGGGAAGGTTAGGGGGCTCTTCATTAGCGCTAACGCGGCAGCCTGCTGCATACTCAGGGAGAACCACCATGAAGAAAGAAATCATCGAAGTGCCGGTCATGTCGGACAAGGTGCGGGCGCTCGGCCTTCCCTGCTCGACAGCGGTGAGGGCCAACGGCTTCGTGTTCATCTCGGCGACGCCGCCGGTGGACATGGTGACCGGCGAGATGGTGCGCGGCGACATCCAGGTGCAGACCGAGGCGTCGCTGAAGGCGCTGAAACATTGCCTGGAAGCGGCGGGCACCTCGCTGGACAATGTGGTGATGGTGCGCATCTACGCCGTCAATTCCGGCTTCTACAACGCCATCAACGGGGTTTATGCGCGGTATTTCAGCGTGAACCCGCCGGCGCGGAGCTTTGTGCCGGTGGCGTCATGGCCGATGGAGTTTGATATCGAGATCGAGTGCGTGGCGGTGGCGTGAGGGGCAACCCTTAAGCTGATAGCTCTAGAAGCCAAAGTCGATGCCTGGGATCGCAGCCATACGAGTATTCTTGAATAAACCTGGGCAAATGATGTGGTGCCGCCCAATACCTCGCCCCTACGCACTGTTTGACGGCTAAAATGTGTAGTAGCTTCCTCCGTCTACCTGGGGGATGGCTGTGAACCTTATTCAAGAAATTGAAATCGCGTATTTTCGTAGCTTTTATAAAGTTACGTTGTATAGATGCAATCATTTGAATATAATATTTGGGAAGAACGACGTTGGCAAGTCGAATATAGTTCGCGCTTTGAACCTCTTTTTTAACAACAAAACAGATCATATTAATGACTACGATTTTGGCATTGATTTCTCGGATAAGCGCTTAACTGAATCTCAGAATTCGGACGATGTTAGGAAGTTTATACATGTTAAAATTACGTTTGCAACTCCGAAGAATTATCAAAGGTCTCTCGGCGAGCGATTTTATGTGAAGAGGCAGTGGACAGTATCTCGTGGGGATGATTACCACGAAGAGGTTTCGTCGCATATTCGGGAGAATCAAAGACATATCGTTACGAGGTTTATAAACTTATTTAGATTTATTTATATCCCAGCGATAAAAGATCCCACGATATTCCGAAGTCTTCTTTTTAATATATATGAGACATTGTCTGAGTCGGACGAGTTTTTATCGACAGTTGGTGATTTTGCAAGTAGAGTTCAGGGCCTAACGAGCAGTCTTTTTTCGGATCTTCCAAAAGAGATAGCTCATGAAACCAAAATATCTTCCCCCAGTAAAATGGATGAGCTTTTCCAAACCTTAGATTTCGAGACAATCAGTAATGCGGGGGGCATTTCAAAATCGCTCACGACGCAAAGGGGCGATGGCATCAAGGCTCGACATATTCCCGAACTGCTCAACTTTATATCAAAGAGAGATCGATTCCAGTTTCATATATGGGGGTTCGAGGAGCCCGAAAATTCGTTGGATTTCGTAGCTGCTGAGGCAGAAGCTGTTCGGCTCTTGAAGATTTCAGCCGGCGATGGAGTCCAGATATTTACCACCACACATAGCCCATCTTTCTATAACCTAACCTCTGACAAGATAACTAGATTCTACGTCACCAGAGACGGAGAGGGTGGCGATGCAACTATCGTTCAGGGCAAGAATCTCGAACGATTTGATGCTGTGACTGCAATTGGAGAAGGTTTTTATCTGCCGGCTGTGGCTAAAGCTCTCGAATCTTATTCCATACAGCAGCTAGAAATAAATAAGTTCAAGGAGGAAATAGGAAGTATTAGAGATGAATTATTTGAGATAAAGTCTCCTATACTTTTAACAGAAGGCAAAACCGACGAGTTAATTCTTTGTGAGGCTTGGAAGCGCCTAAGAAAATCGAAACAAATATTTCGTATTAAGAGCTGTGATACAAGCGATGGTAGTGGCGGAGGTGCTGCTGGTTCATCTAAGCTGTCGTTGTGTCTGAAGGCAGTCGCCGCTGACAATCCGCATGTTGTCATCGGCTTATTTGATCGCGATGAGAGCGGGGTGAAAGAGTGGAGATTAGATAATAATTTTGTCGCAAACGATCTTTTTTCGGATGTAAAATCTTCGAAGAACGGACGCTCATTCGGAATTCTTATGCCTGTTCCAGATTTTAGAGCTTTATGCGCGACGAATGAAAATCTCCCGATTGAATTCTTGTTTCCCGATCAATACTTATCAGTTGTGGTCGATGGTCGTCGATTAGTACTTACTCCTTTAACAGCCAACAGAAAGTTGGGAAATGAAGTGTTCCGGGTGCCGCTGGCGGGAGGAACAGAAGTGCAGGCAATTGATGAGAGTTCCAAAATGGCCTTTGCGAAGGCCGTTGTACCTCAGCTGCCGGATGAAGCTTTTTCTGCGTTCGATGCGGTGTTCAAAGCCGTCGAGGCCGTTATTTCAGCTACCGAAAGTTCATCGTCAGCGGCACAGCCGCAGATGCGGATGCGCAGAAGTATCAGGGATGTGGCTGGTTGAGCGGATAGCCCTACAGGACCTCACGCAAAATACTCCTGCAGCGGCCTCACCTCGAGGCTCCCCGCCTTCAGCGCCGCGATCGCCTCGGCCACTGCCGCCGCGCCCGACAGCGTCGTGTAATACGGCACCTTCTGCATCAGCGTCGCGCGGCGCAGCGATTTTGAGTCCGACACCGCCTTCTGGCCGTCAGTCGTGTTGAAGACGATCTGGACCTGGCGGTTGCGGATGGCGTCTTCGATGTGGGGGCGGCCTTCCAGGACCTTGTTGATCTTCTCGGCGACGACGCCGTTTTCGGCGAGGAAGCGGGCGGTGCCTGAGGTGGCCAGCACCTTGAAGCCGAGGCCGGCCAGGCGCTTGACCGCCGGCAGGATGCCTTTCTTGTCCTCGTCCCGCACCGAGACGAACAGGGTGCCGGAGCGGGGGAGATCAACACCTGCGCCGAGCTGGCTCTTGGCGAAGGCGAGCGCGAAGTCGCGGTCGAGGCCCATGACCTCGCCGGTCGAGCGCATTTCCGGGCCGAGCAGGATGTCGACACCGGGGAAGCGAGCGAAGGGGAAGACGGCTTCCTTGACCGCGATGTGGCCGGGGTTCCTGGGGTCGGGCATGGCGCCGTAATGGGCGAAGGCGTCTTCCAGCGTCTCGCCGGCCATGATGCGGGCAGCAATTTTCGCAATAGGCCGCCCGATGGTCTTGGCGACGAAGGGCACGGTGCGCGACGCGCGCGGGTTGACCTCCAGCACATAGACGGTGCCGTCCTTGATCGCATACTGCACGTTCATCAGGCCGCCGACATTGAGCGCGCGGGCAAGGGCTGCCGTCTGGCGCTCCAGCTCGTCGACCAGCTCCGAAGGCAGCGAGTGCACCGGCAGCGAGCAGGCACTGTCGCCCGAATGGATGCCGGCCTCCTCGATGTGCTCCAATATGCCGGAGACGAAGGTCGACTTGCCGTCGCAGAGGCAGTCGACATCGACCTCGATGGCGCCAGAGAGATAGGTGTCGAACAGCAGCGGGTTCTTGCCCAGCAGCGTGTTGATCTGGCCGGTCTTGTCGTTGGGGTACTTCTGCTTGATGTCCTCCGGCACCAGGCCGGGCACGGTGTCGAGCAGATAGGTCTGCAGCATGCCCTCGTCATGGATGATCTGCATGGCGCGGCCACCCAGCACATAGGACGGGCGCACCACCAGCGGGAAGCCGAGCTCGCCGGCGACGAGGCGGGCCTGCTCGACCGAATAGGCGATGCCGTTCTTCGGCTGGGTGAGGCCGAGCTTGTGCAGCAGCTTCTGGAAACGGTCGCGGTCTTCGGCGAGATCGATCATGTCGGGCGAGGTGCCGAGGATGGGGATGCCGGCCTTTTCCAGCGCATCGGCCAGCTTCAGCGGCGTCTGGCCGCCGAACTGGACGATGACGCCGACCAGTTCGCCAGAGGCCTGCTCGGCGCGCAGGATCTCCAGCACGTCTTCCGCCGTCAGCGGCTCGAAATAGAGCCGGTCCGACGTGTCGTAGTCGGTCGACACGGTCTCCGGGTTGCAGTTGATCATGATCGCTTCATAGCCGGCGTCGCGTAGCGCGAAGGCCGCATGGCAGCAGCAATAGTCGAACTCGATGCCCTGGCCGATGCGGTTCGGCCCGCCACCAAGGATGACGACTTTCTTGCGCGACGAGACCTGCGCCTCGTTGGCCAGCGCGCCGGCAAACGGCACTTCATAGGTCGAGTACATGTAGGCGGTCGGCGAGGCGAACTCGGCCGCACAGGTGTCGATGCGCTTATAAACTGGATGAACGTCGAGCTTTTCGCGAATCTTCGCAATCACTTCGACGTCTGTTCTCGTCAATGACGCGAGGCGGGCGTCCGAGAAACCCATCGCTTTCAGCATGCGCAGATTGACGGCGTCCTCGGGGATGCCGTGCTCGCGGATGCGGGCTTCCATGGCGACGATGCCGGCGATCTGTTCGAGGAACCACGGGTCGATCTTGCACATGGCGTGCACGTCTTCCAGCGAGGTGCCCATACGGATCGCCTGCGCCACCATGCGCAGCCGGTCGGGCGTCGGCGTGCCGAGGGCTGCACGGATGGCGTTGCGATCGTCGGCATGGCTGGCGGCGCCGTAGCCGAGGCCGGGGATCTCGATTTCGTCGAGGCCGGTGAGGCCGGTCTCCAGTCCGCGCAGCGCCTTCTGCAGCGATTCCTGGAAGGTGCGGCCGATGGCCATGACTTCGCCGACCGACTTCATGGCGGTGGTCAGCACCGGCTCGGCGCCGGGGAATTTCTCGAAGGCAAAGCGCGGGATCTTGGTGACGACGTAATCGATCGACGGCTCGAAGGAGGCGGGCGTGGCGCCGCCGGTGATGTCGTTCTCCAACTCGTCCAGCGTGTAGCCGACAGCGAGTTTTGCGGCGATCTTGGCGATCGGGAAACCGGTCGCCTTGGAGGCAAGGGCGGACGAGCGCGAGACGCGCGGGTTCATCTCGATGACCACCAGGCGGCCGTCGGCCGGGTTGACGGCGAACTGCACGTTGGAGCCGCCGGTCTCGACGCCGATCTCGCGCAGCACCGCGATCGAGGCGTTGCGCATCATCTGGTATTCCTTGTCGGTCAAGGTCAGGGCCGGAGCGACGGTGATCGAGTCGCCCGTGTGCACCCCCATCGGGTCGATGTTCTCGATCGAGCAGACGATGATGCAATTGTCCGCCTTGTCGCGGACGACCTCCATCTCATACTCCTTCCAGCCGAGCACACTCTCCTCGATCAGCACTTCGGTGGTCGGCGAGGCGTCGAGGCCGGACTGGACGATCTCGTAGAATTCGGCGCGGTTGTAGGCGATGCCGCCGCCGGTGCCGCCCATGGTGAAGGACGGGCGGATGATGGCGGGCAGGCCGACATGGTCGAGCGCCTGCGCGGCGATCGCCATGCCATGGCTGATGTAGCGCTGCTTGCGGTCGCCTTCGCCGAGGTTCCAGCGGGTTTCCAGCGCGTCGAGCGCGGCGTCGAGATCGGCCGGGGCCTCGGCCTTGACGGCGGCGCGCTCGGCTTCATGCGTCTTGCGGTCGGTGTTCTTGACGTCGGTGGCGTTGGCCAGCATCGACTTCGGCGTTTCCAGCCCGATCTTCTTCATCGCCTCGCGAAACAGAGCGCGGTCCTCGGCCTTGTCGATGGCCGTGGCGTCGGCGCCGATCATCTCGACATTGTAGCGCTCGAGCACACCCATGCGGCGCAGCGACAAAGCGGTGTTGAGCGCGGTCTGGCCACCCATGGTCGGCAGCAGCGCGTCGGGCCGCTCCTTGGCGATGATCTTGGCGACCACTTCAGGCGTGATCGGCTCGATATAGGTGGCGTCGGCCAGTTCCGGATCGGTCATGATGGTGGCCGGGTTGGAATTGACCAGGATGACGCGGAAGCCTTCCTCCTTCAGCGCCTTGCACGCCTGGGTGCCGGAATAGTCGAACTCGCAGGCCTGGCCGATGACGATGGGGCCGGCCCCGATGATCAGGATCGACTTGATGTCAGTGCGTCTTGGCATGTCAAAGGTCCGTTCGGCGGGCGGCTTGCACAAAAAACCGGGACGGGAAGACCCGGCCGGTTGTGCTCGCGATTCTGGTATCAGGCTAGGAGGGCCTTATAGGGAAGAGTTTTGACTGATGTAACCCCGAAAATGCGAGGTAGGGGAGTAGGGGAATAGGGGAATAGGGGAATAGGGGAATAGGGGAATAGGGGAATAGGGGAATAGGGGAATAGGGTGTGGGTTCGAGGGAATTCCAAACATACTCCCTTATTCCCCTACTCCCCTAAATTCTAATTCCCCAGCGCCAGCTGATCCGTAATCTCAAACCGCTCGGCCTCGCCGATGCGTATCATGTTGAGGCTGCCCTCCCGAGTGAAGCGGAAATTGCCGTCCGCGTCGGAACCGGCCGGCTGGCCGGCACGGAAGGAGATGATGCGCGTGCCGCCATCGGGCCAGGTCACAGTGATGTTCGCCTTGTCGGCGGTGTGCACCACGCTGACCTTGCAGCGCTCCATTGGTTGGCCGACATAGCGGGCGCAGGGAATCTCGGGGCCAGAAGCCGGCGTCGGAACGGAATCAAGCGGGACGTCAGGCGCCGCCAGCGCCAGTACATACGCATCCTGCATCGCGGCGCGGCCGATTTCCGCGGCCGATTTCGGCGTGCTTTCGGCAGCCGGACCGGCGCCGCCAAGCCGCGCTGTCAGGTCGGGCGGTGCGACCGGCGCGCTATTGGTGGCCTGCGATTGATCCGGCGCCGAGGCCTGCCCGGCCTCATTGGCGCTGCCGGTGGAGGCAACCACCGGCGCATCGGCCGGTCTTGTCTCGCCTTCGACATAAGGGGCCGGATTGAGGGGAATGAGATAGCGCGCCGGCGCCCAGCCGCTCAGCTTCTCCTTGCCCGTGCTCTCGATCTTGCACCATTTGTAGCCGTTGATGTCGTTGCAGCCGAGATTGGTGACCATGTCGCCGCTGCTCAGCCGCGCCTCGACCGTGGCGACCGGCGATGCGGTGGTGCGGACCTTGAGAAGGTCGTCCGGCGCCAGGCCGGTGACGACGGAGATGACGAGGTCCGGCGCCTCTTGGGCCATCTCTTCAGCCATAGCGGGGGCAATCACCGGCCACGCCGTCATCAACAGCGGAGCAGCAATCAGCGCATGCAGGGTTGTTCGGAGCGTGACTGTGCGCCTCATCGTTTGGCCGTGCGCTGACATCATGCCGCGGCGGATCGAGCCCGCCGCAAGCCCGGCCGGTTTTATAAGGGACGCCGCGGCGCCATGTAAGCCCGAAAATTCGGCTCGCCGTTCCGCCGGTCCCAACCCGGCCCGCCAGGCCGTGAGCCTACTCAGCCGGGCATGAACGCAAGAGCGTTCAGCCGGGCAGGGGCATGAACCCTGTTCTGAGCGCGTGAGCCCATTCCGGCCGGCCCGCCTGTTCGGCTTGCCTGGCGGCCGCCTCGTGGTCGTAGTCGACGGCGATGGCCTCGAAGCGGTCGGACTGGCCGTTGCTGCCCAAGGTGACGATGCCGTAGCGCGCATGCGGCGAGCCCTGCTCGGAGACATGCGCCGGCGGTGTGGAATCGTCATAGGCGGGGCAGCCGATGCTGCCCGGGTTGAAAATGACGGGACCATCGGGGACGCGGATCAGTTCCGCGCGGTGGCTGTGGCCGCACAGCGCGATGCGGCAAGCCGGGTCGAGCGCCTTCAGCCGCCGCCGGATCGCCGTCAGCGGCGCACGCACCAGCTGGCCATTGACGATGGTATCGGCGAGATATTTCTCGTCATGGTCGGGACGGGCGTGGAAAGCGATGATTCCGGGTGCGATCTCCAGCGTCAGCGGCTGGGCGAAAAGCATCTGGCGCTGCGTCTCGGTCAGCCGCTCCTGCGCATAGGCGTCGGAGGGCCACATGGTGTCATCAGCGGGGTCGGCGGCGACACGGCGGTCGTGGTTGCCGCGCACTGTCGGCAGGTTCAGCGCCTCCAACCGCGCAAACGTCTCGCGCGGCCAGAGCGGGCCGGAAACGCTGTCACCCAGGTTGACGGTCAGGTCGGCGCCGCCGCGCCGGCGCAGATCATCGAGCACAGCGTCGAGTGCCAGGACGTTGCCGTGGATATCGGCCAGTACGGCAATGCGCATAGGGGGAGGCTCCGTGGGTTGGCGGCCCCGTTTTACGGCAGGGCTATCGCATATGGGAAGCCGAGGCTTCTGCTCTACGATGTACCCCACCTGACTCGCGCCTTTCCTCTCCCCCGTCGCTCTCCCCCCTCCGGAGGGAGAGGAAGGGAGCCAAGGTTGGCGAAGTCGCGCCTTCCCTCTCCTCCGTCGACGATAGAAGCTCGACGGAGTGGGGGCCATCTTCGTAAGAATTCATATGCGAGCTCTGCGTTTCATCGTGCGAGGAAACAGCCTACGCGTGCACTTCGATGTCGTGGCCGCCGACCGCCGGCACTGCCGGATCGTCGCCGGCGGCGGCGATGACGCTGTCGAGCAGGCCGGGGAAGCGGGCGTCGAGATCGGCGCGGCGCAGTGTGATCATGCGGTTGGTGCCGACCACCTCGGCACGGGTGACGCCGGCCTCGCGCAGTTTGGCGAGGTGGTAGCTCAGATTGGTCTTCGAGCCGAAATCCAGGAACTGGCTGCAGTTCAGCGGCACGCCTTGCTTGCTGGCGAGATAGCGCACGATGGCGAGCCGGGTCGGATCGCCGAGCACGCCAAGCACGATCGGCAGGCTGATCTGGTCCGTATTGGGGTGTGGCAAGGTCATGGCTCGAAACTAAGCACAGTCGGGTCCGATTTCAACGCATCCATCATTGTTGGCCCGCACGCGGCCTTTCTCCGTCTCGCGCCGACCTGTGCTGACACAGGGCTGTCAGGAAGGTTCAGCTATTTTTCCCTGGCTTCATTGACATGATGCCCTATTATGTCCAATTGTTCAATAACTTTTGAACTAAGGACATCCCGCCATGGACAAGCGCCTTTTCTGGCTAGCGCTCGGATCGTTTACGATCTCGACCGAAGGCTTCGTCATCTCCAGCCTTCTGCCCGACATCGCGGCGGATGCCGGCATCTCCATTCCGCTGGCCGGCACGCTGATCACCGCCTTTGCGCTCGCCTATGCGATCGGCACGCCGATCCTGGCGACGCTGACAGGCGAATGGGACCGGCGCCGCGTCATCCTGTGGACGCTGGTGTTCTTCGTGCTCGGCAACATCGCCGCTGCCTTGAGTTCCTCCTTCGAACTGCTGCTGATCGCGCGCATCGTCATGGCGCTGTCGTCGGGCCTGTTCGCCGCAACCGCGCAAGGCACCGCGGTGGCGCTGGTCGATGACCATCACCGGGCGCGTGCCATCGCCGTCGTCGTCGGCGGAACCACGGTGGCCGTTGCACTGGGTGCGCCACTGGGCGCGCTCGTTGCCACCGTTGCCGGCTGGCGCGGCACCTTTTTTGCCATCGCCGGCCTTGGCGCGCTTGCAGGCGCGATCCTGTGGTACCGGCTGCCGCGGGGCATCGTTGGCACCAGGCTGCCCTTGAAGCGCAGGCTGGCGGCAGCGCTGCGTCCCGGCGTGATGCCGATCCTGTTGACGACGGTGCTGGCGCTGATCGGCGCCTTCACCGTCTTTGCCTATGTCGCGCCGCTTGCCATCGAGGGCGGCGGTCTCAGCCAGATCGCGCTGCCCGGCATGCTGCTCGCCTTCGGCGTCGGCGCCGTCATCGGCAACATTGGCGGCGGCCAGGCCGCCGACCGGTTCGGCGCGACCCGCACCGTCGGCTGGTCGTTGGCGCTGAGCGCCGGCATGCTGGTCCTGCTGTCGGTCATCCCGACCTTTCTGCCGCCGCATATTGCCGGACCGGCGCTGATGGCGATGATGGTGCCGTGGGGCATCGTCGGCTGGGCCTTCCCGCCGGCGCAGGCCAGCCGCATCATCAAGCTGGCGCCCGATGCCGCCCCGATCGTGCTGTCGCTCAATGCCTCGGCGCTCTATCTGGGCGTCGCACTCGGCGCGGTGGTGGGCGGTGCCGTGCTGCGCTACGGCGCGCCGGCCGATCTCGGCCTGATCGCCGCGATCTTCCCGATCGTCGGGCTTGGCATCGTGGTGGCCGGCCGCCGGGCGGCTCGGCCTGTAGAGATGCCTGCCGAGTAATCTCTTTGAAAGCCGTCGGCCGGCTCAGCTGGCCGGGGGCAGATCAAAATCCAGCGCGGCGATGTCATCCAGCGCCGCGCGCAGCTTTTCAGCCTTGTCCCTGCCGACGACATCCTCGAAACGCTGCTGGGCGATTTGCCACAGCTTCATCGCTGCCTCGAGCTTGGCCAACCCTTGCGGCGTCAGCCGCACACGCTTGACGCGGCGGTCCTCCGGATCGGCGAAAGTCTCGACATAGCCGTCGCGGATCAGTGGTTTCAGCGTATGGCCGAGCGCCGACAGGTCCATGATCAGCGACGTGGCGATAGCCCCCATCGCCGGCTCGGCGCCGATATGGATCTGGTAGAGCAGGCCCTGCTGCGTCGCCTTGAGGCCTGACGGCTCCACCACATCATCATAAAACTTGCCGAGCTTGCGCGCCGCACGGCGCAGCGCGGCGTTGTTGCAGAGCGTGAGGCCGGGCAAGCTGTCCTTTGACATGATGGTCCTTGGCGCCGGCGAATGAGGCCCGGCTGCTACCCTCAAATAATCCTCGTCCGTATCATTGACAAGATAGTGGCATATGCCTACTTCACGATTAGTGGCATATGCCACTAATTCAAATCAAGCGGCTTTCCGGCAGCGCGGCAGATGCCACGGCGCCGGATCAGTCGAAGCGAACCAGATCAGTCGAAGAAGGAACAGGACAATGAGTGGACAGGGCAACAAGGGCACGGCGGTCGTCACCGGTGCTTCGTCGGGCATCGGCGCGGTCTATGCCGACCGGCTGGCGGGGCAGGGCTACGATCTGGTGCTGGTGGCGCGGCGCGCCGACCGGCTGGAGGAACTGGCCGGGAAGCTGCGCCAGACCTATAGCCGCAAGGTCAGCGTGATCAGCGCCGACCTCTCCAACGACGACGACGTCCGCCGCGTCGAGCAGGCGATCGCCAGCGACGACAGCGTGACGCTGCTGGTCAACAATGCCGGCCTTGGCGGCCAGTCCGTGGTGGCAACCGCCGATGCGGACGCTGCCGAACGCATGATCAAGGTCAATGTCATCGCCCTGACGCGGCTGACCCGTGCCGTGCTGCCGGGGTTTTTGGCGCGCAACCGAGGTGCGGTCGTCAACATCGCCTCGGTGCTCGCCTATGAGACCTCGTTCGGCGGCATCTACAGCGGCACCAAGGCCTATGTCGTCAACTTCACCGAGGCTCTGCACCGCGAGGTCGCGGGTACGGAGGTGAAGGTGCAGGTGGTGCTGCCGGGCGCGACACGGACCGATTTCTGGGAGCTTGCCGGCAGCGATATCGACCAGCTTCCGAAGGAAATCATCATGACGGCCGACGATATGGTCGATGCGGCCCTTGTCGGCCTTGCCAGGGGTGAAGCCGTCACCGTGCCGGCGCTCGCCGAGCCGGCCAAGCTGGACATTTTCCTCGGTGCCCGGCAGGCCTTCTACGGCAGCCTGCACGCCGACAAGCCGGCGGCCCGCTACGCGGCTTGAGGGTTTCGAGGCCGATAGCAGAAACTGGGTTCCTCGCCCCCACGAATGTGGGGGAGAGGTGGCTCGGCGAAGCCGAGACGGAGAGGGGGACTGGCTCGACGGAGATCAAGTTTCAAGAAGTATCCGCCCTACGAAGCCCCCTCTCCGACCGCTTCGCGGCCACCTCTCCCCCGCGTTGCGGGGGCGAGGAACCCAGGTTCTGCAAGGCCGCGCTTTACGCCGTCCGCCACATCGGAATGATCGAGGCGGCCAGCACCAGCGCCAGCACGATGTTGAGCGCGCGCCATTGCCATTCGGTCTTGAGCAGCCGCGCCAGCACCATTCCGGCCACGCACCACAGCGACAGCGAGGCGGCCGCCGCGAGGCCGAAAGTGGCGCCGAGCAGCAGCGCGAGCTGCATCGGCCCGCTGGCCAGCGCCGCGAACGAGGCCGCGGCGCCCAGCCCCATCGCCCAGCCCTTCGGGTTCATCCATTGAATGCCGGCGCCGCCGAGAAAGCTGTTCGGCCTGGCCATGCTCACATCCAGATTGGGCGGTCCGCTGCGGCCGATCTTGATCGCCAGCCAGAGGAGATAGAGCGAGCCGATGACCTTCATGGCCAGTTGCAGCGAAGGCATGGCAAGCAGCAGACCGGCGAGCCCGGCGGCGGCGGCACCCGTCACCGTGGCGAGGCCGGCGGCGCTGCCGACCAGCAGAGGCACGGAACGGCGAAACCCGAACTGGGCGCCGGACGCCGTAGACAGGGTTGTGGCGATGCCGGGCGTGGTGGTGGCGACGATGGCAAACAGGATGAGCGGGAGAATGGGCTCGAGCATGCGGCGTCCTCTGTCAGGGCTGCGATCGTAGCTGCGCGCGAACTTCAGTAAATGCAATGTTTGCCATGGTCGGCATTAGGATGGATAATGCCAGCCATGATCCGAAATCTCGACATGGCGCTGATCCGCACCTTCATCACCGTCGCCGACAAGGCCAGCATGACGGCGGCGGCCAATGCGCTGCACCTGACGCAAGGTGCTGTCAGCCAGCAGGTCAAGCGGCTGGAGGAGGCGCTCGGCTCCTGCCTCTTCGAGCGCGACCGGCGCGGCTTGCGGCTGACGCGCGCCGGTGAACAGCTGTTCGGCAGGGGCAAGCGGTTGCTGGCCTTGAATGACGAGATCTGGGCGGAGATGGCTGGGACACCGGTGGCCGGCCAGGTGCGGCTCGGCGTGCCCTACGACCTTGTCGGCACCTTGCTGGCGCCGGTGCTGAAGACCTATGCCGAGACCTATCCGCAGGTCGAGATATCGCTGGTCTGCGCCTCGTCGCCGGAATTGGCTGCTGCCCTTGCGGCCGGGACCATCGAACTTGCGGTGATCGAGGAACGCGTCGGCCCGTCGGCGGGCGAGTGCCTTGCCATCGACCGGCTGGTCTGGGTCGGCGCCAAGGGCGGCGTTGCCCGCGCCAAGCGGCCGCTGCCGGTGTCGATCGTCGCCGACACCTGCGCCTTCCGCCCGGCGGTGCTGGCGGCGCTCGGTGAGCATGGGCTGGAGTGGCGCACCGTGTTCGAAAACGGCAACATCGACGCGACGACGGCGACGGTGCGCTCCGACCTCGCCGTCACCGCCTGGCTAGCCTCCACGGTTCCGGCGGATCTCGACATATTGCCACCGGAGTCCGGCCTGCCGCCACTGCCGAATTTTGCCATCAACCTGCATCTGCCGAGGCATGGGGTAGGGCCGGCGGCGCAGGAATTCGCACGCCATATCCGCGATGGGCTGGCACGACGGCCGGTGGCGGCTTGAGAGACTTCTCAGAACTTGGGTTCCTCTACCCCGTCGATCGGGGGAGAGGAAAGGGTGCAAAGGCCGTCCTGCTACTTCCAGTTCTTGCGCCGTTCGAGCTCGGCGTCGGACGGCTCCCCTGTGACAAACGACCCAACCTTGATCTCGCCTGATCGTTCGTAGGTCGCCATGATGACGCCGGTGCTGGTTGCCTGCGACTTGATGAGCTTGAAGGCGGCCGGCATCGCGCTGTCGCCGAACAGCCGCTTGCCCTTGCCCAGCAATAGCGGGAAGATCATCAGCCGAATTTCGTCGATCAGCCCGTTGGCGAGCAAAGTCTGGATCAGATCGCCAGATCCCTGGATGAGCAGGTCCGGCCCATCCTCCTGCTTGAGGCGGCGCAACGTCGCGATGATATCGGGTCCGAGCGCTTGCGTGTTCTGCCAGGTGAGGGTGTCAGGCCGATGCGTCGCCACATATTTGGTCGCGGGGTTGAAGGCATCCGCGATCGGATCTTTCTGATACGGCCAGTAGGCGGCGAAGATGTCGTAGGTTCTGCGGCCGAGCAGCAGGGCGAAAGGCTTGGAGAACAGTTCATCCATCGCCGCGGCCCCCGCCTCGTCAACGTAATGGAAGGTCCAGCCGCCGAACTTGAAGCCGCCGGCCGGATCCTCTTCCGGGCCGCCGGGTGCCTGCATGACGCCGTCAAGGCTGACGAATGTCGCAGAGATGATCTTTCTCATTCCAATGCTCCCGTTCTTCGATCCACGCCGTCGTGGCCGGACTTCAGCCCAAGGACGGGCGACGAGCCACCGGTCCGACAGGACATATGAAATTTTGGCAAACCACCATCATTTGCGAGGCCCGGGGTGGAGATCTTCCGACGAGAACCAGACATCGCCCGATATGGCGGTGGCGGTGTCGTCCGGTGCCCTGTCCTGGACCAGCCAGATCGAGCGGCTGCGCGCGGCCTGCTCGCGCGTCGGGATCCTCGACGCTGAGTCTGCGAGCGAGGCGCCGACACAGGGAATGAACCACGATCGCATGAACGGATCGCAGGCGAAGCCTTTTTGCGTGCGGATCACCATCACCGCCAGTGGGACGCGCTCGGCCGGGCGCCAGGGGAAGATCATGCGGCCGCCAGGTCGCAGCGCCTTCAGCCACCCTGCTGGTGGCGCTGCGACGCCAGCATTGACATAGATGATGTCGGATGGCGGCAGGGGCGTCGTCACCGCATCGCCATGGACGACCGTTGCATTGCCATATGCTTCGAGATTTTTGCGCGCCAGATCGGCCAGTTTTTCGTCGAGTTCGAAGCCGGTGACGGTGCCGCCTGGTAAAACCAGCCTGGCCAGCACGGCGGTGTAGTAGCCGGTGCCGGCGCCGATATGAGTGACGGCCTCACCAGGTTTAGGCGCAAGCTTTCCGATCCACATGGCGTGCAGGAAGGGCTCGCCATTGTTGATGCCCTTGTCGTCGTCGAGCGTCACCAGCACGTTCTGATAGATATGAGCCGGGTCGGCGCTCGGCGTCGTGACCTTGCCGTTGCCGGCGATGACCGTCCACGGCCCGGGACCAAGAAACGCTTCGCGTGGCACCTCGGCGAAAGCCGCTTCCAGGCGTGGGTCGGGCGAGCCGGCATTGGCGACCAGCAGCCGCGCGTAGAATTTCCTGATGTCTTCGATCCGGGCCATGCTGCGGGACAACATAGCGCGGATTGCCAATTTGTCGCGAGGCTACCCTCTGCGCAGAGGGTAGTCGATTTCCCGGCGAGGCGGAGCTTAGCCGATCCCGAACAGGGTGTCGTAGAGCAGCTTGAAGTTGAGCCCCAGGATGACTGCGGCGACCACCCAGGCAAGGGCGGCGACGCCGCGCGGAATGGCGAGATTGCCCATCTTCTTCTTGTCGGAGACGAATTGCACCAGCGGGACGACTGCGAAGGGCAACTGCATCGACAGGATCACCTGGCTGAATACCAGCAACTGGCCGGTGCCCTTTTCGCCATAGAGCGCGGTGACGACCACCACCGGGATGATGGCGAGGCCGCGCGTCAGCAGTCGGCGTGCCCAGTTGGGGATGCGCAGGCGCAGAAAGCCTTCCATGATGATCTGGCCAGCAAGCGTCGCCGTCACCGTGGAGTTGAGGCCGGAAGCCAGCAGCGCCACCGCGAACAGGATCGAGGCGATGCCGAGGCCGAGCAGCGGCGACAGCAGCTCGAAGGCTTGGCCGATCTCGGCAACGTCTTGATGGCCGGTGTTATGGAAGGCGACCGCCGACACGATGAGGATCGAGGCGTTGACGAACAGCGCCAGCATCAGGGCGATGGTCGAGTCCGTCGTTGCCCATTTGATGGCATCGCGCTTGCCCTTGTCGGTGCGCTCATAGGCACGGGTCTGCACGATCGAGGAGTGCAGATAGAGATTGTGCGGCATGACGGTGGCGCCGATGATGCCGATGGCGATGTAGAGCATCGCCGGATTGGTGACGATTTCCGACGACGGCACGAACATGGCATGCAGGATCGAGCCGGCCGGCGGGGCGGCGACGAAGATCTGGATGGCGAAGCAGCTGAAGATGATGATCAAAAGCGCGATGACGAAGGCTTCGAGATAGCGGAAGCCCTTGTTCATCAACAGCAGCACGAGGAAGGCATCGAGCGCCGTCAGCATGGCGCCGCCGATCAGCGGAATGCCGAACAGAAGTTGCAGCGCGATCGCCGTGCCGATGACTTCGGCCAGATCGCAGGCGATGATGGCCAGTTCGCAGGCGATCCACAGCACGAAATTGACTGGACGGGGATAGTAGGCGCGGCAGGCCTGGGCGAGGTCGCGGCCGGTGGCGATGCCGAGCCGTGCCGCCAGCGCCTGCAAAAGGATCGCCATCAGGTTGGACAGCATGATGATGAACAGCAGCGTGTAGCCGAACTGCGCGCCGCCGGCGAGATCCGTCGCCCAGTTGCCCGGGTCCATATAGCCGACCGAGACCATGTAGCCGGGACCCATGAAGGCGAACAGGCGACGGAACCAGACGCCCGAGTTCGGCACGGCGATGGAGGAATTGACTTCGCGCAGGCTGGGCTGCTCGTCCTCGTCGGGCCTGGCGAACCGCCATGAGGAACGGGAGGCTGTGGCTTCGGCTTCAGACATGAAGGAGGGCTTTCCGCGGGACTGGACGATGTTGCCTCAAGCTATGCCATGGCTCAACATTATGCAATATGCTATATTTCATTGTCGTTGCTTTTAGGCGGCTGGCGGTCATCGGGTGAAACGGCAATCGGAAGCGCTGGTTGCACCTGTGGCGGAATGCAAATAAACGGCCTGAAGAATCAGAGCCCGTGCTATGAAAGCGTGGACGGGTGATAGCCTCGGGAGGAGCGCGTATTGGCGCCGAAGAACAGACCAGTCCCGCGTGAGCCGCTGCTCGACGCCGAAATTCATTCGGAGGGATTCCGGCAGCAGCGCGAAGCGCGCCGCAGCGCGCTGGTCGAGGATTATGTTGAGCTGATCGCCGATCTGATCGAGGACGGCAACGAGGCGCGCCAGGTCGACATCGCCGCACGCCTTGGCGTCGCCCAGCCGACGGTGGCCAAGATGCTGACCAGGCTGTGCGCCGACGGGCTGGTGTCGCGAAAGCCCTATCGCGGCGTTTTCCTGACCGATGCCGGCCGCAAGGTCGCCGAGGAGAGCCGCATCCGCCACCAGACGGTGGAAGCCTTTTTGCGCTCGCTCGGTGTCAGCACCGAGACGGCGCGCATCGACGCCGAGGGCATCGAGCACCATGTCAGCGCCGAGACGCTGGAAGCCTTCCGCAAGGCCATGACAGCAGTGCGCTGAGCTTCCGCCTGGATTTCCCCAGCCACCGGAACCCTCGCACGCTGAGCACGTTGGGTCTGACATCCGCGCAAGGCGAGCGGCAAGGGAGGAAGCGATGGGCGTTGAACAGGCACCGACCGCAAAGGGCAAGCAGGCTGCCGAGGGACTGAAACAGGCGGCGGCCAGGGATGAGCGCAAGACCGAAGCGGAGACCGGCCATCCGTTGAAAAAGGGCGCGGCTCGTTTCGAGGAACGTTCGAAGAGCTCCGACGGCAAGAGCGCCGGCGCCAAGCAGGAAGATTAGACGTCTGTCAGGTTGACGTCAGCTGTTCTGGGCGAACGCCGTCTGCCGGAACGTGGTGGCGGCGCTTTCAACAAACCGTTCCCTCACTCGCGGACGTCCTGCACCCAGCTGCGCGGGTGGCCGTCGACGCGGAACTGGAAGATGAAATAGGGCGGAATGCAGGTGCCTTTGCCAGCTTTCGCTTCCGCCAGATCGTCATAGCCTGCGGTGCAGATGTAGTCCTCGCGGCAGGGATGCGCCTTGTCGCAGGCTCGTAGGCCGGCGGTCTTGGTAAATTCCTTCGTGCAGAATTTGTGGTCCTTGCCCGACGCGATGCAGTCGTTGAAGCCGGTCTTGGCCAGACGCCCGCACGTTGCTTCGTCGGGAAGCTTGTCGCAGCTTGCCTTGCGCAGCATGCCACCGGGAAAGCCGCCGGTCTTCTGCTGCGGATTGTCGTAGCGCTGGCGCGCGGCGCCATAGCCGGCGAGTTTGACCAGCGGCTTCTTGTCCTTCGCGGAGTCGATGGCGCAGGCCTTGGCGGTGGCCGGCGACAGGCGGCAATACTGGTCGCTGCCCCAGCTCGACATCTTGATCTCGCCGAACTCGACGGGGTCGCCGACCACCGTGCCTGCTTCGCTGACGCAGGTGCCGAAGCCTGGATGGAAGGCGCTTTCGTGGACACCGGCGCAGCGCAGGCCCGCACCGCAGCTCCAGTCCTTGAAACTTGCATCCTCGCCGCGATAGCAGATCGAGCCCCAGCCATTGTAGAGGTCGGTGCCCTTCAGCGCCTCGGCATATCTGGCGTCCGGACGGGCGGCGAAGCTGCGCGTAAAGTCTAGCTGACTGCCGGCGGCGAACTGCTCGACGATGGCGCGGCGGCGCGGCAGGTCGGCGAAGAACACGGCCGAGCCCGGCACGAAGACGGCGTTGCGGCGCGGCTCGCTCACCGGATCTGCGCCGGTGTAGTGGAAACCGGCAATGCCACGCGTCTGATGGCAGCCGGTGCAGCTCATCTCGTTGAGCCGCAAGTTGAAGCCGGCCACCGACTTGATGGTCGAGAGTGTGTTGCCCCTGGCGACATAGTTCTTCAGCGCCTTGTCGATGTCCGCGTCGTCGACCAGCCCGTAGACGATGTTGTTCTGCGACCGGCTGAGACCGCCGGGGGCGACGGAGACGGCGCTCCTGGCCAGGAACTTTTCGTCGATCACCAGCCGGCCATGGTCGAGGTCGTAGATGTTGCGGTCGGTGAGCAGCCATTTGGCGAAGGACGGCTTGTCGGCCAGCACAATGGCGCGGTCGATCTGGTTTTCCATCTTCGCTTCATAGAAGCTGGACGCAGCCGGATCCCATTTGAAGATCTTCAGGAGATATTCGGCATGGCCGCCGAAATCGCGCCGCGTCGAGGCCGACAGCCTGAGCACCTGCATGTTGAGTTCGAGCCGCATGATCTGCGACGAATTCAGCATGGTGCCTGACAGCGGCCCTTCGTCGGAGCGCAGCCAGGCGGCAAGCTGGTCGGGTGGCAGGTCTTTTTTTCCAGCTGCCAGCCAGCGCTGGGCAACATCGGCGCAGGACACGTCAGTGGCGCTTGGCAGGTCCTTCGAGGCGCGCGCTTGTGCCTGCCTGGGTTTGGCGTTGAACACCAGGCTCATGGTCAGCGGCAGGCGCGAGGAAATGCGCTGGCCCGCCTTTCCCTTCACAGGCTTTTCCGCGACCGAATAGTGGAAACGGTAGATCAGCCGGATTTCGCCGCATTCGGTGTGGCCGAGATAGCCGCGGTCCATGCGGTTGACGACGCCGGTCAGGTCCAGCGTCGAGCCGTCGTCATCGATGTATTTCGGATTGAATTTCTGGCTGGTGTCCTTCGACTTCGCCATGGCAGCAACATAGGGGTCGGGGCTGGTCTTCGGCTCGTCGGCTATCTGCCGCTTGACTGTGTCGCGCACCGTGGCCAGCGCCGGCACCGAAAACAGGCCGCGATTGTCGACCTCGCGGGTGAGGCCGAGTGCCGGGCCCAGCAGGCGGCTGATCGACAGGCCACCACGCTCCAGCGCCTGCAAGGTGGCGGGATCGGTGACGGCAACGCTGGAATCGAGCGTGGCGGCACGGGCGGACCCGATGCCGAAACAAGTCAATGCCGTCAGCAACAGCAGGAATTGGCCGATCGTCCGCAAGCGCCCCTCGCTTCCCAGAGAAACGGACATTAACGGTCTTCGATAGTCTCGGCCATGGGGACGATTGCAACGCCGAGCCGCTCGCCGCAACGAGCTTGGCCGCAAGGCGACCCGTATGGCCAAAAAGGCCATCGAAAAATGCTGTGACTTGGCGCAACCATTGGGATAATTGTTTGTTGCCCCGGAACAACGGGGAAGTTGCTGCACGAGGAGTTGCCATGCTCTGGAAGGGCCGTCGTCAGAGTGACAATATCGAGGACGACCGCAGCGACAGCGGCGGTGGCGGACTCGGCGGCGGCGGTGGCCAGTTCCGCATTCCGATCGGCGGCCGCACCGGTGGCGGCGGCAGCATCTTCCTCGTCATCCTGGTGGTGCTGGCCGGATGGTATTTCGGCTTCGATCCGTCGACGATCCTGGGTGGCGGCGACGGCGGCCTGCTGCCGGGCGGCGGCGGCCAGATCACCGACAACAGCGGACAGGACAACGGTGCCACACCGGCCAATGACGAGATGAAGCAGTTCGTGGCCACCGTGCTGGCCGAGACCGAGGACACCTGGTCCGGCATCTTCAAATCTCAGGGCCTAACCTACGAGGATCCGAAACTGGTGCTGTTTTCCGGCCAGGTCCGCTCGGCCTGCGGCTTCGCTTCCGCGGCGGCCGGACCGTTCTATTGTCCCGGCGACCACAAGGTCTATCTCGACATGACCTTCTTCCAGCAGCTCGACCAGCAGTTCGGCGCCTCGGGCGAATTCGCCCGCGCCTATGTGATTGCGCATGAGGTCGGCCACCACGTGCAGAACCTGACCGGCATCATGTCCAAGTTCAACCAGATGCGGCAAAGCATGGGCGAGGTCGAAGCCAACCAGATGTCGGTGCGAATCGAGCTTCAGGCCGACTGCTTTGCCGGCGTGTGGGCGCATTACACCGGGCAGAAAGGCATATTGGAGCAGGGCGACATCGAGAGCGCTCTGAACGCCGCCAAGCAGATCGGCGACGACACGCTGCAGAAGAAGACGCAAGGCTATGTTGTGCCGGAAAGCTTCAACCACGGCACCTCGCAGCAGCGGCAGACCTGGCTGGCGCGTGGTTACAAGAGCGGCAAGCTGTCGGAGTGCAACACGCTGAGTGGGCCGATCTGACAGACCGTTTTCGAGCTTCACCTGCCGGCGATGCTGCCGTCAGGGGGTGTCAGGATGAATAGAATCAGCCTGTTCCCACATTGTTCCTTGCGGCGGGCTCGCCTATAAGTGCGTCCGCCTGCGCCTGAGGGCGAGCAGAGGAGCTTGATCCTGCATGATCGACCCTAAAACCGCCAGACGGGGCCTTGCGCTCGTCTTCACCACGCTGCTGCTCGACATTATCGGCTTCGGCATGATCATGCCGGTGCTGCCGGCCTATCTCAGGGAATTGACCGGGGTCAGCATCAGCGGCGCGGCGATCGAAGGCGGCTGGCTGTTCTTCGTCTATGCGGCGATGCAGTTCGTCTTCGCGCCGATCATGGGCGGCTTGAGCGACCGGTTCGGGCGGCGGCCGATCCTGCTCGCATCGGTGCTGACCTTCTCCATCGACAATCTGATCTGCGCGGTCGCCTGGTCCTACCCGATGCTGTTCATCGGGCGTGTGCTGGCCGGCATTTCAGGCGCCAGCTATTCGACGACTTCAGCCTTCATCGCCGATATTTCGAATAATGAGAACCGGGCAAAGAATTTCGGCTTGCTCGGTATCGCGTTTGGCGTCGGCTTCGTCATCGGGCCGGTTCTCGGCGGGCTGCTCGGTACGTTCGGGCCGCGCGTGCCGTTCTATTTCGCCGCCGGGCTCGCCTTCGTGAATTTCCTCATTGCGTTGTTTTTCCTCCCGGAAACGCTCGATGACAAGCATCGCCGCCGCTTCGAGTGGAAACGCGCCAACCCGGTCGGCACGCTGCTCCAGATGCGCCAATATCAAGGCATCGGCTGGATCGGGCTTGTCTTCTTCCTGATGACGCTCGGGCACATGATGTATCCGGCGGTCTGGTCGTTCGTCTCCAGCTATCGCTATGGCTGGAGCGAGCAGCAGATCGGCTTCTCGCTCGGCGCCTTCGGCCTGTGCGGTGCGATCGTCATGGCGACGGTGCTGCCGCGCGTGATCCCGAGGCTTGGCGAGTGGAAGACGGCGGTCATCGGCCTGACATTCACGGCAGCCAGCGCCTTCGGCTATGCCTTCGCGTCGCAAGGCTGGATGATCTATGCGGTGATCGTCGTCGGCTGTCTGGAAGCGCTGGCCGATCCACCGCTGAGGAGCCTCGCCGCCGCCAAAGTGCCGCCATCGGCGCAAGGCGAATTGCAGGGGGCGATGACCTCGATCTTCTCGATCACCTCGATCATCACGCCGCTGCTCTATACGGCGATCTCAGCGCCGCCCGCCCGGATGCCGATCAGGTCGCACGGCTGATCGGCACCGCCGTCGATCTCGGCCTGACCAGCTTCGATCATGCCGACATCTATGGGAACTACGAGGTGGAAGCGGCCTTCGGTGCGGGATTGGCGCGCTGGGAAGGCAAGCGCGACAGCATCGAGCTGATCTCGAAATGCGATATCATGCTGAAGTCGCCAAACCGGCCGGACAACCGGCTGAAGCACTACGATACCGGTGGCGGCCATATTGTTGCGTCGGTGGAGCGGTCGCTTGCCAATCTCGGCACCGACTATATCGACCTGTTGCTGCTGCACCGGCCCGACCCGCTGACGGATGCCGACGAGACGGCGGCAGCTCTTGCCAAGCTGGTCACATCTGGCAAGGTGAGGGCGGTCGGCGTCTCCAACTTCACGCCGTCGCAGTTCGATCTGCTGGCCTCACGGTTGCCGTTCGCCCTCGCCACCAACCAGATCGAAATGTCGGTGCTGAAAACGGCCGCATTGACCGACGGCAGCCTGGACCACGCGCAGCGCCTTGCCTATGCGCCGATGATCTGGTCGCCGCTCGGGGGCGGCTCGCTGTTCACCGGCAAGGAGGGGCGCGAGGCGCGGGTGCGGGCAGCGCTTGCTGCGGTGGCCGCCGAGATCGGAGCCGGCGATCTGGCTGCCGTCGCGATCGCCTGGCTATTGCGCCATCCGGCCCGATTGGTGCCGGTGCTGGGTTCGATGAAGCCGGAACGGCTGGCCGCCATGGTCAAGGCGTTGGAGATCAGCCTCGACCGCCAGCAATGGTTCGCCATCCTGGAAGCCAGCGAAGGCCGGCCGGTGGCGTAGGACGAGATACTAGAGTCTTTGTTTGACGCAATTCCCGGACGGAAAACCGTTTCACACTTTTCCCGGGATTGCTCTAGGTTTCGATCCATTCGCCGGGGATATCCAGCGTCTTTGCCAGCATGGCACTGGTCTGCGGCGATGGTTTGCGACGATTGGATTCGAGGTCGGACAGGAAACCCTGGCTGACACCAATAGCAGTCGCCAAATCGGCTTGGGTCAGGTTGCGCCAATTGCGCAGCGCCTTGAGCCGGCTCGAGCCCCGCAGGATATCCATGGTCACGGCAGCGGGCAGGGGCTTTTCCGTTTTGAGCTCGGCCTTCCGTTCATCGTAGATCGCCACATCCGCAGCATCCATGGCTTCTTCAGCGGCATGCAGCAATGCCTCGTAGTCGGCCCTCGGGATGACGACCAGTTCTTCGCCGGTTGAGGTCTTGATGATTTGCGGGGCGTTCATGATGATGTCCTGTCCTATGGCCTGCTATAGGTCGTCGTTTCACGCTTGCGATGTAGATCGCGAGAATCGTGGTGCGGTCTTCGTCGAATATGACGCGGTAGCGGCCGATACGCAGTCTATAACCGTTCCGGCCGGCAAGACGCTTTACATCTCCACGACCGCTGACGGCGTAAGTGATCAAACCTTCGGAAACCTGCTCGCGGACATCCGCCTGCAGGTTATCGAGATCGCGAGCCGCCGATACTGAAAGGATGATCGTCTTCACAACAAATAATATCGCACATTTATCGCTTTGCGTTAAGCGATATTATAGCTAACAGCCGATCCTCAAAGGATCAGGCCCGTTCGGCCAGCAATTCCTCGCCGCGCTTTTCGCGGATCAAATTGACGAAGCGGCGGAACAGGTAGTGCGAATCCTGCGGGCCGGGGGAGGCTTCGGGGTGATGCTGGACCGAGAACACCGGCCGGCCGGTCAGCGTGATGCCGCAGTTCGAACCATCGAACAGCGAGACGTGGGTTTCCTCGACGCCCGATGGCAGCGAGTCGGCATCGACGGCAAAGCCGTGGTTCATCGAGACGATCTCGACCTTGCCGGTGGTGTGGTCCTTGACCGGATGGTTGGCGCCGTGATGGCCCTGGTGCATCTTGGCGGTCTTGCCGCCCAGCGCCAGTGCCAGCATCTGGTGGCCGAGGCAGATGCCGAACACCGGGATGTCGGTCTTCAACAGATCCCGGATGACCGGCACGGCATAGTCACCGGTGGCTTCCGGGTCGCCGGGGCCATTGGAGAGAAAAATGCCGTCCGGCTGCATGGCAAGGATTTGTTCGGCGCCGGTCTTGGCCGGCACCACCGTGACCTTGGCGCCGAGGCCGGCGAGCAGGCGCAAGATGTTGCGTTTGACGCCATAATCGATGGCGACGACGTGCATTGTCGGTTCGGTCTGCTCGCCAAAGCCTTCGTTCCACACCCAGGGCGTCTCGCGCCAGACCGAGGACTGGCCCGACGTGACTTCCTTGGCGAGGTCAAGCCCGATCAGCCCCGACCATGCGGCGGCGCGGCGCTTCAGATCGTCGAGGTCGAACACGCCATCGGGCGCATGCGCGATGACGGCGTTGGGCATGCCCCTTTCACGGATCAGCGCGGTCAGCGCGCGGGTGTCGATGCCCGACAGGGCGACGATGCCGCGCTTCTTCAGCCATTGGTCGAGACCAGCGCCGGCGCGGTAGTTGGACGGGTCGGTGACATCGGCCTTGAACACGGCGCCAACGGCGCCGGCGCGGGCGGCCGGATTGAGATCCTCGATGTCCTCGTCATTGGTGCCGATGTTGCCGATATGCGGGAAGGTGAAGGTGACGATCTGGCCGGCATAGGAAGGGTCAGTGAGGATTTCCTGGTAGCCGGTCAGCGCCGTGTTGAAGCAGACTTCGGCGACGGCGGAGCCGGTGGCGCCGAGGCCGCGACCTTCGATGACGGTGCCGTCGGCCAGCACCAGAAGGGCGGTCGGCTTTTCAGTGGTCCAGGCGGGCGTCGAGGCGGCGGTCATCTCGGCCATGGCGGCACTCCTATCGGGCTGCCCGCTGCAACCGGCCCGGCGGGCCATCTGCGCGGCAAACGGCGCGAAGCGGCGATTTTCGCGGCCTCCACGCAGTCAAATTTCCGTTCATGCAAGGCCCAGTACATAGGGGAAGGGGGCAGAGCGGTCAATGATCATGCGAAATGCCGCCATGTTTTATTTCGCCTAGCAAAATCAGTGGCTTGCCCCGGCATATCAGGGTTTGCCTTGGCTCGCCCCCGGCGCTATTGTCCGCGCCGATCGAAGGAGAATGCATCATGCGCGGCAAAATCGCCGAATCCCTGAAGAGCGCGATGAAGGCGCAGGACAAGCACCGGCTGCCGACATTGCGGCTGATCCAAGCCGCCATTCACGATCGCGACATCGCCAATCGCGGTTCGGGGAAGGAGCCGGCCAGCGACGAGGAGATCCTGCAGATCCTGGCCAAGATGGTGAAGCAGCGCGAGGAATCCGCCAAAGCGTTCGACGACGGCAAACGGCCGGAGCTCGCCGCGCAGGAGCGCGGCGAGATGGAGATCATCCGCACCTTCCTGCCGACACAATTGGACGATGCGGCGGTAACAGCGGCGGCGCGTGAGGCGATCGCGGCGACGGGTGCGGCCAGCCAGAAGGACATGGGCAAGGTGATTGCCGCACTGAAGCAGAAATATGCCGGCCAGATGGATTTCGGCAAGGCGAGCGGCATCGTCAAGGGTCTGCTGCAGTAGGGTGCTGCTCATCTCGTCGCTTGGGTGGCCGACCGCCCGCTCCCGGAACCCAGATTCGTCCGGAATCGAAGTCCAGGAGTGGAACTCGGATACCGCCGAGATGTTTATCCGTCATGCAACTGGAGAGATGTCATGACTGAGAACGAAACCCGCTATGAAACCGGTGCGACGAAATATCCGGCAAAGACCGATGCCGACGCTTCCGATGAATTCTCCCAGGATGCGGCCGCCAACAAGAAGCCCGCCGGCGGCATCGGGCTCACCCGCCGGGTGGGCGAAGTGGAAGACCGAACCCGCCAGTCGGACGGACAAAACCCGCCAAGGCAAGGCACGCCGAGCGCCGCAACCGAAAAGACGTCCGGGGCCGGCCCCGCTATCGCGGAGCGTTCAAAGGACGCCAAGGCTCCGAAGAGCGGCCGCCAGCCTGGAGCGTATGTCAAGAAGTGATCGCTGGACGGGACCCGAGAGGTCCACTTGCGCCTTTCGCGACTGGTTGGTCGGTATCTGTCCGGGCCTCCTCGGCTACAATGCACGGCGCAATGCCGGCGCTTCCTGCTGGATATGATCCCACAGCCGGTTGGCGATCGGCCCATGCGGCCGGTCGCGGCGCCGCGCCACCACCAGTTCGTCGGTGCGGCCCGGCAGATGGCGGCCGGCAATGGATTGCAGGCGCCCGTCATGCAGTTCTTCCTCGATCAGGAAGCGGGGCAGGTGGCCCCAGCCAAGGCCCTGCAGGATTATCTCCTTCTTCATGCCCTGGTCGGCGACGAGGCATTGCGGCGCGCCTTCGATCAGCGAATAGTTTTGTTGTGGCGAATGGCGGGCGCTGTCGCGCATGACGCATTGGGTGAGTGCCTGCATCTGGTCCAGGGTGATCGGCTGCTCGATACGCTCGGGCAGAAAGCCCGGCGCCACCACGGGAATGAAGGACACCTTGCACAGATCGACCCATTCCACCCGCGCATCGCCCTTGTCGACCCAGTGCAGGATCAGATCGGCTTCGTCGTCGAAGAGACGCTCCCATGGGCCGCCGACCGCTTCGAAATGCAGATGCAGGCGCGTGCCGGGGCACTGTGCGAAGAACCGCCCGAGCATGCCCAGCACATGCGGGCGCGGGCACAGGTCGCCTATCACCACGTGGATCTCACTTTCTTCACCCATCGCCAACTGGGCGGCATGGACGCGCAAACCGTCCAGCTCGCGCAGCAGCGATAGCGCTCGGCGGTGGAACGACAGCCCTGCCTCGGTTGCACGCACGCGATAGCCGCTGCGGTCCAGGAGGCAAAGGTCGAGCTGTCGCTCCAGCTTGGCGACGGCAGCGAACACCGCCGGATGCGAGCGATGCAGCACGGCCGCCGCAGGCTGAAAGCCTCCGGTGCGAATCACCGCATCGAAGCATTGAAGGTCGTGGAGGGTAAATTCGGCCATGTCGGTTTTTATTACAGAGATTGTCCTGTCTTTGTAATATCAACAAAATTGTCCCTCGGCTACGTTTGGCCTCATTCAAAACGTTCCAGAAGGAATCTTCATCATGAATGAGCTGAATTTCGTCATAACGGGAGACGGCACGCGCATCGCCTACCGCTTCGACGGCGAGGCAAGCAAGCCGGTGCTGGTGCTATCGAATTCCATCGGCACCACGCTGCACATGTGGGACAGGCAGGTTGGCGAGTTGTCGAAGCATTTCCGTATCCTGCGCTACGATTTTCGCGGCCATGGCGGATCGAGCGTTCCTGTCGGCGCCTACTCGCTCGACCGGCTTGGCCGCGACGTCATCGAACTGCTCGACGCGCTCGACCTGCAACGCGTACATTTCCTTGGCCTGTCGCTTGGCGGGTTCGTCGCGCAGTGGCTCGGCATCCACGCGCCCGAGCGGATCGACCGGCTGATCCTGAGCAACACCTCGTCTCATCTCTCGCCGGCAAGCTATTTCGACGAGCGGATTGCCGCGGTGCGGCAGGCACCGGACATGTCGGAAACCGCCGAGACGTTCCTGAGCAACTGGTTCCCCGCGTCGATGGTTGCCGCCAACGAGCCCGTGGTCGAAGAGTTTCGCACCATGCTGCTGGCTATCGACCGGCAAGGCCTGGCGGGCCTGTTCGCGGCGGTTCGCGACGCCGATCTTCGCCGTACCGTAGCACTGATACCGCGACCGACGCTGGTGATCGCCGGTCGGCACGACACGGTGACAGCAGCCAGCCACGGCGAGATGATTGCCGCGGCGGTGCCCGGCGCGAAGCTGGTCGTGCTGCCCGCGGTCCATCTGTCGAACATTGAGTATCCGGCAGAGTTCATCCAGGCTGTGGTCGATTTCCTGCGCTGAGCTGGAGCGCGACGGAAAGGCGTCCGGCGCCAGTCCGGTGGTCGCCGAACGTTCGAAGGAGGCCATGGTTCAGAAGAGGGGCGGCGGCCTCGGTCAACGTGAGCGCCTAAGCCGAACCGAGCCCATCTGGCGAAAAGCGTCTTCAACGCTTTTCGGAACGATCCCGTCACCTTGCCATTATCAGCACGAGGGCAGGCTCGGACCCGACCTTAGAGGTGGCCGGTGACTTTCGAGCGCCAACACGAACACGCCGGAGGAAGCGATGACTGGACGCAAAACCCACGATCAACAAATTCGCATCATTGAAGAGCGGGAAAACACAAAGAACGCCGGCAAGGATTTCGATTCAGAGGCGGATCTGAAACGATCAGCGGCGGAACGCGAAGCGCTGCGCAAGGGATCGGACATGAGAACCGACACACCGGACCTCGTCGATCCGGACGACCGCAACATCCTTCGCGGCAAAAATCAGGAAAGCGTCCATCACAAAAACCGTCCTGACGACTAGATGAGCACCGATCCTGGAACATTTGTCATAGATTGGAGGCAGCCCATGGCACGCGGGAGCAAGAAACACATCGGAGCAGGTTCGCAGGGAAAGGGTTCTGGCACAGGCGCCATGACCGTAACGCCAAAGGACAAGCTCGAAGAAAACAAGGTTCTGTCCAATCGCGACAAGGCACAGCATTCCAAAGAACGCGGTTTGGACTCCAGGCAGGTCGCGACAGAGCAGCATCAGGATCATGCCGCCAACCGTTTACGGGACTGACGCCCTGCTGGACGCCAGCCTCGGCGCGCCGCTCGGAGGCCGTCAGAGTCGTTGCCGTCGCTATTTGACGCCGAGGCTCTCGGGCCAGAGCGCCTGGATTTCCTTCGGCAGCGCATCGCGCACCTTGGCCGACTGGCCCAGATCAATATGCCGTGCAAGAACTCGGAACACCGAGCGTGCCGCCTCCTCGGGATCGACGGGGCGGATCGATTTCAATTCCTCGCCGATGTGCTGCGAGAAGTTTTCAAGGGAGCGCGTTTTGTCCGGCTCGGCTGCGGGCCGGTAGTGGTCGTAATAGGCGCCGCGCACCAGGATCGGCAGTTCCGCCCCAAGTTTGGCCGCAAGCCCGATCTGCAGCCTGTCCCTTACGGTCCGTAAGACCGCGCCCAATATGTGCCATGCAATCCGCCGATCCGGACCATGATCGTCCATGATCTCGTCGAGCCAAATGTTGGTCGTCTGCAGCGTCCTGTCAAAAACATCCAAACCGGTAGCGCTCATCATCGCCTCCTCATCAAATTCATGTCTGGTTTCGAATCGATGCTTGGGGACAATCGTTTCGCTATCTGTCTACAAAATTGGCTCGGTCTGTGATCCGGCTCTGCTCCGGGATCACGGAACCGCTCTTGGTTGCGCTGGAACCCCTTCCGAAGCAGTTCGTTCCTTGGGTGGGCGGCTTTGAGGAGTTGATTGGGTGGGGGGAGCGCGTCCCGCAACAGGTTTTTTGCGATGCCTGCAAGGAAGACAAAAACCGATGAAGGCGAGAACCGGCAGCAACTCCTGCAGATGATGACCACGGAGCATTTGGTGCTGGGGACCGCCAGGGCGGCGACGATTCAGGAGGCGAATCAGCGCGCAAATTTGTTCCTGACTTCGGTATCCAGCGCCACGATCGCCCTTGCCTTCGTCGCCCAGGTGACAAGGATGGGGCTTCCTTTCATGCTGTTCAGCCTGATCCTGTTGCCATGCCTCTACTTCATCGGGCTGGTGACATTCGTCAGGGCTGTACAGGTGGCCATCGAAGACATGGTCCACGCCCGCGGCATGGCACGCATCAGGCACTACTACACCGAGCTTACTCCCTCGATGGCGCGCTATCTGGTTCACTCCACTCATGACAACCAAACGGCTCTGCTGGCCGATGTCGGCCTCAAGCCAAGGCCCTGGCAAGCGTTCGCCGGAACCGCAGGAATGGTGAATGTCGTCAACGGTGCCATCGCCGGTGTCTTTGCCGGCGTGATGCTCAAGGTTGTCATTGGCTCGACAGTCAGTCTTGCCGTGACTGTTGGCATTCTAGCCTTTGCGGTGAGCAATTGGTGCCTCTGGCAACATCACACGCGCAGTTGGGCAAGCGCGGAGCACAAGCTGAAGGTGCTGTTTCCGAACCTGCCGGACAGCGACGGCGAGGCGCGGATCGGATAACCCGTTCGAGAGGGACTGCAGAAGCACCAACTCGCTAGGCGGAAACCTCAAGCACGATCTTGCCACGCACATGCTCATTTTCCAGCCGTTCTTTCGCTTTGGCGACCTCTCCAAGAGGGTAGGTGGCTAGCACGAAGGGGGTGACCTTGCCGGCGTCGATGAGGCGGCCGATCTCGGCAAGGTGCGCCGCATTCGGCTCGGCCAGATAGGAGACGCCACGCGCCCGACGCAAGTTTGCCTTTTCCTGCGACGGTTGGGAAAGAGTGGAAACGAGCGTCCCGCCTGGCTTGAGCACATCCCAGGAACGGTCCTGCGTGTCGCCCGCGATAAGGTCGAACACCAGGTCGACCGCATTGACGACCTCTTCGAAACGCTGATTCTTGTAGTCGACCGTCTGATCGGCGCCAAGCTCACGCACGAAAACGACGTCCTCGGCGGAAACGGTTGTCGCGACGAACGCGCCCGCGGCCTTGGCCAGTTGGATCGCCAGATGACCGACGCCGCCGGCGCCGCCATGGATGAGAACCCGTTGCCCGGATTTGAGGCCGCCATGGTCGAAAAGGCCCTGCCATGCAGTGATGCCGGCAAGCGGCACCGCCGCGGCTTCGACATGGCTTAGACGATCCGGTTTCGCAGCCGCCTCCGTCGCCTTGACCACGACATATTCGGCATTGCCGCCCCGGTCATGACCAAGCATCGCAAATAACGGGTCGCCCTTCTTCAACGTATGCGCCCGCGTACCGCATATTTCCACCGTGCCGGACACGTCGCGCCCGAGCGTGATCGGCAGGGTTTCGCTCACCGACCCTTCGCGGGTCTTGTAGTCGATCGGATTGACGCTTGCGGCGCGGACCCTGAGCACAACCTCGTCGTCAAGCGGCTGAGGCGAGGGGACTTGATCGATCGAAAGGACCTCAGGTCCGCCAAAAGCGTGGATGCGGACTGCTTTCATGTCGGCATACCTCCTATTGTTTGGCTGTCGGCGACGGTGTCTGCATGTCGTCAGCGGCTGTGCAGCCCAGGTTGCGGAGGCAGCCACACCGGCTTCCCAGCCGGGCAACGCCGCCGCAAGGACGGCATCCTGCTAGGCCGTAGACTGCGTCGGCGGGTTCTGATTCATATGGCGGCAAGGCTGCAACCAGACTTGCTGGCCTTCTAACTGGGTAGCAGGCCGTTGGTTCCAACCACCACAATCGGCTGAACGTGGTGCCGGAAATTCTTTCCTCGGCCAGAGCATTCAGCCAGTCTTGATCCATCCGGCCTTATGCACACAGCTGTTTCGAGTTGCGACATCGAGGAGGAGAGGCGGGGCACCGGAGCTACCGGTGCGCTGGCCTGGAGATCGGATTGAAATCATTGATGGTGGGTCGCAGGGCTGCCGATCAATGCGGTTCGCACGCCGAACATAAAGCGGCGCGGCGGTGCGATGCGGACTTCAAGACGCTTCGCAGATCGGCAGCGGCTGCGGCGGCGGTGCCGGGTGATCCTTCCTGTATTGGGCGATGATCGGCTCGAGGGTCTTTCGCGGCCAGAATTTAGGTGTGCCGATTTCCTTCAGGCAGGACGCGTTCCAGTAGGCGCCCGGCTGTGAATGGTTGGCTGCGACCGCGGCGATGTCGCGCGATTCCGGGTAGATATAGAGCGTCGTCGGATTGTCCTTGACCATCGGGATAATCTGCTGCGCATCCGCCGGCGACCAGCTGGTGCAGCCATTGCTGCGGCCGCCGGCATAGTCGACCAGTTTGCCGAACGGCACGAAGCCGTCATGGTCGGCATGCGAACTTTTCGGGTTTTTGCGCAGGCATAGGCCGTGCAGCACCTGGGCGGCATGGCCGCCGATCACCCGCTGCCTGGCGTTCGCGGCCTCGCCTTCGCCGTCGAACTGGATGAAGGTGCGCTGGAAAACCGCGTCCTGTTTCGCAGCGGTGCGGTAATAGCCCTTGAACGAGGTTTTTGCCTCGCGGGTGATATAGCCGCCGCCGGCCGTCAACGACGAATCCATCGCATTGCCGAAATTCTTCGCGCACCGCTTGCTGTTCGAAAAATCGACAACGCCTTTCAAATTCCGGCCGCTGCCATGACCCGACGAAATCGCGCGAAACGACTGGCTGGCTTCGCAGATGACGTAATAGCGGCGCCCCAGAACGCCATCGCCCAGATCGCTGGGGCGCGTCGCATCCATGGCGAAGTAGCAGGGGTTCTTGACTGCACCTTGCGCGACCTTCTTCCGGTAAAGCGCGCGGGCTCGTTCGAGGACAATTTGTGAGATCTGGCCGTCGCTGTTGCCGATGTGAGCCTGCAGCCAGGCCGGAACGTCAGATGGTGCGGCAAAGGATCGAGCCGACATCGTCAAGGCAATGGCGGCGACGAGGAGGCTGAGGATCGGGACGATACCCAGAGGGACGAATCTCAACCGCACCGGATCAACTCCTGCCAAAGCCGTTTCCTTGCGGTGTTGCCGCCGGGAATCGATCATAAAGGGTCTCGCATTATCAGGCGAAACACATCTTGTTTAGCGCACCCTTTGTTAACGCGTGCCCTCCGCAAGTCCGCACGAAGAGCCATGAAGGAGATCGACGCGCGCAAATGCTCCTACGCCGGGATGCTGGCTCGAGGCTTGCAGCGGGCTCCCCGCATCTTTGAATGTCTGCGATTTTCGATACGCAGGGATTGAGCTATCATCTGATTCTGGCGCAGCCCACGCCTCCTCCCTCCGCCGGGAAAGCATCGTTCATGCAGGGCACTCTCATCACCGAACCGACTGTTCGAGCGCCAGGCATAAGGAGGGATTGCGGAAACTGCTCGCACCAGGAGGTTTTGCAATGAAGCTGTCCGCGCCCGTTTACCATCTGAAGCGTCAAGCCAAGCTGTTGTCCCGCGAGGCCAAAATTCCGCTCCACGAAGCGCTTGATCGTGTTGCAGCACAGGAAGGCTTCGCCAGCTGGAGTCTGCTTGCAGCCAAGGCAGCCGAGGCGGCGCCTGCCGGCATACTGTTTGCGCAACTTGCGCCCGGCGATCTTGTTCTGGTGGGTGCACGACCCGGCCACGGCAAGACGCTGATGTGCCTCGAACTCGCGGTCGAAGCCATGAAATCAGGCCATCGCGGTGTGTTCTTCACGCTGGAGTATACGCAGCGGGATGTGCTGGGCCGGTTTCGCGCCATCGGGGCGGACCCTGCACGGTTCAACGACCGGTTCGTGTTCGACAATTCCGACGCCATCAGCGCCGACTACATCGTCAGAACGCTGGCGGCGGCGGCGCGCGGTACGCTGGTGGTCATAGACTATCTGCAACTGCTCGATCAGAAGCGGGAAAACCCGGACCTGATGGCGCAAGTCCGCACGCTGAAGGCCTTTGCCCGCGACAGGGGATTGATCCTCGTTTTCATCTCGCAGATCGATCGCTCATACGATCCGGCGAGGAAGCCGGTTCCCGATATCAGCGACGTGCGGTTACCAAACCCTCTGGACCTGTCGCTGTTCGACAAGACCTGCTTCCTGAACAAGGGCGAAATCCGGTTCCACGCGGCAGGCTGACGATCCGGTCAGCCAGCCTTCATTGGGCCGCTGCCGGTAGATTCAGAGGCTGTGCAACCGATGCCGAACTGTGCTGCGCGCGCAATGCTTCGGCCGCCTGGCGAACCACTTCGGATATAAGCAGCAGCTGTTTGGCGATCGGGCTTGTCTTGCGCCAGATCATGCCGATCGTCCGCGATGGTTGGGGATTGGCGAAGTGGGCGATAGAGACTGCCGCGGAGCGCGTCTCCACCGGCACGGCCATTTCGGGGATCAAGGTGACGCCGACGCCGGCGCCGACCATCTGCACCAGGGTCGACAGCGAGCTGCCGTCCAGCAACTCGCGCGGCCGTGCCGAATGCATGTTGCAGAACGACAGCGCCTGATCGCGAAAACAATGGCCCTCCTCGAGCAGGAGCAGCCGCATCTCGCGCAGCATTTCGCGGTTGGGCACCGGCTTTCCCTCATCCTCGCCGGGCCGGACCAGCACGAAGTTCTCGGCAAACAGCACGATTTCCGTCAGCGAGGGTTCCGACACCGGCAAGGCAACGATGGCCGCATCGAGCCGGCCGTCGGCCAGTTCCTGGATCAGCTTCTGCGTCTGCGTTTCGCGCACGTGGATATCGAGCCCGTCATGCATGCGGGCGAGGTTGCCGATGATGGCAGGCAGAAGATAGGGTGCGATCGTCGGGATCACGCCGATGCGCAACCGTCCCACCAGCCGGTCGCGCGAGGCGCGGGCCAGATCCGTCAGCTCGTCCACCGAGCGCAGGATGTCGCGGACGCGCAAGGCGAATTCCTCGCCGAAATTGGTCAGCCGGACCTGGCGTGGGCCTCTTTGGAAAAGCGCCGTGCCAAGCGTTTCCTCCAACTCCCGGATCTGCACCGAGATGGCGGGCTGCGAGATGGCGCAGGCATCCGCCGCGCGTCCGAAATGGTTGTGCCGCGCCAGTGCCTCGAAATAACGCAACTGCTTCAGCGTCAGGTTTGTCATAATGTCATCTTATCGCTGTAATCAGGAAATCCAACTTAAATTAATCAGACGGCTTTGCTATACGAGTCGCAACGAAGATGAGGAGCAGCCGGGACCGCCTGGTGAGGCGCATGCCCGCAGCAACAGGACATCCAACATATTCGGTCGCGTATCGGGCATATGGTCATCGCGCCAGCCATGAAACGGACCGCCTCCAGGGACATTTCTATGTCCCTGTCACCCAGCAGTTGAACAGCTCAACACAGCCACGATCGGAGAAGAACATGGACGCACAGACCGATGATCCCAGCGCCGGCAAATGCCCCGTTGCACACGGATCCTCCAGCAGGAGCAACCGTGACTGGTGGCCCAACCAACTCGATCTTGGCGTTCTCCATCAGCAATCGAACCTTTCGGATCCGATGGGCGAAGAGTTCGACTATGCCGAGGAATTCAAGTCGCTCGATCTCGATGCGGTGATCAAGGACCTGCACCAGGTGATGACGGATTCGCAGGATTGGTGGCCGGCCGACTTCGGCCATTACGGGCCGCTGTTCATCCGCATGGCCTGGCACAGTGCCGGCACCTACCGCATCGGCGATGGCCGTGGTGGCGCCGGGGCAGGCCAGCAGCGTTTCGCACCGCTCAACAGCTGGCCGGACAATGCCAATCTCGACAAGGCGCGCCGGCTGCTGTGGCCGGTCAAGCAGAAATATGGCCGCAAGATTTCCTGGGCCGACCTTCTGATCCTCACCGGCAACGTCGCGCTGGAATCGATGGGTTTCAAGACCTTCGGCTTCGCCGGCGGCCGCGCTGACGTCTGGGAGCCCGAGCAGGACGTCGACTGGGGTTCGGAAACCAAGTGGCTCGACGACAAGCGCTATTCCGGCGACCGTGAACTTCGCGGCCATCTCGGCGCCGTGCAGATGGGGCTGATCTACGTCAATCCGGAAGGGCCGAACGGCACGCCGGATCCGCTGGCCTCGGCCCGCGACATTCGCGAGACCTTCGCCCGCATGGCCATGAATGACGAGGAGACCGTGGCGCTGATCGCCGGTGGTCACACCTTCGGCAAGACGCACGGTGCCGGCGATGCGTCGTTGGTTGGCGCGGAGCCAGAGGGCTCGATCATCGAGGCGCAAGGCCTCGGCTGGTCGAGCAAGCATGCTTCCGGCATTGCCGGCGACGCCATCACCTCGGGCCTCGAAGTGACCTGGACCACGACGCCGACCAAGTGGAGCAATAATTTCTTCGACAATCTGTTCGGCTTCGACTGGGAACTGACCAAGAGCCCGGCCGGCGCCCATCAGTGGACGCCAAGGGGTGGCGCCGGGGCCGGCACCGTTCCGGATGCGCACGATCCGTCAAAGCGCCGCGCGCCGGCGATGCTGACCACCGATCTCGCGCTGCGGGTAGATCCTGCCTACGAAAAGGTGTCGCGGCGCTTCCACGAGCATCCGGAGCAATTCGCCGACGCCTTCGCCCGCGCCTGGTACAAGCTGACCCATCGCGACATGGGTCCGGTCGCCCGCTATCTCGGCCCGCTCGTGCCGAAGGAAGAGCTGATCTGGCAGGATCCGATCCCGGCCATCGACCACGAGCTGGTCAGCGAGCAGGACATCGCCTCGCTGAAGGCGAAGATCCTGGCATCGGGCCTTTCAGTCTCCGAATTGGTCTCGACTGCGTGGGCCTCGGCCTCGACGTTCCGCAATTCCGACAAGCGCGGTGGCGCCAACGGGGCACGTATCCGACTGGCGCCGCAGAAGGATTGGGACGTCAACCAGCCGGCGGAACTGTCGAAGGTGCTTGCCAAGCTCGAAGCCATTCAGAAGGAGTTCAACGCGGGCAGCAAGAAAGTCTCTCTTGCCGACCTGATTGTGCTTGGCGGCGTTGCCGCGGTCGAGAAAGCCGCGAAGGACGGAGGCCATGAGGTGAAGGTGCCGTTCACGCCAGGCCGCATGGACGCCTCGCAGGAGCAAACGGACGTGCATTCCTTTGCCGCGCTCGAGCCAAAGGTCGACGGCTTCCGCAATTACGTCAGGGGCAAGCAGCCGATGTCGGTCGAGGCCATGCTGGTCGACCGGGCGCAGTTGCTGGCGTTGACCGCGCCGGAATTGACGGTGCTGGTCGGCGGTCTGCGCGTGCTCGGCGCCAATACCGGCGGATCGAAGCACGGCGTGTTCACCGACAGGCCGGGCACTTTGACCAACGACTTCTTCGTCAATCTGCTCAGCATGAACACGGTCTGGGATCCGGCCGCCGGCTCTGTTCCGGGTTCGGAAGAGGTGTACGAGGCGCGCGACCGCAAGACCAAGGCGGTCAGGTGGACCGGCACCCGTGCCGATCTGATCTTCGGCTCGCACGCCCAGTTGCGTGCGCTTGCCGAGGTCTATGGCTCCGCGGATGCAAGCCAGAAATTCGCCAGGGATTTCGTGGCGGCATGGACAAAGGTGATGAACGCCGACCGCTTCGACATCGCCTGACTTCGCATAAGGGTACTCCCGCGCGCCTGCGCCGGAGCTCCAGTCCTCCCAAGGACATAAGATCGGGGCCGCGTTTCCAGCGATGGAAACGCGGCCTTGTCGTAAGAGGCTGCTCCTTGGTGGACCGTGCCTTGCCGGGCAATGCTGCTATTTATCGGCGTAGCGTCTCCGCCGATGCACCATGATCGAAATCGTCAAACCCGCGCTTGAACATCTGCCATCCTACAAGGTGGCGCTCGAGCGCGGCTGGTCACCGGACAATGTGCGGCTGATGGAAGCGACGCGCGAGCAGCTCGCGGCCATCGAAAAGGATCCCGTGGCCTTTCTTGCCGACCTCGACAATCCCCAGGCCAAGGGCGGCCCGATCAGCTTGCCCGACGGCAAAAAAGTGCCGCGCCTGCCGGGCTTCCGCCGCTGGATCTGGGATGGCGAGGCGTCGGGCTCGATCGGCTTTCGCTGGCAGAAGGGCACGGCGGGACTGCCGCCGCATGTGCTCGGCCATATCGGCTATTCGGTGGTGCCGTGGAAGCGGCGGCGCGGCTACGCCACCGAGGCGCTGCGGCTGATGCTGGACGAGGCGAGGGCGGTCGGCCTGGCTCACGTCGAGATCACCGCCAAGCCGGGCAATCCGGCCTCGCACAAGGTGATCCTGGCCAATGGCGGCAAGCTCGTCGAACGCTTCTTCGAGGACGCCGCCTATGGCGGGGCGGAAAGCTTGCGGTTCCGGATCGAGCTGTAGGATGTGTCTCAACCATGCTCATCGGCGCACAGCGCATGATCCGACAGCGCGCGGATGACGTAGCAGTCGCCGACCGTCTGGCCATTGCAGCACGTGGCGATGCGTTCGAGCTCGGCCTCGAGTCGCTTCAACTGGGCAATCTTTTCCCGCACCGAGATCAGTTGCTCCTCGGCGATCTTGTCGGCGTGGCCGCAGGGCTGCTCGGGGTGGCCGCTCAAGTCGATCAGGGAGCGGATGTCGTCGACGGCGAAGCCGAGGTCGCGGGCGTGGCGGATGAAGGCCAACCGCTCCAGCTCCTGCCTGGAATAGCGGCGCTGGTTGCCTTCCGAACGCTCGGGCGCGGCGACAAGGCCCATCTGCTCATAATAGCGGATTGTCGGCACCTTGACCCCGGTGCGACGCGAGAGATCACCGATCGAAAACATGAAATTTTCCCTTGAAGCTCTAGTGACTAGAGCAATTATAGTGCCTGACATCAGCATTCAAGACCCATGCGGCGACGCCGCGCGGGCAAGACAGGCAGGTAATGTGATGACGACGCCGCTCAAGCAGGAAACGATCGGGCAGACACGGTTCAAGATCGGCGGCATGGACTGCGCCTCTTGCGCGGCCAAGATCGATACGGCGGTGCGTCGTCTCGACGGCGTCGCCGATGTCTCGGTTTCGGTGACCGGCGCCAGCATGACGGTCAGCCACAGCGGTTGGCTCAACGACGACAAGGTGCTGCGGCAGGTGGCGCGGCTGGGCTACGGCATCGTCAAGGCGGAAGGCGGGGCCGATGGGCGTGCTTCAGTGGCCAAGGATCATGATCATGCTGATCATGATCACAGCGATGCGGCGCCGGGGCAGGCGTGGTGGCGCTCCCGCCGTGCCGTGCTGACGCTGGCCTGCGCGGCAGCGCTTCTCGCCGCCTACGGCATCGGCCATCTTCTTCCTGCGGCCGAGCGCTGGGTCTTCCTTGCCGCCCTGCTGGTCGGCCTAGTGCCGATCGCACGGCGAGCGCTGATGGCGGCATTGGCCGGCACGCCGTTCTCGATCGAGATGCTGATGACCATCGCGGCGATAGGCGCCGTGATGATCGGGGCTACGGAAGAAGCCGCCGCCGTGGTGGTGCTGTTCCTGATCGGTGAACTTCTGGAAGGTGTCGCAGCCGGCCGGGCGCGGGCGAGCATCCAGGGACTTGCCGATCTGGTGCCGAAGACGGCCTTGGTCGAACGCGCGAGCGGCACATCGGAAGTTCCTGCCGAACAGCTCGGCGTCGGCGACATCATCCTGGTGCGGCCGGGCGACCGCATTCCGGCCGATGGCGAGATCATCGAGGGGTCGAGCGAAATCGACGAGGCGCCGGTGACCGGCGAGAGCACGCCCAAGCGCAAGGGCACTGGAGAGCCCGTCTTCGCCGGTACCGTCAGCACCGACGGCGTGCTCAGGGTTCGCGTGACGGCTGCCGCGTCTGACAACACCATCGCCCGAATCGTGCGGCTTGTGGAGGAGGCGCAGGAAGCCAAGGCTCCGACTGAACGCTTCATCGACCGCTTCTCAAGATACTACACCCCGGCGGTGCTGGCGGTCGGCGCGCTGGTTGCCCTGTTGCCGCCGCTGCTCATTGGCGGCGACTGGAACGAATGGATCTACAAGGGCCTGGCGATCCTGCTGATCGGCTGCCCCTGCGCGCTGGTCATCTCGACGCCGGCGGCAATCGCCGCGGGCCTTGCGGCCGGGGCGCGGCGTGGCCTGTTGATGAAAGGTGGTGCGGTGCTGGAAGGGTTTCGCCGGATCACGGCGGTGGCCTTCGACAAGACCGGCACGCTGACAGCGGGCAGGCCCGTGGTGACCGACATCATGGCCTATGGCCGCAATGAACGCACCGTGCTGGCGCTGGCGGCAGCGCTCGAGCAGGGTTCCAGCCATCCGCTGGCCATGGCGATCCTCGACAGGGCCAAGGCTGATGGTGCGCCGGTGCCGCCGGCTCTGGCGGCGAAGGCGATCTCGGGCAAAGGTGTCGAGGGCAGCGTCGGTGGCGTCGCCGTCTTCCTCGGCTCCGGTCCGGCGGCGGGCGAACGCGCCGACATGACGCAAGTGCAGCGCCTTGCCGTCGACAGCCTCAACGGGCAGGGCAAGACCGTCTCGGTGCTGGTCGCCGACGGCGTGGTGGCAGGGCTGATCGCCATGCGTGACGAGCCGCGACCGGATGCGGCGGTCGGCATTGCGGCGCTGAAGGCCGAAGGCATCCGCACGATCATGCTGACCGGCGACAATCGCCGCACGGCGCAAGCCATTGCCGCTTCGCTCGGCATCGAGGCGCGGGCGGAGCTGTTGCCTCAGGACAAGCAGCGCATCATCGGCGAATTGCAGCGCGAAGGGCTGAAGGTCGCCAAGGTCGGCGATGGCATCAACGACGCACCGGCGCTCGCCGCCGCCGACATCGGTATCGCCATGGGCGGCGGCACCGATGTAGCGCTGGAGACCTCGGATGCGGCAATCCTGCATGGCCGCATCACGGACGTCGTGCGGATGGTGAGGCTGTCGCGGGCGGTGATGGCCAATATCAGCCAAAACATCAGTGTGGCGCTCGGGCTGAAAGCGGTGTTCCTGGTCACCACCATTCTAGGCATCACCGGCCTGTGGCCGGCGATCCTGGCCGACACCGGCGCCACCGTGCTGGTCACCGCCAACGCCATGCGCCTGCTGCGCTGGCGCGGGTGAAGTGTTTTGGTTGATCCGATCTTTTCGGAAAACCGGCGGCCACTTTTCCGGATCGTGGTCTATTCCGCCGGAGCCGTCAGCGGCGGCGTGGCGTTGCTGCGCCCTTCCCAGACATAAGATGCCAGTGCGACCGCGACGGCGACCAGCATGGCGATGGCGCCCAGCAGCGGCAGGCTACGGTAGCCATAGCCGCTGTTCAGCATCGCGGCGCCCAACGACGCGGCCAGCGCGATGCCGACATTGAAGCCGGACGGAATGAGCGACGAGGCGAGGTTCGAGGCGTCCGCCGTCCAGGCCAGGATGCGGGTCTGGATCGGTGTGCCGATGGCGAAGTTGAGGCCGCCCCAGACGACGATCGCCACAACCATCGGCAGGGGATAGGGGCTGACGGCGTAGATGACGGCCAGCGTCATCGCCTGCAGGGCCAGCATGGTGATCAATGACGGCATCAGCTTCCAGTCGGAGAGCTTGCCGCCGAGGAAGACTCCCAGGGTGGCACCGACGCCGTTGAGCAGCAGCACCCACGGCACCAGGTTCTCGTCGAGCCCGGTGACCTCCAGCAGTGTCGGGGTGATGTAGGTGAACAGGCCGAACTGGCCGATCATCAGCATCAACATCAGGATCAGCGAGGTCCAGACCTGCTGGCGGGCCAGCACACGGACCTCGCGGGCAAAACCGGCGGGCCTGACCGACGATCCGGTGGTGCGCGGCAACAGGGCTGCCATGGCAAGCGTTGCCGCCACGCCGAGCGCGCACATCACCCAGAAGGTGGCACGCCAGCCCCAGATGTTGCCGATCGCGGTGCCGGCCGGCACGCCGATGACGTTGGAGACGGTGAGGCCGGACAGGATGACGGCGACAGCCATGCCGCGCTGGTCCTCGCGCACGAGACCGACGGCGACGACCATGGCGACGCCGAAATAGGCGCCATGCGCGACCGCCACGGCAATGCGCAACAGTAGCATCGAGGTGAAGTCGGGCGCCAGCGCGCAAGCCGCCTGGCCGATGGTGAAGGCGATGGCGAGGCCGAGCAGCAGGCTTTTGCGTGACAGCGACTTGGTGGCGAGCGCCAGCAGCGGGCCGCCGATGGCGATGCCGCCGGCATAGCCGGAGACGAGGTAGCCGGCCGAGGGGACCGAAACGCCAAGACCTTGCGCCACCTGCGGCAGCACGCCGGCAATCACGAATTCGGTGGTGCCGAAGGCAAAAGCGGCAATGAACAGGGCTATAAGCGGAAGCGACATGGCAAGGCCTTAGCTGGAACGGCCTCAAACCACGGATGGGCTTTGCGGGCAATGAAGAAATTTTTGTCGCGAGTTTAGGTTTTCTTCAGTGAGCGAGGCGGTGAAGCGCCAATCTCCCTCCTTGTGGGGGAGATTGGCTGCTTCTCAGCTCGCCTTCAACCGCGACCCAGTGAGCAGACCGCGCTCTTCGAGCACCGGATAAGCCATCGAGGCCAGCAGCGAATTGATCTGCTTCAGGTCGCGGATGGTATCGAGATGAATCGAACTGGTCTCGACGCTTTTGGCGGTGCCGTCGCGCAGCCGCACGAAATGGCTGGCGCTGGTTTCCTTCTCGCGGTCACGCAGCTGGTCCTTTTCCAGCACCAACTGGCGGGCAGTCTCGGGATCGCGCGACACCAGCACATTGAAGGCAAGCCGCGCATTGGCCAGCACCGAGCCATGGAAGGCGCACAGCTCGGCCCAGCCCTCGTCGGTGAATTCCAACCCGCGCTCGAATTTCTTCTTCACATGCACCAGCATGTTGCGCACGATGATGTCGCCGACCTGCTCGAGCTTGACGCAGGCGCCGATCAGTTCCTGGCAGCGCAGCGCTTCGTCCTCGGTCAGCGGGTTCCTGGTCAACTTGGCGAGGTAGAGCTTGATCGCGGCGTGCTTGCGGTCGACGCGGTCGTCGAGTGCGGCCAGCGCCTTGATCTTGTCGGCATCGGCACTTTCATAGAGTTCGATGATGCGCTTGAGCATGATCTCGATCGTCTCGCAGACCCGCACCACCTCGCGGGTGGCATTGGCCAGCGCCTGGCTCGGCACGTCGAGCGCGCTTTCGTTGAGCGCGGACAGTTCGACGACGTCAAGCGAGGCGGCCGGCACCGGCTTGGTGCCAAGTGCGACGATCTTCTCCGAAGCGCGGTAGACGAACCCTGCCAGCGGCAGGCCGGCGAGCAGGATCAGCACGTTGAACAGGATGTGGGCATTGACGATCTGGTCCGCCGCCGTCGAACCGAGAAAGGCGAAGTGCGGCCTGAAGATCATGACCAGGATCAGCATGACAAGCGAGCCAAGCCCGCGCATCAGGAGGTTGCCGATCGGCACGACGCGCACTTCGGGGCTCGACGAGCGGGTCAGCATCGGCGCGATGATCGAGGAGCCGAGGTTGACGCCAAGGATGAGAACGACGCCGAGTTCGGGCGTGATCAGGCCGCGGCCTGCCAGCGTCGCCATCAACAGCACCGCCGCGATGCTCGATTGGAACAGCCAGGTGATCAGCGCCGCCAGCAGATAGGCGGTGATGGAATCGGTCGAGAAGTAGTTGATGATGACCGGCATGAGCTGGCTGTTGCGCAGCGGCTCAGACGCCTGGCCGATCATCTCCAGCGACAGGATCAAAAGGCCGATGCCGACCAGAATGCGGCCGGTCTGGCGCCAGTCGCGCCGCTCGGTGGCCATGAACATGACCGTGCCGGTGATCAGGCACAGCGGCACCAGCAAGGTGAGGTCGAAGGTCAGCAGCTTGACCACCAGCGCAGAGCCGATCTCGGCGCCGCGCACTGCCAATTGGCCCGCGGCGCCCGAGACGATGCCAGAGCCGGCGAAGGAGCCGACCAGCAGCGTGACGGCTGTGGAACTCTGCAGGGCGATGGCAAGGCCGGTGCCGGCCAGCACCGCCATGATCGGATTGCGCATGGTGGCGCGCAGGCGGTGGCGCAGCACGTCGCCATAGGCGCGTTCAACGCCGGTCTTCACCATGCGGGTGGCAAACAGCATCAGCGCCACGGCGCCGGCCAGATGCAGAAGGACGACGGACCCGCTCATTTCGCCCCCCGCATGCAAACAGGATGCGCGTCCTGTTTGGCGTGGCGATCAGAAGGGAAAACGAGGGTACGAATCATGTTCATGGCGGTGACTTATAATAACTCGAATATTTTAGCCGGATAATAAAATCTTGTCGATTTCAAGGGCCGTTGCAGCGCGACGGGCGGTGTCGGAAAATGGACGGACGCGCAAATGGTTGCATTGCGGGGCGGGCTCGAAGCAACGGATAGGCAGAGTTAGCAGCGCGACCGGCTCCTGCCTTTGCGATTATGTTCAGCTCTATTGGGTAAATAAAGGAAATCATTACACAATTGTAATGCAGGCGTTCAGCTTCGGTTCATCGGTGGCCCGCTATTCCTCTGGCATCGACAACCAAGGAGACTTCTTTTGAAACGCATTGTCCTTTCCGCACTCGCTTTCTCGATGCTGGCCGCTACGTCGCTCACCGGCCAAGCCGCACCGCTGAATGCACCGAACGCTCCGCAGTCGAATTACAGCCAGGTCGACTGGCAAAAGCCCACCAACAGGGATGTCAAGAAGCGCTTCATCCAGAAGCGCGTCATCCATAAGAAGGTCATCGTGAAGCGCAACAACTGGCGCAACGGCCATAAATATTCAGGCTGGAGACAGCACCAGCCGATCCGCGACTACGGCCGCTACGGCCTGCATCGTCCCGGCCGCGGCCAGGAATGGATCCGCGTCGGCAACGACTATGTGTTGGTCGGTGTGCTCTCCGGCGTCATTTTCGGCGTGCTTGCCGCGCATTAAGCGGTCCCCAGGCGGATATTGGAAAGAGGCGGCCCGCAACGGCCGCCTCTTTTGCCTGTGGAAACCGGGTATGGCCCGCATTAAGGGTCGTCGGATTTCATGGGTATGATTATATAATCGGGAAACGAGTTCCCCGATGCGCTTTCCACCCGCCTTCCTCGACGAGATACGCGACCGCGTGCCGATTTCATCGGTTATCGGCCAGCGCGTTGCGTGGGACAGGAAGAAAACCAACGCGCCGCGCGGCGACTATTGGGCCTGTTGTCCGTTCCACGGCGAGAAGAGCCCCTCCTTCCACTGCGAGGACAAAAAGGGCCGCTACCATTGTTTCGGTTGCTCGGTCTCGGGCGATCATTTCAAGTTCCTCACCGAACTCGACGGGATGAGCTTTCCCGAGGCGGTTGAGAAGATCGCCGACATGGCCGGTGTGCCGATGCCGGTTCGCGATGCGCAGGAGGAGCGGCGCGAAAAGGAACGCGCCAGCCTGACCGACGTCATGGAGATGGCGACCGCCTTCTTCCAGGAACGGCTACAGGGGCCGGAAGGCGCCAAAGCCCGCGCCTATCTCAGAGACCGCGGGCTGACGCCGGCGACGCAGCAATCGTTCCGGCTCGGTTTTGCGCCCGACAGCCGCAATGCGCTGAAGGAGCATCTCGCCGCCAAGGGCGTGCCCAAGGCCGACATCGAGGCTTGTGGACTGGTGCGCCACGGCGACGACATCCCGGTTTCCTATGACTGGTTCCGCGACCGCATCATGTTCCCGATTCCGGATTCCCGGGGCAAGATCATCGCGTTCGGCGGCCGTGCGCTGCAGCCGGACGCGCTGGCCAAATACATGAACTCGCCTGACACCGAACTCTTCCACAAGGGCAATGTGCTCTATAATTTCGCCCGCGCCCGCAAGGCCTTGGCCAAGGGCGGCACGGTCATCGCCGTCGAAGGCTATATGGACGTCATCGCACTGGCGCAGGCCGGCTTCGAGAACGTCGTGGCGCCGCTCGGCACCGCGCTTACCGAGAACCAGCTCGAACTGCTCTGGCGCATGGCGCCGGAGCCGATGCTGTGCTTCGACGGCGACAAGGCCGGGCTGAAGGCAGCGTGGCGGGCCGCCGACATGGCGCTGCCGTCTGTGCAGGCCGGGCGCTCGGCGCGCTTCGCGCTGCTGCCGGAAGGCAAGGATCCCGATGATCTGGTCAAGGCCGAAGGACCGGATGCGTTTCGTCGCGTTCTGGCCGAGGCGCGGCCGCTGGTCGACCTTTTATGGATGCGTGAGACGGCGGGCGGAGTCTTCGATACGCCGGAGCGGCGGGCCGAGCTCGAGAAGACGCTGCGCGAACTGACCAGCCGCATCCGCGACGAAAGCCTGCGCTACCACTACCAGCAGGAGATGCGAGAGCGTGTGCTGAGCTTCTTCGGCTCGCAGCGCGGCACCAGGCAAAGTCGGCAAGACTGGAAACAGGGCCAAGGCAAGACGGCCGCGCCCGGCGGGCAGTTCGCCAAGGCCGGCAGCGGCCGCATGGCGATCACCGAAAGCCTCGGCCAGTCGGCTTTGGTCAAACGCGGCGGCGAAGGGATGTCGGTGCGCGAGGCGACGATCATCGTCGCATTGGTCAACCATCCGGCGCTGATCGACGAGAATTTCGCTCATATCGAGTTCCTCGATCTCGCCAACTCCGATCTGAGGCGGCTGCATGGAGCGATTCTCGACGCGATGGCGCACGACATGGCCAATGACCGGCAGGCGGTGATTGCGACGATCGAACGCGCCGGCTGCGCCGAGATCTGGGAGCGGGCCGTCGGGCTGATCCGGCGGATGCGGCAATGGCCGGCGCTGGAGACCGCCGCCCTTGAAGATGCCCGCGATGCTTTCAGCCAGGCGCTGCACTTGCAGCGCAGCGCGCGCACCTTACATAAGGAACTGAAACAGGCGGAAGCGGCGCTCGCCACCGATCCCACAGATGAAAACTACCAGCACCTGATCGAAATTCAGGCGCAATTCCAGGATGTGCAGGCCACGGAAGCGCTGATCGAAGGGTTTGGCGTCTCCTCGGGCAGGGCTGGGCGAGCTTAGTTGGAAGCGAGTGAATTGAGAAAGCGTCGTTGCGCGTCCAAATGGCGCGTAACGGGCTAAGTCGGGTAATTGATTCGCTTTTTTCATGCGAATCATGCGAGAGGCGCTTGACCTTCTGGCAGATTGGCGGAATCAGGACGATTCGAAACGTTAACCCGAACCCGCGTCACGGGAAAACAAGCGATGTGAGGTACTGGTCACTGGACAGGCAGCCCGCCTGCCACAGATATCAGGGTTAATCTGGACTTAATGCATGTCGCCCAAAAGGGGAAACCCGATTTGGGCAACGACATACACCAAACGAAACGAGTTGATGCAGTTACTGGCCCGGTGAAGCGCGTTTCATAAGCGAGCGCATCCGATTTGACTGGTCCGACAGCTTACGCGGCTTTGAAGTTCGGCCGCTAGGAGAAGATAAAGACTATGGCGACAAAGGAAAAGGAAGAGGTCGAAACCGAACGCGAAGGCGCCACCGATGGCCCTCTGCTCGACCTTTCCGATGATGCTGTCAAGAAGATGATCAAGGCCGCTAAGAAGCGCGGCTATGTCACCATGGACGAGCTGAATTCGGTGCTGCCCTCAGAGGAAGTGACCTCCGAGCAGATCGAGGACACGATGGCGATGCTGTCCGACATGGGCATCAACGTGGTCGAGGACGACGAGCAGGGCGAGGAGCCCGAGGCCGCCGACACCGCGGCCGATGCCGAGGAAGACGCCAACGAGCTGGCTGAGCAGACCGGCACCGCGGTCGCCGCCACCACCACCAAGAAAGAACCGACAGATCGCACCGACGATCCGGTGCGCATGTATCTGCGCGAGATGGGCTCGGTCGAGCTGTTGTCGCGCGAGGGCGAAATTGCCATTGCCAAGCGCATCGAGGCCGGCCGTGAGACGATGATCGCGGGTCTGTGCGAAAGCCCGCTGACCTTCCAGGCCATCATCATCTGGCGCGACGAACTCAACGAATCCAAGATCCTGCTGCGCGAGATCATCGATCTCGAAGCCACCTATGCCGGCCCCGAGGCCAAGCAGGCGCCGGTGGTTGAGCGCGTCGAGGAAGCCAAGGTCGAGGACAAGCCGCGCCGTTCGCGCGACGACGAAGACGACATCACCAATGTCGGCGCCGATACGCGTGGGCTGACGGATGACGACGACGAAGACGAGGACGAAGCCAGCCTGTCGCTGGCCGCGATGGAAGCGGAACTCCGCCCGCAGGTGATGGAGACGCTCGACGTTATCGCCGACACCTACAAAAAGCTGCGCAAGCTGCAGGACCAGCAGGTCGAGAACCGTCTGGCCGCCTCCGGCACGCTGTCGCCCAGCCAGGACCGCCGGCTGAAGGAGCTCAAGGACCAGCTGATCAAGGCGGTGAAGTCGCTGTCGCTCAACACGGCGCGCATCGAGGCGCTGGTCGAGCAGCTCTACGACATCAACAAGCGCCTGGTGCAGAACGAAGGCAAGCTGCTCAGGCTGGCCGAAAGCTATGGCGTGCGCCGCGAAGAGTTCCTGAAGGAATATCAGGGTTCCGAGCTCGACCCGAACTGGACGCGCTCGATCGGCAATCTGACATCGCGCGGCTGGAAGGAATTCACCAAGAACGAGAAGGATGCGATCAAGGACCTGCGCGCCGAGATCCAGAACCTCGCCACCGAAACGGCGATCTCGATCCTGGAATTCCGCAAGATCGTCAACCAGGTGCAGAAGGGCGAGCGCGAAGCGGCGATCGCCAAGAAGGAAATGGTCGAGGCCAACCTGCGCCTCGTCATCTCCATCGCCAAGAAGTACACCAATCGCGGCCTGCAGTTCCTCGACCTGATCCAGGAAGGCAATATCGGCCTGATGAAGGCGGTCGATAAGTTCGAATACCGCCGCGGCTACAAGTTCTCGACCTACGCGACATGGTGGATCCGGCAGGCGATCACGCGTTCGATCGCCGATCAGGCGCGTACCATCCGCATTCCGGTGCATATGATCGAGACGATCAACAAGATCGTGCGCACCTCGCGCCAGATGCTGCACGAGATCGGCCGCGAGCCGACGCCGGAGGAACTGGCCGAAAAGCTTGCCATGCCGCTCGAAAAGGTGCGCAAGGTCTTGAAGATCGCCAAGGAGCCGATCTCGCTCGAAACGCCGGTCGGCGACGAGGAGGATTCGCATCTGGGCGATTTCATCGAGGACAAGATGGCGATCCTGCCGATCGACGCGGCGATCCAGGCCAATCTGCGCGAGACCACCACGCGCGTGCTGGCCTCGCTAACGCCGCGCGAGGAGCGTGTGCTCAGAATGCGCTTCGGTATCGGCATGAACACCGACCACACGCTGGAAGAAGTCGGCCAGCAGTTCTCTGTTACCCGCGAGCGCATTCGTCAGATCGAAGCCAAGGCGCTGCGCAAGCTCAAGCACCCGAGCAGGTCGCGCAAGCTGCGCAGCTTCCTGGATAGCTGAGACTTACCGATGCAAAGAGTTCAAGGGCGCCGATGGCGCCCTTTTTTGTTGTGGGACGCACTCTTGCGGGCGAGGCCCTTCGGGAGGATAATTTCGGTGTCGGATGCATTTTCTGGGCGACAACCCGGATGCCCGCCCCGGCGAAGCCGCCGTGCTCCGTGGCCCCGGAGGGAGGTGTGCCATGACAAGCTACATCGTGCTGATGAACTGGACGGAGCAAGGTGCCAGGAACGTACGCGAGTCACCGAAGCGGCTCGACGCCGCCAGGAGGCAACTGGGAGACATGGGCGGATCGTTCAAGGGGTTCTACCTGACCATGGGCGAATACGATATGGTGGCTGTGGTCGAAGCCCCCGACGACGCGGTGCTGGCGCGCTTCTCGCTGATGCTGGCGGCAGCGGGCAATGTCAGGACGCGGACGCTGAAGGCCTTTCCCGAATTAGCCTACCGCGAGATCATCACCTCGCTCGGGTGAAGGAATCGGCAGGGTTTCTCGAAGTCGCTGGTTGGTGCCGGCCTGGTGGCGCTTTGCCGCAAGACGGGGCGCTTCGCCGTGATAGAATGCGGCCGGGGAGATCGCGATGAAGAAGGTTTCGATATTGGTCGCCAGCTTTGCCGCTTTGTCGTCGCTGCCGTTTTCCGCCGGCGCCGGCGCGCAAAAACCGGTCGGCATGGCCAATCCGGCGCCCGTCCATTGTGGCGAGATCGGCGGGCGCCTGGTGATCAGGAAGGACAAGGCCGGTAATGAATATGGATTCTGCGGCTTGCCCAATGGGCGCCTTTGCGAGGAGTGGGCGCTGTTTCGCGACAACAAGTGCGTCGGGCCGAAGGCTGCCATGCGCCGCAAGTGACACACCTGCCATCATAGGGTGAGATCATGTCCGAACCGCATTCCCATTCGCATCTGTGGCCCGGCGTGCCACTCGCGCTTGGCTCGGCCGCCCTGTTCGGGGCGACGCCGCCGCTCAGCAAGCTGCTGCTCAATGGCGTCAATCCCTTCATGCTGGCCGGGCTGCTCTATCTCGGTGCCGGTCTCGGGCTGGCTCTGTACCGCCTGCTTCGGGGCAGGCAGGCCGCGGCCGGGGAGGCGCAACTGACCGCTGGGGATATTCCCTGGCTGGCGCTGGCGATCGGCATGGGCGGCATCATCGCGCCGGTGCTGCTGATGTTCGGCTTGACCCTCAACACGGCGTCCAGTTCGGCGCTGCTGCTCAACCTGGAAGGGCTGGCGACGATGGCGATCGCCTGGCTCGTCTATCGCGAGAATGTCGACCGGCGCCTGCTTTTCGGCGCGTTCGCCATTCTGGCGGGCGCCGTTCTTCTGTCGTGGCAAGGTGAGGGCGTAGCCTTCAACCGTGGCGCCCTGCTGGTGGCAGGAGCTTGTCTGGCCTGGGGGATCGACAACAATTTCACGCGCAGGATCTCCGCCACCGATCCGGTGGTGATCGCCATGCTCAAAGGGCTGGTGGCGGGTGTCGTCAATGTCGGGCTGGCGCTTGCCGGCGGGGCCTTGTTTCCCCGGGCGTCGGTCATTGCAGCGACCGCGGCAGTCGGTTTCTTCGGCATTGGGGTCAGCCTGGTGATGTTCATCGTGGCGCTGCGTCATCTGGGTACCGCCCGGACAGGGGCCTATTACTCGCTCGCTCCCTTCATCGGCGCGCTGCTGGCAATCGCCATCCTGGGTGACGCCGTCACGCTCAAGCTTGCGGCCGCCGGACTTCTGATGGGTGTTGGCCTGTGGCTGCATCTGTCGGAGCGCCATGAGCATGAGCACGACCATGAGGAACTGGAGCATGAGCACAGCCATGTGCATGACGAACACCACCAGCACCATCATGACGGGCCGGTAAGCGAGCCGCATTCTCATTGGCACCGGCATGCCCCAATGCGACACCGGCATCCGCATTATCCCGACCTGCACCACAGGCATGGCCACGGATAAATGCTGACCGTCTGGTACAACACGCGCTGCCCGGTCTGCGATGCCGGCATAAGCAGGCAGAAGCGGCGGCTGATCGAAGCGGTCAAGGCCGGGCGGATCGAGTTCCGAGACATCAATTTTGAACCGGCAGCGCTTGCCGGGCATGGCGCGTCGCTTGAGGATATCCGCCGCCGGCTGCACGCCACCGACGCGGCGGGCAGGCTGCTGGTCGGCGCCGACGTTGCCATCGCCGTGTGGAAGGTCACGCCGGGCGAGGGCTGGCTGGCGATGGTGTTCGGCAATCCGGTTGTCTTGCCGCTGACACGCTTTGCCTATGATCGTTTCGCCGACCTTCTCTATGCCTGGAACCGGCGCAAGGGTCGCTGGTAGCGCTTCGTGATTAATGACCAGAAGCGCAAAGGTCCGGAGGACATCTCCGGACCTTTTTTCGTGCGAGTTATCGGCTGGCCGGCTCGCAGAGCGCGCCGACGATGCGGCGTACCACCGGCAGCACCAGCAGCAGCGTCGGAAACGCCACCAGCCAGGACAGCCCCCAGGCGGTCAGCCAGATGGACGGCAGCTCGGGGTGGAAGCCAAGGCTTTTCAACGTCGAGATGAACGAGACGATGAAGGTCATCAACAGCGACAGCACCAGCGGGCTAAGAACAGCGGCATAGCGCGCAGGAAGCTTCCTGCGCTGATGTCTTGCAGTCATTTTGAGAGTTTCCCTGAAGTGTCCGGTCCGTCGCATTGGCATCCATTCGCCGGTGACCGGCTGAATTGCCCGGAAGGACCGGGGTTGGATGCGTTGCTTGACGTCAGACGCTTACGGAGCAGCCGAGGCGCTCGCGGGCCTTCTAGCGGTACGTTCCGGTGAAAGCAAGCCTCTGGCGCCGCATTCAGATACATCGTAAGATATATCTTGACTCTCTCGATTGGCTCGCATAATTAAGATATATCGTAAGATACAGCTCAAGGAGCAATCAATGCACAAACATTTTGGGAACAATCATTTCGGCGAGCGCATGTTCATGCACATGGCCGGCAAATTCGGCGGCAAATTTGGTGGCAGAGGGGGCGGCGGTTTTGGCCCGTTCGGGCATGGCGGTCGCGGTGGCGGGCGGGGCGGCCCGGGCGACATGTTCCGCGCCGGGCGCATGCTGGCCGACGGCGACCTCAAGCTGATCACGCTGTCGCTGCTGGCCGAGGCCCCGCGCCACGGCTACGACATCATCAAGGCCTTGGAAGAGCGCACCAGCGGCATCTACAGCCCGAGCCCGGGCGTGGTCTACCCGACGCTGACCTTCCTGGAAGAGGCCGGCTATGCCGCCTCCGCCGCCGACGGCAACAAGAAGGTGTTTTCGATCACCGAAGCTGGCCAGGCGCATCTCGCCGATAACCGCGAGATGATCGACGGCGTGCTCGACCATCTCGAGCGCTTCGGCCGCAAAATGGCGAAGGCGCGCGACTGGTTCGGCTGGAACGACGAGAGCGATGAGGGCGGGCGTCGTGGCGGCCGGGGTAGCGGCGGGGATCGTTCGGAAGCGCGCGACGAATTCCGCGCAGTCCGCCACCGGTTGCGCGCGGCTCTGGGCGACTTCGTCGACGCCCCGGCCGACAAGCAGGCCGAGGCGATCGCCATCCTCGAAGCCGCCGCCGAGGCTCTGGAAGCGCTGTCGCACAAGTAAGCTCGTCCAGCCGACCGGACGCAGCCCTTGCCCGCTGGGCCAAGGACCGATAGTGAAATTCATCCCGCGTCACTCTACATGGTGCGGGATGAATGCTGTTGGAGGAAGCCCGATGTCTTTTCTGAAGCGTCTTTTCGGCGGTGGCGCCAGCGGAGCCGAAACGGCTGGGCCAACGAGCGCAGCGCCGGCCAAGCAGGTCGAGCACAAGGGCTTCCTGATCAGCGCCATGCCCTACAAGGCGGATGGCCAATACCAGACCTGCGGCGTCGTCTCCAAGGAGATCGACGGTGTGGTGAAGGAACACAAATTCATCCGTGCCGACCGTTTCGCCGGGCTCGACGACGCCGTCGACATCTCGATCAAGAAGGGCATCCAATTGGTCGACGAGCAGGGCGACCGGATTTTTGGGTAGATCACCGCCAGCAGGTCACTGCCTAACCATGCAGGCCTTTGCGCCACGATGGACCTCTCGGTCCGGGTTGACGTACGACCGCCGGCGGATCAACTCGTCCTGGCGGGATCGATCGTCATCAGGCGGGTCCTGGCCTCGATCAGATGCCTTCTCGCGGCCCTTATCCGGCCGCACAATGCCAAGTTAAGAGCGACGCCGCCTTCCTCGTCCAGCAAGTCATTCGCGCGCTTCAGAGAGCGCTCGGCTCTCCTTATACGCAGTCTGGCGTTGGCCGCTTCGATGCTGTGAATGTCAATCATTGTGCCGCGTCCTTTGCGGTTCCGGTCCCTTCATGGACTAAACCGCCGCGGATCCTATTGGTTCCGGCGCTGAGACTATGGCTGCGGTTTCGGCTATTTCGTTGTGGTGTTGAATTCACGGTTTGCCGCATAATCGATAACGAAGGTGCCCTCGGGAGCGCGAACGCCCTGCCTCACATTTGAGATGGTCACCGTCGTGGTAAGTCCCTTCTCGTCGGTGAGGCTCCATCTGCGCAGATCGAGCGATTTTCTGTCGAACACCATGGAGATGTTCGAATTGCCGAAAGCCGATCTGTCGGCCAGCTTGACGGTAATCTGAGCGCCGTCTTCTCTGATGCTTTTGACGCGACTGCCGGAGAAGTCGACCTTGTTGTCGAGCAGCAGCTTAAGCGGCGTCTTCGAGAGAGCATAAAGCCGCGATGTCTTCAGTCTTGTGTTGTAAACCATCAGGGATTTGCCATCCGCGATCACGCTGACCCCAGATTGGCCTGCATAGTTGAACCGGATCTTGCCTGGGCGTTGGAGAAAAAACCTGCCGTGTTTTCTTTCCGCTTTCGGGCCTGATTGCACGAAATCCCCTGACATGGATTTCACCGATGAGAAGTGATCGGCAATCGTCTTTGCTTCAACCGGCGCGGCCGGAGCCCCGGCATTCACCGCGGCAACGCCGATAACGGCACACAAGAAACCCAGCAGCTTTTTGATCCGATAGGCCATTCGATTAACCCCCAGCAGACGCGTGATCGAAGGAGATCACGCGTTGAGATCAGTAGCCGTTCGGGCACCGCGCGACGTAAACCCGGCCGTACCGATCGCGATATCTGCACTGGCCGGCTTCGCTGGCGTGGCCGATGACGGCCCCTGCTATCGCACCAACCGCACCGCCAACAACCGCCCCTTCCACAGGGTCTCCGGCCACCGCGGCGCCTACGGCCGCGCCACCCAAGCCGCCGACGGCGGCGCCTTGTTCGGTACGGGAGCACGCCGAGAGCGGAATGAGCAGGCTCAAAATGAGCAGCGTATTTTTCATTGGTTCTCTCCTGGGGCTACTATTAGCCAAAGCTTAAATGCTCAAGAGAGCTTTTCGATCCATCGACCGTTGCCTGCCATTCAAGCCTGGCCGTGGCGGAGCCACGCGCCTTCGGCTCAAATGCCTGCGATCGCCAAAAGCCAGGCCAGGATGTCGAGCAGCAGAAACAGCAGCGCAATCTGCAGCGCCACCCGCAGCCGCTGGATAATTCGCCAGTTGCCGGCCATGTCCGCCTTGATGCGAAGGGCAAGCGCGCGGCGCATGGCCGACATCGTCGTCGGCCTGTCGCCGTCGACATATTGATCAAGCAGCTCTTCCGGATCGAAGCGGAATGTATATTGGTGGTAGGGCCAAAGCATGAAGACGATCAACCCGCCGATGCCGAACAGCAGGGCCACCGCGGTCCAGTCCCAGAGCCCAAGCCCATTGGAAAGGGCCGCACCGCCGAGCAATGAGTTTGCGAATGCGGTGGCAAAGACAAGGCTGCCGGCGCGGGTGCTCATGTTCTCCACAAGGGTCTGCTGTTGCGTGAGACCTCTCACCGCCTCCTGATAAATGAATGCAAGACGCGGATCGTCGTCGGCAACAGCGCTTGCGGCAATTCTGTTGCTTTCGCTTCCACTCGGATGTTCCGCCATCAGGGTGTCCTCTCTGGCGTGGACTGGATGCGCGAGCTCAGTCGAGATCCCACGGTGCAAATGTTGTCCGTGGACTGCCCCGCGCAAGGGGGGGAACGGATGAAACAGGGGACAGGATCCGTGGCGAACCGAACGGGCCAGGCTGATTGCGCGCCTGGCCAGCAAGGTTTGGGAAATCGACCCGGGCTAAGCCGGCTGCAACTCCCTGCGCGGCAGTGGCGGGAACGCGATGGCGATGCCGACCGCGCCGAGCCCGATAAGAGCCGAGCCGATGAACAGCCAGGAATAGTTGGCGTAGGCGTCGAACACCATGCCGCCGGCAAGCGGTCCCAGCGCCATGCCGAGGCTGGACAGCATGGTGGCGGCGCCGAACACGGTGCCGAGGATGCGCTGGCCGAAATATTCGCGCGCCAGCACCGCATAGAGCGGCATGACACCGCCATAGGTGGCACCGAAGATAACGGCCAGCATGTAGAACTGCTCAAGCTGGCTGATCGACAGATAGGCGGCAATGACGATCGCCTGGATCGCCAGGCCCGCGATCAGCACCGGCTTGACGCCCAGCCTGTCGGCCAGCACGCCGTAGAAGAGCCGGCCGCCGAGGCCTGCCAGGCCTTCGACACTGTAGATCGAGACCGCTGCCATGGGGGCGACGCCGCACAGCATGGCATAGCTGACCATGTGGAAGATCGGCCCGGAATGCGCCGCGCAGCAGGCAAAGAAGGTCAGCCCCAGCACGATGAATTGCGGCGAGCGCAGCGCCTGGCCGACCGTCAGGCCGGCACCTTCGGCAACCGGCGCGGAGCCGGTGTCGACTAAGACGGGCTTCGGCGGCTGGCGCACCAGCAGCACCGCCGGCAACAGCAGCACCCAGGCGGTAATGCCGATGTCGAACATGGCGGTGCGCCAATCATAGGCGGAGATCAACCAGCGGGCGAAGGGTGAGATCGTCATCGGCGCCACGCCCATGCCGGCCGAGACCAACGAGACGGCAAGGCTGCGGTTGGTGTCGAACCAGCCTGTGGTCAGCGCGATCATCGGCGCGAAAAAGGCGCTTGCCGCGAGACCGACCAGCACGCCATAGGTGACCTGGAAGCTCAGCAGCGAACCGGCGCGGCTGGCCAGCACCAGCGCCAGCCCGAGCAGCACCGCGCCGATCATCACGACGATGCGGGCGCCAAAACGGTCCGATATCGCGCCCCAGGCGAAGCCACCAAGGCCCATCACCAGGAAGTTGAGCGTCATGGCGCTGGAAATGCCGGCGCGCGACCAGTTGGTGTCGATCGCCATCGGCTCGAGGAAGATCGCCAGCGAAAACATCGTCCCGATGGCGACACAGGACATCAGCGCGCCAGCGGCGACGATGACCCAACGATAGGAAAGGCTCATTCAAATCTCCCATGCCTAAGGGCAGCGCTGCGCGCTGCTTGCACCCGAAGGACGCCGGCACCGGGTTCGATCCTACAATCCGGTTGCATTTTTTATCCAGTTTGACGTGACGCCGTTTTCAGTAGCTCAGATCGGCAGTTCCGACGTGTATTTGATCGTCTGGCTGGGGACGTCGGTCTTGACGTTCTGCACGCCCTTGATGCGGCTCAGATGCTCCGACTGGAAGCGGCGGTAATCGTCGATGCCGGCCGCCACCACACGCACCATGGCGTCGCAATCGCCGAGCATCAGGTAGCACTCCATCACCTGCGGCAGCTTGGCGACTTCGGTGGCGAAATGCTCGATCGTGTCCTCGTCCTGCGTTTTCAACCAGATGCGGGTGAAGAAGGTCAGGCCCTTGCCGATGCTGGCGGGGTTGAGCACGGCGACGTAGCGGTCGATGACACCGGCCTCCTCCAGCAGCTTCACGCGACGCAGGCAAGGCGATGGCGACAGCCCGACCTCATTGGCCAGATCGTTGTTGGCCATGCGGCCGTCGCGCTGCAGCGCCCGCAGGATCCGCTTGTCGATCTCATCAAGTTTCATGGCTCTGGATTCCATCTATTTATGGCTTTGTAGCGCCAAATGCCAAATTCTGATGAAACACAACAATCTTCGCAACCAAATTGTGAGCCGGTGCCGCTATGTTTGCGGCCGACATCACAAGAGTCCAGAAGCAACCCGGGAGCGGCGGCCGCGAGGCGCGCCAGGGGAGACGCATGAGCATTTCACAGGCAGTCGAGGCGGCGGGCAATGGTTCGGGCGAGTTCCGCCGTGGCGTGGCGTCCTGCGCGCCGGTGCTGTTCGGCACCATCCCCTATGCGCTGGTGCTTGGCGCCCAGGCCACGCAGAAAGGCTTAAGCACGGTCGAACTGTCTGCCATGACAGGGCTGAACTTCGCCGGCGGCTCGGAATTCGCGGCGATCCAGTTGTGGACGTCGCCGCCGCACGTCGTGCTCATCGTCGCCATCACCTTCCTGGTCAACAGCCGTCACCTGCTGATGGGTGCGGCACTGGCGCCGTTCTTGCGCCACCTGCCACGACGCAAGGTGTTTCCGGCGCTTTTCTTTATGTGCGATGAAAGCTGGGCGCTGGGCCTGGCCGATGCCAAGCAGCGCACCGCTGCCGGCATCACGCCGGCCTTCAGCCCGCGCTACTATATGGGCGCGGCGCTGGCGATGTATCTCACCTGGGTGGTCTTCACCACGTTGGGCGCTTTGCTCGGTCCGATGCTCGGCGACGTCGGGGCCTATGGTTTCGACATGGCGTTCCCGGCTGTCTTCCTGGTGCTGATGCGCGGCATGTGGACGGACATCGCGGCGGCGCGGCCCTGGCTGGTCAGCCTGATCGTTGCAGCACTGGTCTATCTCTTCGTCCCCGGTGCCTGGTATGTCGCCGCGGGCGCCATGTCGGGTCTGGTCGCGGCCTGGCTGATGGCGGGTGATGCATGATCGACGCAATGACCTTTTTCACCATCGTGCTGATGGCCGGCGTCACTTATCTGACGCGCATCGGCGGCTATGTCGTGCTGCGCAACCGCACACTCAGCACGCGTGCAACGGCGGTCATGGAAGCCGCGCCTGGTTGCGTGCTGATCTCTGTCATCGCACCGGCCTTCGTGTCGAAGTCCCCGGCGGATATTCTGGCGCTGGCTGTTACTCTGGTAGCCGCCACGCGGCTTTCCATGCTGCCGACCGTGCTGATCGGAGTCAGCGCCGCTGGTCTGCTGAGGCACCTCATCGGCTAGAACGAAAAAGGCAGGCGCGCACGCCTGCCTTTCGAAGCGGACAAATTTTGGCTCTTTACGCGGCAGCCGCGACACCCTGGCTGGCGGCCACCACGGCATCGACCTTGGCGGTCGCCTTGGCGAGCGCTGCGGTCACCGCGTCAGGACCCATGCCGACGCCTTCGATGCGGATGACATCGACGTCGGTCATGCCGAGGAAGCCGAGCACGCCGCGCAGGTAGGGAATGGCGTGATCGAACTGCACGGCCGCACCTTCGGAGTAGATGCCGCCCGAAGCCAGCACGATATAGACCTTCTTGCCGGTGACGAGACCCTTGGGGCCGTTCTCGCCATAGGCAAAGCTCTTGCCGGAACGAGAGATGTGATCGACCCAGGACTTCAGTGTCGAGGAGATGTTGAAGTTGATGAAGCCTGTGGCCAGGATCACCGTGTCGGCGGCAAACAGCTCGTCGAGCACCACATCGGAGACGCCGACGACTTCAGCCTGGCGCGCAGTGCGGGCTTCCGCCGGCACGTAGATGCCGCTGGCGTAGTCGGCATCGATATGCGGCAGCGGGTTGGCGACGAGGTCGCGCACGACGAGCGTGTTCGACGGATCGGCGGCGACGAGCTTTTCAGCGAATTCGGTAGCGATGCGGGTCGAATGCGAGGCGGCGCCCCGCGGGCTTGAGGTGACAAGAAGAATGGACATTTTGGGCTCTCCAGCGGTTGGAATGATTTGTCCCACCAGATATGGGGCTTTCGATCCATTCAATAAACTGGTATATTTTCTATACGATCCATCTATAAGTTAGATATAGTGATGCAGCCCAACCCGACGCTCGATCAACTTCAGATCTTTGTGACAGTCGCCGAAGCCGGCAGCTTCTCGGCCGCCGGCCGCAAGCTCAACCGGGCACAGTCCGTGATCAGCTACGGCATCGCCAATCTCGAGGCGCAGCTGGGGCTGAAACTGTTCGAGCGCGAGGGCACGCGCGAGCCGCAATTGACCGAGATCGGCCGGGCGATGCTGGAGGATGCGCGCCGCATGATCGGCGTGCTGCAGCGCATCCGCTCGCGCGTCGACGGCCACCACCAGGGGCTCGAGGCCGAAGTCGCGCTGTCGGTCGATGCGGCGCTGCCGTCGCCGGTGCTGGTGCGGGTGTTGAAGGCATTCGAGGTGCAGTTTCCGACCGTGATGCTGCGCCTGCATATCGGCACGCTCGGCCTGATCCCCGATCATGTCGTCAGCGGGCAGGCCGACCTTGGCATTGGCGGCCTGCTGGGCGATGTCGATGTGCATCTCGCGCGCATCGGCTTCATGTCGATCGTGCTGGCCGCCGCGCCCAGCCATCCGCTGGCCCTGCTGCCGAAGCCGGTGGCGATCGAGGATGCGCGCGAACACACGCAGCTTGTCGTCACCGACCAGTCGGAGCGTACCAAGGGGCGCGACTTCGGAGTCTTCGCCTACCGTACCTGGCGGCTGACGGATGTGCGCACCAAGCATATGCTGATGCGCGAGGGGCTGGGCTGGGGCGGGCTGCCGCGCTGGCTGATAGCAGACGACCTGGCGAGTGGCCGGCTGGTCGAAATCGACCTCGAATCCTTCAGGGAGGTGAGTTCGCCGCTGTTTGCCATGCACCGCAACGATCGCAGCCCTAAGCCAGCGGCCGCCTGGCTGATCGACCAGTTCAAGCGCCAACTCGGCTGCTTCAACGAGTTCGAACCGGGCGAGGTGCCTGAGGAAGAGACAGGCCATCGATCAGTGCTATGAGCACCGCGCGGTAGTCCTGAACTGACGCACCGGCCTCGATGGCCAGGGCGGCACGATCGAAGGCGGAGCCGAGCAGTGCGGTCAGCGCGTCGGCCGGCAATCTCGTCATCGTTTGCGCCCGCATCGCCGCGACCAGCCCTTCGCGCAGCGAGCGGTTGCCATGGCGGTTGTCGATCGCGTCCATGGCGGCGCGGCCAAGCACGGCCGGGCCGTCGAGCAGCAGCAGGCGCGTGCGGCCTGGCGTGCGCATGGCGGTGAGATAGGCGTCGGAACCGGCAATCAGTGCGTCGCGGGCATTGAGTGATGGCGCCGAGGCGCGCTCGATCTCCTCGGCGACCGCTGCCGCCTCCTGGTCGACCACGGCGGCAAACAGCGCCTGCTTGTCGGCGAAGTGATGGTAAAGCGCGCCGCGCGTGACGCCGGCGGCAGCGGCGATCTCCGGCGTGCCGGTCTCGGCATAGGATTTTTCCGTAAACAGCTTTCGCGCCGCGGCAATCAGGTCGGCGCGCGTCGCCTCGGTACGGTCACGGTTGGAACGACGCGCGGAATCGCGTTGCATACATGCAGCCTGTATGTTAATTCAATTTACATGCAGACTGTATGTTAATTGACGGGAGAAGGAAAGATGAAGACGACGAGCTATTACCCGGTGCTGATGACCGGCGACGTCGCCGGCACGACGGCGTTCTATGTCGAGCATTTCGGCTTCCAGCCGCTGTTTGAAAGCGACTGGTATGTGCATCTGCAATCGGTGGACAACAAACGCGTCAATCTCGGCATCGTCCAGGGCGACCACGAGACCATCCCGAAGGAGGGGCGGGGCCGCACATCGGGCCTGCTGATCAATTTCGAGGTTCGCGACCCGGACGCGGTCTATGAGCGGATCCTTGCCGCCGGCCTGCCGATCCTCCGATCCTTGCGCGACGAGCCCTTCGGCCAGCGCCATTTCATCACCAAAGACCCCAATGGCGTGCTGATCGACGTCATCAAGCCGATTCCGCCGAGCGAGGCGTTTCTAGCACAGTACGCCGAGGGGGCTGGGGAACGGTGACCGTCCTCAGCCCGCCCTTGCCACCGGCGTCACCGTCACCTGGCTGACGCCGGTGCGGCGCACCACGGTGCATTGTGTCTCGCGGCCGATGCGCTCGGCGTCGAGCACGCGCACCAGGTCGTCGACGCCGGTGACCGGGCGGCCGTCTATTGCGGCGATGATGTCGCCCTCCTTCAAGCCGGCCTTGGCCGCCGGGCCGTCCTTCTCGACGCTGCGCAGGCGAACCGCCGTGCTGGTCGAGACTTGCGACAACAGGGCAGCGCGTCGCGGCAGATTGACGGTGTCGGCCGAGACGCCGATGAAGGCGCGGCGCACGCGGCCGAAGCGGATGATCTCCGAAATGACGAAATTGGCGGTGTTGGAGGCAACCGCGAAGGCGATGCCTTGCGCGCCATGGATCATGGCGGTGTTGACGCCGATGACCTCGCCGGCCGACGACACCAGCGGTCCGCCGGAATTGCCGGGATTGAGCGCTGCGTCGGTCTGGATAACGTCGTCGATCAGTCGGCCGGTGGAGGCGCGCATCGAGCGGCCGAGCGCAGAGACGACGCCCGAGGTGACGGTCCATTCGAAGCCCAGAGGATTGCCGATTGCAATGGCGATCTGGCCGCGCCGCAGCCGCTTGGAATCGCCCAACGGTGCGATATCGGCAAAGCTGCCGTCGGCGCGCACCAGCGCGATGTCGGTGTCGGGATCGCGGCCAAGCACGCGGCCTTCGCGAGAAGCACCGTCCGGCATCGACACGCGCACCGTCCTGGCGTCGCCGACGACGTGGAAATTGGTGACGACCAGCCCGTCCGGCGCGATGACGAAGCCGGAGCCATGGCCGCCCTGACCGCCAACGCGCTCGATGCGGCAGACGGCCGGACCGATGCGGTCGACGGCGTCGGCAACCGTCGTCGAATAGGCGTCGAGCAGCGTATCATCGGTTTGGAATTTGGCGACGGCGAGGGCCATGGGAGGGCTCCGTGTGTTCAGGCTTGATCGTGACTATATGTGCGGAGCGGCTGGAACCGCAGCGACCTGACCAGATGGCCAGTCAAACCGGCAACTAGCCGTCAGGCGAGTACCCGCGGACGCGCTGTCGAGCGATATCTGGGGCATGGATGAACCCAGGAGACCATTATGAGCGATTTCAATCTGAGCGCGTTTTCGCAAGCCGTCGCCGATCTCGCCGCCAAGGCCGCGCCGGCAACGGCTGGCTTCGCCACGCATCATCACCGCACGGCAAGCGCCTTCCACTGGCGCGACGGCTATTTCGTCACCGCTGAAGAGGCTGTCGAGGCCGGCGAGGAGATCGAACTGGTGTTGGCTTCGGGGGAAACGGTGAAGGCCGAGCTGGTTGGCCGCGACCCTTCTACCGGTGTTGCCCTGCTGAAGCCGGCGGAGGCCGTCAGCGCCGCGCCGTTGGCCAAGGCCGATGCGGTGCGGCCGGGCAACATCGCCATTGCCATCGGCAGCAGTGACGGTTCCGCTTTGGCTGTTTCAGGCTCGGTGGGCGAAGTCGGCCCGGCCTGGCGCTCGATGCGCGGCGGCACCATCGACCGGCGCATCAATCTTGCCGTCGGCGCCGGCGGCCGTTTCGAGGGCGGCCCGGTTCTCGACGCCAAGGGTGCGCTGATCGGCATGCTGTTGTTCGGACCGCGCCACCGGGCGCTGGTCATGCCTTACGAGACGATCGAGCGGGCGGTCGCGACCTTGCGCGAAAAGGGCCATGTCGCGCGCGGCTATCTCGGCGCCGGCCTGCATCCGGTACGCGACCGCGACGCGCACGGCGCGATGGTGATGAGTCTCGATGACGATGGTCCCGCGAAGGCCGCCGGTCTCTCTCTTGGCGATATCATCGTGGCGTGGAACGGTGAGGCGGTGCACGGCCCGCGGGACCTGATCCGCAGGCTCGGACCCGACAGTGCCGGCGCTTCGGTGACGCTCGGTGTCGTGCGCGGCGGCGAACAGCGCGATGTCGCGCTGACAATCGGCGAAAAGCCGCTGAGCTGAGAGGATCCATGGACACGCTCACCGGCGACCGGATCATGCATGACGGTGCCGTCTCGCGGCGGCTGGTGGTGCTGATTGCGCTTGGCGATGCGTCACGCGCCGAGCGCCTGGCGGCATCGCTGGCCGCGAGCGATGACCTGCTGCCGGTCGTGGCTGGCGGTGGAAGAGCCGACGTCGCCATCGTTGACGACAGCATTGGTGATGGCGTGCCGGCCCTCATTCCACGGGTGCTGCTGACCGGACGCGCTGGCGGCGAGTGGCCCGCCGGTGAGGTGCTGGCCGTGATGTCCGCTGGCGCGGACGATTTGTTGATCGCCGCGGCGGCGCGGCTGGCCGCGGCCGGCTATCGCGTCTCGGGCGAGCGCGGAAGCGGACGCCATGAGGATTTCCGTGCCGGCGATGGCGAGCCGTTCGAGGAGGAAGCCTCCGACGAGCATGCCGCCCGGCCTTCGCTGTCGCCGCGTGAGGCGGAAGTGTTGGCGCTGCTGGCCGAGGGCGCTCCAAACAAGGTGATCGCGCGGCGGCTCAACATTTCGGTGCACACCGCGAAGTTTCATGTCGCCGCAATCCTGATCAAGCTCGGTGCCGCCAACCGCACCGATGCGATTGCCATTGCGATGCGCCAAGGGCTGGTGCTGGTCTGATCCCGATCACACCGCCGCCTCGATATCGGTGAGGTGGAAATCATCACCCTTGAACAGGAGCGGCATGGCCTCGAGCCGCGCCGTGGCGTAGGCGATGCAGTCACCGAAGTTCAGCGCCGCCGGGTGCCGACCCTTGCCGTAGCGCAGGAAGGCTTGGCGGGCGACAGCTGCATGATCGGCGGTGAAGGCGACGGTCTCGATCGAGGCGGTGTGTAGGAAGCTGTCGAGGCGATCCAGGATTTCATCTTGCTTGCCGCCGGCAAGAACCATCGTCGTTTCAAGAAAAGTTGGCGCGGCCAGCAGGCGTCTCTTGGCCTGCGTGATCGCCAGCACGAAACGTTCGTGACCTGGCTCGGCGCGCAGAATGGCGACCAGGGCCGAGGAATCGATGATCATTTCGTCGGGATTCCGAACTCGTCGTATCCAAGGATTTCGTCGTCGGTCATCGCATTTTCGCGTTTGGGGATTTTTCCGGCGCTGTCGGAGATCGCCATCAACCGCTGAAACAGGTCGCTGGCTTCGTCGCGCGGCACCAGCCGCTCGCGTGCAACCTCGCGCTCGAGACTTTGGCGGATGGCCTCCGTCACCGAGACGCGCCGGCGGCGGGCAAGTTCGCGCGCCAGTTGCTCGACTTCCAGATTCTTGATCGATAGCGCCATTCTATATCATACCTATCCATATAGAATATATACCTAGGCGGTCGATAAATCCAGTAGGTTTGTAGTGCTGGCCAACGATAGCCTCCGCAACGTCACCGTGGCCTCCCGCAGCAAGCTCTTGATGTCCGAGGCCGTCACAGGCAAGGATCGCGCAGCGAGACAATGCAGGCGGAGGGAAAATGTCGCTCAAGGGAAAGACGCTGTTCATCTCCGGCGGGTCGCGCGGCATCGGGCTGGCGATCGCGCTGCGCGCCGCGCGTGACGGCGCCAATGTGACGATCGCGGCCAAGACCGCCGAACCGCATCCGAAGCTGCCGGGCACGATCTATACGGCGGCTGAAGAGATCGAACAGGCCGGCGGCAATGCGCTGCCTGTGCTGTGCGACATCCGTGAGGAGGCACAGGTGGCCGAGGCGGTCGCCAGGACCGTGGAGAAATTCGGCGGTATCGACATCTGCGTCAACAATGCCAGCGCCATCCAACTCACCGGCACGCTCGAGACCGACATGAAGCGCTATGATCTGATGCATCAGATCAACACGCGCGGTACCTTCCTGGTCTCGAAAATGTGCATTCCTCACCTGAAGTTGGCGCAAAATGCTCACATCCTGAATCTGGCGCCGCCGCTCGACATGAAGGCCAAGTGGTTCAGGAACCACGTCGCCTACACGATGGCCAAGTTCGGCATGTCGATGTGCACGCTGGGCATGAGTGCGGAGTTCGCCAAGGACAGCATCGCCGTCAATTCACTGTGGCCGATTTCGACCATCGACACGGCGGCGGTGCGCAATCTGCTCGGGGGCGCGAAGGTGGCGGCGATGAGCCGTTTGCCCGACATCATGGCCGACGCCGCGCATGCCATCTTCATGCGCCCCGCGCGCGAGACAACAGGTAATTTCTACATCGACGAGGAGGTGCTGCGCGCCGAGGGCGTCAGCGATTTTTCAGCCTATGCGCCAGGTGCGACCGGGCCTCTGGCCGGCGATTTCTTTGTCCCTGATGAGGTGTTTGCCCGCACGGACAGCAAGATCAAGAGCATCTACTAGATCCGCGTTATTGTGAGCGTCGAGCTAAGCCATCCGCCGTGGCTGAGCCACGGCAAAGCCTCGCGCAAACAAAGCGATAGGGCGCCAACCCTGCCGGGATGATTCAAGGTCCGGCAGGCGCTTGCTTACGCCTCATCCTTCTTGCCTTTGCTGAGGCCCATCAGCCGGTCGATATAGGCGAGCATGAGGGCCGAGACGACGAAGGCGAGGTGGATGATGGTCAGCCACATCAACTGGTCGGTCGTGTAGGTCGACGAGTTCAAAAACACCTGCAAAAGGTGGATGGACGAGATGGCGACGATGGTCGAGGCAACCTTGACCTTCAGCGAACCGACATCGATGGTGCCCAGCCAGTGCACGCCACCCTCCTGATCGTCGAAGCGGCTGACGAAGTTCTCGTAGCCCGAGATGATGACCATCACCACCAGCGAAGCGACCAGCGCGGCATCGATCAGGCCGAGCATCTTGAGGATAGTGTCGGTGTCTCCGAGCGTGAACGCCAGGGTAATGAACTCATAGAGCTTCTTGCCGAAGGACAGCGCATAGACGGCCAGTGCAAGGGCCAAGCCTATATAGAAAACGACGAGCAGCCAGCGCGACGCGAGAATGATCGATTCGATGGCGAGTTCGAGACGCTTCATAGGGTGATTCCGGCTGGTTATCTCTCGGACAATGGCCGTATTCCGCCAGGTCGCCACCGTTTGCAAGACAAAAAGCCCCGCCGGAGGGTCCGGCGGGGCTCAACGCGTCCCGCTGGAGTCGGGACGGGGCAGGGAACGCCCAGCGCGAATCTGGGGTGGCTGCGCCCGCGATTCAATGAGCCGTGTCTAATCCCCGAACAATTCTTGTTGAACCCGGCGCGTCGATCCACCCCCGGCAGTGCCGGGGATGGATGCTTCTCGTGCCGATTCCGCAAACCAGGTCATGGTTTTGAAATCATGACCTAATTGTTGCTGGCGACCGGCGCCACCAGCGAGGTGATGCGGCGGATGCCGACGCGCCGGTTCTCGCGGTTCGGCGCAGACGTATTGACCTTCAGATACTCCTCGCCATAGCCCTGTGTCGTCAGGTTCTCCGGCGGGATGCCGAAGGCGTTGGTCAGCGCCTCCGCCACCGATTCCGCGCGGCGATCTGACAGGGCGAGGTTGGCTTCAGGCGAGCCGACGGCGTCGGTGTGACCTTCGATCAGGAAGGTCTCGGCCGGGTTCTTCTTCAACAGCTTCTCCATTGCGGTGGCGACGCCCTCGAGCTTCTGCACCTCGGTGTCCGAGATAGAGGCCGAGCCGAATTCGAAGTTGAGCGTGTCGAGATCGACGCGCCGTGCGATGTCGCGCACGCGGGCCGAACGTTTGACCTCGTCGATCGAGTAGAGGCGCTGGACCTTCTCCACCGGTGGCTGTTCGAGGAAGGTGTAGTAGTCGTCCGGATCTTCGACATCCTCGGAGTCCAGAATGTACTCCTCGCGCGGGATTGTCAGCCGCATCGGCGGCAGATCATCGCCGGGATCGCGCCAGTCGCTGTCGTCCTCATAGTGCCGCTCATCGACATAGCTCAGCACATATTCGCGTCCATCCGGCGCAATGCGCGAACGCTGGATGACGTCGCCATAGCGGTTGCGAATGGTGACGATCTGGACACCGTTGTCACGCTCGACGATTTCCCGGGTGCGATTGCCCGAGAGATCCTCATAATAGACGTTCCTGGCGCCGCGGGTCATGCGCGGGGCGTCATTGCTCTCGACGAACGTCTGGTTGTTGAACTGCAGGATGACGCGGTCGCCGAGTTCCCTGACGACGTCGACGCCTTTCGGACGCCGGCGGTCGCGGACGTTCTCATGGGGTGCACGCTCTACGCGTGTGCCCTTTTCCTCGGTCACCGGCGCGATCTTCTCGGGCTTGATCTCCTGCTGTGCGGCCCTGTCGTCGGTGGGGGGCGGGCCTTGGTCGATGGGAGCAGCCACCGGCTTGCGGCCCTGATCGCCACCTTGCTGGGCATTTTGCCCGCCATTCTGCTGCTCGCCATCCTGGGGGACGATCTTGTCGCCCTGCTTGCGGCCGCCTCTGCGCTCGGCGTCCTTCTGGCTGTCCAGGATGGGAGCGGCGTTTGGATCGGCCGGTGCTTCGCCTTGCACCGGGTTTTCGCCCTGTACCGGTGCTGCCGTCTGACCATTGGCCGGTTGTTCGCCGGTGGCTGGCTGCTCGGCTGTGGCCGGCTGCTCGCCAACAGGTTTCCTGACACGCTTCTTCGTCGTGTCCTGGGGCTGCTCGCCCTGGGCCGCGGGCTGTTCGCCGGCAGGGGCCGTCGCCTCTCCAGCGGGAGCCTCCTTCGGTGCCGGGGCGACTTCAGGTTGGGCCTGCTGGTCCTGCCTGTTCTTCTTGCGCGGCTTGGCCTGCTCGCCGGGCTGATTGTCGTTGGCCGGTTCCGCCTGGCCGGCCGGCGCCTGCTCGGTTTGCTGCTGCTGGTCGCGCTTCTTCCTGCGCGGCTGCTGTTCCTCGGCTGGAGCGGCCTGTTCGGCCGGCGCCTGCTCGGTCTGCTGCTGCTGGTCGCGCTTCTTCCTGCGCGGCTGCTGTTCCTCGGCGGGTGCTGCCTGTTCGGCCGGCGCCTGCTCGGTCTGCTGCTGCTGGTCGCGCTTCTTCCTGCGCGGCTGCTGTTCCTCGGCGGGTGCTGCCT
>NZ_JAMYOM010000022.1:0-140172 GCF_040319805.1 Mesorhizobium sp. M0848 | reverse complement strand
AATCCGGCCTCAAACCCGAGCCGCAAGGCACCCCACATTGGCCTGACCCTCCCTCCTTGCCCCTATAACTTAATAACGCAACGGGCCCGCAAGGGGGGAGATTGGCCGGCAGGCCAGAGGGGGGTGTGAAGGATCGCCAGCCTACGGAATGACGGAAGGCCGTTCAATCCTTCGACTGTTGGATCAGCCCATAGAGATTGGTGCAGCGGGCGCCGGAGCGGCAATAGGCGAAGACCGGGCCGTCGAGTTCGTCGAGCGCTTCGGCCTGATCCCCGACATTCTCGGCCGTAATCTGGCCGCTGATGACGGGGATGTAGCGGAAGGCAAGCCCTGCGGCTTCGACCGCTGCCTTGACGGTGTCGGCAGAAGGCTGGCCGGGCTGTTCGTCATCGGGCCGGTTGCAGATGACGCTCTTGAAGCCGGCTTCCTTGATGGCGGCGACGTCCTCAGGCTGGATCTGGCCCGAAACCGAATAGTCCTCGCTGATTTCGCGGTATTCCATGGCAGCATCCTCGCAAACTGGTCAGGCGGCAGTCTTGCCACTCCCCGACATGGGCGGCAATCCATACCGAAGGAATTCTCTGCCAAATAGACACTGCGTGCCGGAAAATCCAACCGGGCCGATGCGGCCCGGCTGGACAATCCTTCATACTCAGCTGCCGAGAATGGCGCCTTTGATCTGACGGATGTTGTTGTGCATCATGTCGATATAGGTCGCAGCCGGGCCGTCGGGCTGCGACAGCGCATCCGAATAGAGCGTGCCGCCGACCTTGATGCCGGTTTCGCTGGCGATCTGTTCGATCAGGCGCGGGTTGGTGATGTTCTCGACGAAGATCGCAGCCGCCTTGTCCTGCTTCACCTGATTGACCAGTTTGGCGACGTCTGCGGCGGATGGCTCGGAGTCGGTCGAGATGCCTTGCGGGGCGAGGAAGGTCAGGCCATACGCGTGTTCGAAATAGCCGAAGGCGTCATGCGAGGTGATGACGACGCGCTTGCTCTCCGGGATCGAGGCAATCGCAGTTTTCACTTCACCTTCGACCGCGTCGAGCTTCCTCGTGTAGGCGGCGGCATTGGTCTGGTAGCTGACGCAGCCGTCCGCATCCGCCGCGCAGAAAGCCTCGGCGATGTTCTTCACGTAGATCCTGGCGTTGGCGATCGACTGGAAGGCGTGCGGATCGGTGACCGTCTTGCCGCCGCCGGTGCCTGCACCTTCGGCCGCGTCGGCGTCGGCGAATTCAGGTTTGAAATCGATCGGCGTCACGCCCTTGGTCAAGGTAATGATAGACGCCTTGGTGGCGCTGGCATCGACCAGCCGCTGCAGGAAACCTTCGAAATGCAGGCCGTTGACCAGCACGATGTCGGCCTTGGCCATGGCCACAGCATCGGCCGGGCTCGGCTCGTAGACATGGGCGTCGCCATCCGGCCCGACAATGGTGGTGACGTCGATGCGGTCGCCGCCGACATTTTTGGCGAAATCGGCAATGACGGTGAAGCTGGCGACCACTTTCAGCGGTGCCGCCAAGGCCGACGATGCGCCAAAGGCGGTTAATGTTATAACGCTCATAGCCAAGGCGGCATGGATCGATTTCAGCATAGACGGGTCTCCTTCTAGGGGCGGGGATCAGGCCGTTCTGTGACGGTGATGGATGATGCGCGCGCGCAGAATGCCGCGCGTGCCAAACAGGATCGAGGCGAAATAGACGACGCCGGCCGACAGGATGATGGCCGGGCCGGACGGCAGTGACGCGTGATAGGACAAAAGCAGCCCGGCGACGCAGGACGCGAAGCCGATCAGCACCGCCAGCACGCACATCGGCTCGACGCGAACTGTCCAGAAGCGGGCGGCTGCGGCCGGCAGCATCATCAGCCCAACCGACAGAAGCGTGCCGAGTGCCTGGAAGCCGCCGACAAGGTTGAGCACGACAAGGCCGAGGAAGATGAAATGCACCGGACTGCCGAGCCGGCTGACCGAGCGCAGGAACAGCGGGTCGAGGCATTCGGCGACCAGCGCCCGCCAGAAGATGGCGAGGCTGACCAGCGTCACCGCGACGATGCCGCCGATCAGCGTCAGGGCCTCATCGTTGAGCGCCAGCACGGTGCCGAACAGCACGTGCATGAGATCGACGCTGGAACCGCGGATCGACACCATCAGCACGCCGATGGCGAGCGAAATCAGATAGAACGCCGCCATCGAGGCGTCCTCGCGCTGGATGGTGAAGCGCGAGACGGCGCCGGCGCCGAGCGCGACGATGACGCCGGCGATCAGGCCGCCGATGGTCATCGGCAGGATCTCCAGTCCATAGAACAGGAAGCCGGCGGCTGCACCGGGCAGGATGGCGTGCGCCATCGCGTCGCCCGACAGGCTCATGCGTCGCAGCATCAGGAAGACGCCGATAGGGCAGGCGCCGAGCGACAGCATCAGCGAACCGATCAAAGCCCGCTGCATGAAGCCGAAATCGGCGAAGGGCGCGATGACAAGACCGTAAAGCATGTCCATCAGGCAGCCCTCGGTCCGACGCCGTGTTGATGGTCATGGTGATCGTGGCCATGGTGATCGTGACCATGAGCGTCCTCGCCCGGCTCGCACCAGGGTGCATTTTCTTCCCAGGCTTCGTGGAAGCGGCGGGCGCGCAACAGGTTATCAGACTTCAGCGTTTCCCTGGTTTCGCCCCAGGCGATCGGCTGGCGGGCGAGAAGCAGCGTTTCGGGGAAATTCTGCCGCACCAGGTCCAGATCGTGCACGACAACCATGATGGTGCGTTCCTCGCCATGCCAGTGCTTGATCAGGGCAATGAGGTCGCCGACCGTCTTGGCGTCGACAGCATTGAAGGGTTCGTCGAGCAGGATGAGGTCGGCGTCCTGCAGCAGGACACGCGCAAACAGCGTGCGCTGCAACTGGCCGCCCGACAGCGTGTCGATCGGCCGCTTCTCGAAACCGCCGAGGCCAACCGCCATCAGCGCCTTGCTGACGTCTTCGCGATCTTCCCTGGTGTAGCGGCCAAGCAGGCCGCGCCGTGGCCACAGGCCGAGCGAAACCAGATCCACCACCCGTGCCGGAAAGGAGCGGTCGAGCTCCGATTGCTGCGGCAGATAGGCGGCACGTACACCGGGCGCGCGGATAACCTCGCCGGCCATCGGCTTCAGGACGCCGACAATGCCTTTCATCAGCGTCGATTTGCCGGAGCCATTGGCGCCGACCACAGCGGTCAGCGAGCCCTTGCGGATGGTGCCGTCGAGATGATGGATCGCCGGATGGCTGCCGTAGCCAAGCGTCAGGTCGCGGAATGTCAGGCAGGTATTTGTCATTCTGCGATCCGTAGGCGGCGAAATCCGGCTGCTGGCAGCGGCCGACTGGATATGTGATGTTATTACATTAGTCAACAAGCCAATCCGGCGGAATTGCGGCCGCAGGGTCAACTTGCCGTGTTTGCACATCCATATGCCATTGGCCCAAGGGGATTCGACCTGACGATCTTGCCCGAAGCCGGTCGCGACTCTAAAGAAGCGCAACCGCCACAGGAAGGAACCATCCAATGAGCATTCGTCGCATCGATGTTGGCCCGCGCATGAGCCAGATCGTCATCCATGGCAATACCGTCTATCTGGCTGGTCAGGTTGGCCAGCCAACCGGCAACGTCGCTTCGCAGACCAGGGACATCCTGGCGGCCATCGACGAACTGCTGGCCAAGGCCGGTTCCGACAAGACCAAGATACTGCAGGCGATCATCTGGCTGGCCGACATGAGCACCTTTGCCGAGATGAACGCGGAGTGGGACAAGTGGGTGCCGCAGGGCAACACGCCAGCCCGCGCCACCGGCGAAGCAAAGCTCGCCACCCCGGATTATCTGGTCGAGATTATTATTACCGCGGCGATTTGATCGGCGGCCTTCTACCTCCCCCTTGTGGGGAGGTCGGACCGAAGGTCCGGGTGGGGGTCGGCGCCGCTGCCCTCCGCTATGGCTCCGGGCGTTCGGCGTTCGAAAAGCCAAATCGTTGGCTTTTCGCCAGCCTGCGGCTGGACACGCCTCACCCCTGCGACGGCCTGAACCTTGCCACCAGCGTGTGGCTCTCGGCTGCGTAGGTAAAGCGTACATGGGTGACCGGATGTTCGGCGCTCCATGTCCGTCGCTCTACCACCAGGCATGGCGCGCCGGCTTCGATGTCGAGTGCGGCCGCTATATGCCTGTCGGCGGCGACAGCGCGAATCCGGTGCTCGGCTTCGCTCCACGGCACGCGGCCGATCAGCCATGGCCCTGGCGCTATGGCCAGGAATTCCTCATCGGCTGCTTCAGGCACGGCGGTGAGGTTGATCAGCCGCTGCTCATGCGCGAACGGCCGCTCGCCGGCGAAATGCCCGCATTCCAGCGCCAGAACCGGTCCGGCCAAGCCCAATTCCAGCGAGGCGCGGTCCCCGGCGCTGCTGCGCCTTTTGTGTCGCATCACGCGCTCGTAGCGATAGGGCAGACCGAGCGCTTCGACCTCGATGCGGATATCGTGGATTTCCAGCACCGCCGCTTGCGACTGCGGCCGGCGCACAAAGCTGCCTGAGCGGCGGCGGCGTTCGATCAGCCCGGCCTTGGCAAGCTGTGACAGCGCCTTGTTCACCGTCATGCGCGAGCAATTGTATTGCACGCTCAATTCGTGCTCGAACGGGATGCGATGGCCGGGCGCCCAGGCCCCGGACGTGATCTTCTCGCTAATGTCGGTCAGGATGCGCTGGTGCAGCGAGCCGCCACCTTCCGCTACCACTGTGTCGGCCATGCTCATGCCGAAAGCGCCGTCATCACGCTGCGAAACCGCCCGGCGATGGCCTCTCGCTTCACATGCCTGCCGCCGCTAACCTGTTTGAGCCCATGCACCCAGACGCAGTCGACCTTGCCGCCATTGGCGAAGATCCAGGCGTCGAGAATTGCGTCGCCGGTCTTGCCGGCCAGCGAGGGATTTTTGGGATCGAGCGAGACGAGATCGGCCGAGGCGCCGGCGGCGATCGCGGAAGCACCGGCGCCAAGCGCGACGCTGCCACCGTCGAGTGCGGCGTCGAACAGCGCGCGGCCAGTCGAGCCGCCGGCGACCGCCAGCACATTACGGGCGCGGCGGGCGAGGCGCTGCGAATATTCGAGCTGGCGCAACTCGTCCGGGAGGCCGATGAGCACGTTGGAATCGGAGCCGACCCCGAAGCGGCCGCCATGGTCTCTGAACAGTGGCGCTGCAAAAGTGCCGTCGCCGAGATTGGCCTCGGTGATCGGGCAAAGGCCGGCGATGGCGCCACTCCTGGCCATGGCAACGGTTTCAGCATCGGTCATGTGCGTGGCGTGGATCAGGCACCAGCGCTTGTCGACCTTGGCATGCCCAAGCAGAAATTCGACCGGCCGCGCGCCCGACCAGGCAAGGCAATCCTCGACCTCTTTCACCTGCTCGGCAATGTGGATGTGGATAGGCCCATCCGGTGCTATGGCAGTCACCTCAATCAGTTCTTCCGGTGTCGCGGCGCGCAAACTGTGCGGAGCGACGCCGACGACAGCCTGATTCAGTGCACGAACCGATTCGCGGCATTTCTCAACAAGCCGCGAGAACCGATTCACATCGTTGATGAATCGCCGCTGGCCTTCGTTTGGCACGGCACCGCCGAAAGACGAGTGCGCATAAAACACCGGCAACAGCGTCAGGCCGATGCCCGTCTCGCCGGCCGCGGCCGCAATGCGTTCGGCCATCTCGGCGAGGTTGGCATAGGGTTTTCCATCGCGGTCGTGATGCAGATAGTGAAATTCGCCGACGCGGGAAAAACCGGCCTCCAGCAACTCGACATAGAGCTGCGCTGCAACCGCCTCGACCTGATTGGGCGTCATCGACAGGGCGAAGCGGTACATCACCTCTCGCCAGCTCCAGAAACTGTCGGCGGAGGGGCCGCGAAGCTCGGCAAGGCCGGCCATGCCGCGCTGGAAGGCGTGGCTGTGCAAATTGGGCATGCCGGGCAACAGGATCGCGTGGCGTTCGTCGTCGGCTGTCGCAGCGGCACCAGGCTGAACGGCTGTAATGCGCCCCTCGGCCAGGGTGATCCGCACATTATCGCGCCAGCCATTGGGAAGGAGCGCCTGTTCCGCAAAGATCGCTGCCACTTTTCTCTCCGGTTCTCTGTCTCTCATGCGATGATGGCACTTGCAGTGCGTTTCGATATGTATATACATAATCGTCATCGATTGAAACGGAAAAGATGATGGCTGGACAGAGCAAAAGCCGGGCAGGGGATCTTCGTCTGTGGCGCAATGCGCGGCTCGCGACCATGGCCGCAGGGTCTGCCGGACTTGGCATCGTCGAACACGGCGCGGTCGCTTCGCGTGACGGCCGCATTGTCTATGCCGGCCCCGAGTCGGAGCTGCCCCCAACACTTGCCCAGGGCGTCGAGACGATCGATTGCGAGGGCCGCTGGATCACACCCGGCCTGATCGACTGCCACACCCATCTGGTCCATGCCGGCAACCGCGCCAACGAATTCGAGATGCGGCTGGCCGGCTCCACCTATGAAGAGGTCGCCCGGGCCGGCGGCGGCATTGTCTCCTCGGTCAAGTCGCTGCGCGCCGCCAGCGAAGACGAACTGGTCACTCAATCGCTGCCGCGCCTCGATGCGCTGATCGCCGAAGGCGTGACCACCGTCGAGATCAAGTCCGGCTATGGCCTCGACCTCGAAAACGAGAAGAAGTCGCTGCGTGCCGCCCGCCAACTGGGCGAGCAACGGCCGGTGACGATCCGCACGACCTTCCTCGGCGCTCACGCGCTGCCGCCGGAAGCCAAGGGCGACAAGGACGCTTTTATCGATCTGGTCGCCAATGAGATTCTTCCTTCGGTTGCCGCCGAGGGGCTGGCCGATGCCGTCGACGGTTTCTGCGAGGGCATCGCCTTTTCGCCGGAACAGATGGCGCGCGTCTTCGATGCGGCCAAAGCGGCCGGCCTGCCGGTCAAGCTCCATGCCGACCAGCTGTCCAACCTGCATGGCGCCGAACTCGCCGCCCGCTACGGCGCTCTGTCGGCCGACCATCTCGAATACACCGATGATGCAGGTGCAGCGGCGATGGCCAAGGCCGGAACCGTGGCGACGATCCTGCCCGGCGCCTACTATTTCATCCGCGAAACCAAGAAGCCGCCGATCAGCCTGTTTCGCCAGCACGGCGTCAAGATGGCTGTCGCCACCGACAACAACCCCGGCACCTCGCCGCTGACCTCGCTGCTTCTGACCATGAACATGGCCGCGACCCTGTTCGGCCTGACCGTCGATGAATGTCTTGCCGGCGTCACCCGCGAGGCGGCCCGCGCGCTTGGTTTGCTGGAAGAAACCGGCACGCTTGAGGTCGGAAAGTCCGCCGACCTGGCGATCTGGGACATCGAGCGCCCCGCCGAACTCGTCTACCGCATGGGCTTCAACCCGCTGCATGCCCGCATTTGGAGAGGACAATGACCGAACTGACCCTGAAGCCCGGCAATGCGACGCTGGCGGACTGGCGCGCCATCTATCGTGGCGCCGTGCCCAAGCTGGACAACGCCTGCCGGCCAAAGATCAAGGCGAGCGCCGAGGCCGTCGCCAGGATCGTCGCCAAGGGCGAACCGGTCTATGGCATCAACACCGGTTTCGGCAAACTGGCCAGCGTCCGCATCCCGGCCGAGGATCTCGAGACCTTGCAGCGCAACATCGTTCTGTCGCACGCCGCCGGCGTCGGCGAGCCGATGCCGGTTGCTGTCTGCAGGCTGATGATGGCGCTGAAGCTCGCCAGCCTGGCGCAGGGCGCGTCCGGCGTGAGGCCGCAAACCATCGAATTGCTGGAAGCAATGCTGGCCAACGACGTCATCCCGGTGGTGCCGGCGCAGGGTTCGGTCGGCGCCTCCGGGGACCTTGCCCCGCTGTCGCACATGACCGCGGTGATGATCGGCGTCGGCGAATGTTTTACCCCGCATGGCCGTTTCCCGGCCAAGGTCGCCTTCGTCTCACATGGACTGGAGCCGGTGACACTGGGCGCCAAGGAAGGCCTGGCGCTGCTCAACGGCACCCAGTTTTCGACCGCCTATGCGCTGGCCGCCTTGTTCGAGGCCGAAGTGCTCTATCAATCGGCGCTGGTCGCTGGTGCCCTATCGACCGACGCGGCAAAAGGTTCTGACGCCCCCTTCGATCCGCGCATCCATGTGCTGAGAAAGCATCCCGGCCAGATCGAGACGGCCGACGCCCTGCGCAATCTGATGGCCGGCAGCGCCATCCGTGAATCACATCGGGTTGGCGACGAACGCGTGCAGGATCCCTATTGCCTGCGCTGCCAGCCGCAGGTCATGGGCGCCGCACTCACCGTGCTGCGCCAGGCGGCCGACACGCTGGGCACCGAAGCCAATGGCGTCACCGACAATCCGCTGATCTTCGCCGAGGACGACACCGCGCTTTCCGGCGGCAATTTCCACGCCGAGCCGGTGGCCTTCGCCGCCGACATGATCGCGCTCGCGGTCTGCGAGATCGGTTCGCTGTCGGAACGCCGCATCGCCATGCTTGTCGATCCGGCACTTTCGGGCATGCCGGCCTTCTTGACGCCGAAGCCCGGTCTGAACTCCGGCTTCATGATCCCGCAGGTGACGGCGGCGGCTCTCGTCTCGGAAAACAAGCAGAAAGCCTATCCGGCCAGCGTCGATTCGATCCCCACATCGGCCAACCAGGAAGACCATGTTTCGATGGCCGCGCACGGTGCGCGCCGGCTGATCGGCATGGTCGAGAACGCCACCGCGGTGATCGGCATCGAACTGCTGGCCGCGGCCCAAGGCTGCGATTTCCATGCGCCGCTGGCCTCGAGCGACGCCCTGGAGGCAGTGCGCAGGCTGGTCCGGGCCGAAGTGCCGCATCTCGACAATGACCGGCATTTCCACCCTGACATGGAAAAGGCCATCGCCATGGTCCGCACTGGCGCAACCATCAAGGCCGCTGGCGCGATAGCGCTGCCGTCGATTTCGGGAGCGGTATGATGACCGCCACGCCCTGGCTCACCGTCACGCCCGGCACGACCCCGCTGCTGGTGTCGATACCACACACCGGCATTGACCTCGCCGGCCTTGAGAATCGGCTGGTCTCGCCCTGGCTCGGCCGCCGCGACTGCGATTGGTGGATCGATAATCTCTATGACTTTGCTGCCGGCCTCGGGGCGACGGTAGTGCACACCGCGATCTCGCGCACCGTCATCGACGTCAACCGCGATCCCTCCGGCGCCTCGCTTTACCCCGGCCAGGCGACGACCGGCCTTTGCCCGACCGAGACTTTCGATGGCGACCCGCTCTATCGCGAGGGCGAAGAACCGGGGCCGTCGGAGATCGACGAACGTCGCGAGAAATTCTTCGTGCCCTACCATGCCGCCTTGCAGGTCGAGATCGACCGGTTGCGTGGCTTGCACGAAAAGATCGTGCTCTATGACTGCCACTCGATCCGTTCAGTGCTGCCGCGCCTCTTCGAAGGCACGCTGCCGGTTTTCAATCTCGGCACCAATGACGGCAGGAGCGCCGATCCGACGCTGCAGGCGATGGTCGGCCAGATCATGGCCGAAACCGGTGAAACCTCTGTCATCAACGGCCGCTTCAAAGGCGGCTGGATCACACGCCATTTTGGCCAGCCGCAGCAAGGTGTGCATGCGCTGCAGATGGAACTCTCCAACCGCGGCTATATGCGCGAGCCCGATGGCAAGGGCACGCCGGACAACTGGCCGGTGCCTTACGATGCAGAGTTCGCAGCACCGATCCGCGCCACCCTGCGGAAAATCCTCGAGACCGCGACATCCTGGGCGCGCGTCTGACATCAGGTCCTTTATGGAGTGACGCCATGAACAATCCTCGCCACAACATCCGCGAAGTCCGCAGCCCGCGCGGCACCGAAATCAGCGCGCGCTCCTGGCTGACGGAAGCGCCGCTGCGCATGCTGATGAACAATCTCGACCCGGATGTTGCAGAAAATCCCAACGAGCTGGTCGTCTATGGCGGCATCGGCCGGGCGGCGCGCACCTGGAACGACTTTGACCGCATCGTCGCCTCCTTGAGGACGCTGGCCGATGACGAGACTTTGCTGGTCCAGTCCGGCAAGCCGGTCGGCGTGTTCCGCACCCATCCCGACGCCCCACGCGTGCTGATCGCCAACTCCAATCTGGTGCCGCACTGGGCGAATTGGGAAAAGTTCAACGAGCTCGATAAGAAGGGCCTGATGATGTACGGCCAGATGACGGCCGGCTCGTGGATCTACATCGGCACGCAAGGCATCGTGCAGGGCACCTACGAGACCTTCGTCGAGGCCGGCTGCCAGCACTATGGCGGCAATCTCCGGGGAAAATGGATCCTGACCGGCGGTCTCGGCGGCATGGGTGGCGCCCAGCCGCTCGCCGCCGTCATGGCCGGCGCCTGCTGCCTCGCGATCGAATGCAACCCGGACTCGATCGATTTTCGCCTGCGCACCCGTTACGTCGACGAGCGCGCCGACACGCTCGACGAGGCGCTGGAAAAGATCGAGCGCTGGACCAAGGCCGGGGAGGCGAAATCGGTCGGCCTGCTTGGCAATACGGCCGAGATCGTGCCGGAGATATTCAGGCGTGGCATTCGCCCCGATATGGTCACCGACCAGACCTCGGCGCATGATCCCATCAACGGCTACCTGCCGAAGGGCTGGACGATGGCCGAGTGGCGCGAGAAGCGCGTCAGCGACCCCAAGGAAGTCGAGAAGGCAGCCCGCGCCTCCATGCGCGAACATGTCGAGGCGATGGTGGCGTTCTGGAACGCCGGCGTGCCGACGCTCGACTATGGCAACAACATCCGCCAAGTGGCCAAGGAGGAGGGCTTCGACAACGCTTTTGCCTTCCCCGGCTTCGTGCCGGCCTATATCCGTCCGCTGTTCTGCCGTGGCATCGGGCCGTTCCGCTGGGCAGCTCTGTCGGGCGATCCGGAAGATATCTACAAGACCGATGCCAAGGTGCGCGAACTGACACCTGGCAACACCCACCTGCACAACTGGTTGGACATGGCGCGTGAGCGCATTGCCTTCCAGGGGCTGCCGGCGCGCATCTGCTGGGTCGGCCTTGGCGACCGCCACAGGCTCGGCCTCGCCTTCAACGAAATGGTGGCCAAGGGTGAGCTGAAGGCGCCTGTCGTCATCGGTCGCGATCACCTCGATTCCGGCTCGGTCGCCTCGCCGAACCGCGAAACGGAATCGATGAAGGACGGCTCGGACGCCGTGTCCGACTGGCCGCTGCTCAACGCGCTGCTCAACACAGCGTCGGGTGCCACCTGGGTGTCGCTGCACCATGGCGGCGGCGTCGGCATGGGTTTCTCGCAGCACGCCGGCATGGTCATCGTCGCCGACGGCACGCGCGAAGCGGCCAGGCGCCTGGAGCGGGTGTTGTGGAACGACCCGGCGACCGGTGTCATGCGCCACGCCGATGCCGGCTACGACATTGCCGTCGAGTGCGCCAAGGAGCACCAGCTCAACCTGCCCGGTATTCTCGGCTGATTGGCTGAACCGATGCGCATCCTGCGGGCAGCCGAATACCGGTCGATGCCGTGGAAGAACGGCGGCGGCGTGACGACGGAAATCGCCGTCTCGCCCACTGGTGCCGGGCTCGACGATTTCGACTGGCGCGTGTCGATGGCGCGTGTCGAATTGAGCGGTCCTTTCTCGCAATTTGCCGGGATCGATCGCACCCTTGCCGTGCTCGAAGGCGAGGGCATCGTCCTCGAGATCGCCGGCCACCCGCCGACATCCATAAACAGGACGACTGCCCTGTTTTCTTTCTCTGCCGACGTGCAGACCTCGGCCGCGCTGATCGGCGGACCGATCACCGATCTCAATGTCATGACCCGCCGAAGCCGGATGACGCATTCGGTCGAACGCCTGGTGATTTCGGCCCCCGTGGAAATCCGGACTGAAGCCGGCACAACGCTGATCCTGTGCTTGAACGGCGACGTCAGCGTGCCCGCCGCTGAACCGGTTCGCCTCGGGCCGCTCGACACGCTGCGGTCCGGTCCGGTCAGCACCGACCTGCTTGTCCAGCCCGCCCATGAGGCAACCCTGTTCGTGATCCGGATCTGCGCCGTCGCCGGCAACGATTAACGCTTGTTTCCAAACATGATCGCGGTACCGGCGAAATATAGCGTAAGCTGCTGGCGGCATCACGAAAAAGCCTGAATCCTCTCCGCCGATCTGGCTTGGCGGGAAGTAGGGTGCTTGTCTTTGAGTCTTGCTGAGAGATGACGCCCTGTCGCGGTGCGGAAACAAACTTTCGGCAAGTGGGGTTTATGCAACCAATTGCATTTGAACCGGTTTTAGGGCCATTGCCGTGGCGGTGACGCCGCTCAGTGCCCGCTTACGGAATTTTCAATGAATATTCAGACCAATCCTGCCCAAATCGAGAAGACAAGCGCAAGCTTCCCGGCCATTACCGAAGAGCCGATCCGTTCCAATTACCTGCCCGAAGAGCGCCTTCGGCTGCTTGGCGAAAGCCTGGCAAAAGGCGACCTCACGGACCTGTTCGGCCTGACGCCCTTTGATTTTCAGGCCCGTATCCGGGATAGCGCCAAGAAGATCCTGGAAGTCTACCGGTCGACCAATGCTGCGCAGGCGAGGGGCGAGACGATCACGCCGGCGGCACAATGGCTGCTCGACAACAATTACCTGGTCGAAGAGACCATTTTCCAGGTCAAGCGCGACCTGCCGCGCCGGTTCTATCGTCAGTTGCCGACGCTGAAACTGCCTGACAACGGCACTGTGCCGCGCGCGCTGGCGCTGGCCTGGACCTATGTGGCGCATTCGGACAGTTCCGTTTCGGCGACGATGTTCAAGTCCATCGTCCAGGGTTTCCAGTCGGTCGAGCCGCTGAAGATCGGCGAACTCTGGGCGCTGCCTTCGCTGTTGCGCTTCGTCCTGATCGAAAATCTCCGCCGGCTGGCCGTCAGGGTCAATCGCACCCGCCAGATGCGCCAGATCGCCAACGATGTGGCCGACAAGGTCCTGGCCACCGACGACAGCGCCGACCGGCAGTCGATCCTGTCCAACTTCAGCGCCCACGCGCAGGACACCACCTTCGCCACCCAGCTGCTCTATCGCTTGCGCGATGGATCGCAGAATGCCGGCAAGGCTCTGGAATGGCTGGAAGGCGAGCTCGAAAAGACCGGCTCCGATGCCGAGGAAATCATCATTTCCGAACATCACACGCTGTCCAGCGGCAATGTGACGACGGGCAACATCATCCGCGGCCTGCGCCTCATCAACGACGTCGACTGGACGGTGTGGTTCGAAGGCGTCAGCCGCATCGACACCGTGCTGCGCGAGCGCACCGATTTCGCCGCGCTCGACTTCTTCTCGCGCGATCAGTACCGGACCGCGATCGAGGAATTGGCGCGCCGCTCGAACCTTTCGGAATATCGCGTTGCCGAGAAGGCCATCGAGTTGGCCGGCCACGCTGCCAGCGATGGTGACGGCGACGTCGTTTTAACCGGGTCCGCCCACACCGATGTCGGCTTCTTTCTCGTCGGCCCACGCCGGCTGGAGCTGGAGAAGGCGATCGGCTATCGGCCCACCATCAGCCAGACAGTCAAGCGTGCCTTCCGCAAGACCGGCTGGCTCGGCATCGTCGTGCCCGTGTTTGCGCTGACGGCGCTGCTTCTCGTTCTGTCCGGCAACGCGCTTGCCAATCTTGGCCTGTCGGTGCCCTCGATCGTCCTCATGCTGGCGCTTTTTGCCGTGCCGGCCAGCGAGGGCGCGCTCGCCTTCTTCAACACGGTCGTATCGCTGTTCCTGAAACCGACGCGCCTCGTCGGCTACGATTACCGACACGGCGTGCCGCCCGAGGCGCGCACGTTGGTGGTGGTGCCGTCGCTGATCGGCTCGCGCGACGATGTCGAGGAAAACATCCGCAACATCGAGGTGCATCATCTCGCCAACACGGCCGATGAAATCCATTTCGCGCTGCTGTCGGACTGGCCAGACTCGAAGACCGAGATCGATGCGGCGGACACCGAAATCCTCGAATTCGCCCGTGCCGAGATCGCTCGTCTCAACGCCCGCTATCCCTCCGAAGGCGCGCCGCGTTTCTACATCCTGCACCGGCGCCGGCTCTTCAACGCGGCGCAAGGAGCCTGGATGGGCTGGGAGCGCAAGCGCGGCAAGCTGCACGAGCTCGATCTTCTGCTGCGCGGCGACAGCGACACCACGTTCCTGCCGCTCGACGTGCCGCTGCCGGAGAACGTCGTCCATGTGATGACGCTCGATGCCGACACGCGCACCACCCGTGACGCGGTCGCCACCCTCGTGGGCAAGCTCTGCCACCCGCTCAACCGGCCGCATTTCGATGCCAGCAAGCGCGTCGTCACCGCCGGCTACGCGATCCTGCAGCCGCGCATCACCGCGTCGCTGACATCAGGCGACGATGCGTCGTTCTTCCAGCGGGTGTTTTCGGCAAATCGCGGCCTCGACCCTTATGTCTTTGCCGTGTCCGATCTCTATCAGGACGTCTTCGGCGACGGGTCCTTCACCGGCAAGGGCCTCTATCATGTCGACGCCTTCGAGGCCGCGCTGCAGGGCCGCATCGAGGAAAACACCATCCTCAGCCACGATCTGCTGGAAGGCGCGCTCGCGCGCGCGGCGCTGGTCACCGACGTCGAACTGGTCGAGGACTATCCGACCCGATATTCGGTCGACGCCTCGCGCCACCATCGCTGGGCGCGCGGCGACTGGCAGCTGCTCGGCTTCATGCTCGATCCGCGCTCCGGCGTGCCGGCGCTGTCGCGCTGGAAGATGATCGACAATCTGCGCCGCTCGCTGACGCCGATCTTCTGGGTGATGGCGGCGATCGCCGGCTGGACGCTGCTGCCCTTCACGCAGGCCGCGCAATGGCAGGCCCTGCTGATCCTCAGCCTGTTCATGGCGCCGACATTCGACATCGTCAACGCCATCCTGCCCAAGAGCGGCGACCAGACGCCGCGCGGCCATTTCTCGGCCCTGGCGCGCGACGTCGCTTTCGGCACCGCCATGGTGGCGCTGAAAATCGTGCTGATGGCGCACAACGCCTGGATGATGGGCGATGCCATCGTGCGCACGCTCTACCGGCTGTTTGTCAGCCGCCAGAACCTTTTGGAATGGCGCACCGCCTCGCAGGCGCACAAGGCGGTCGACAACGATGTCGGTTCCTATTACGGCATGATGTATGGCGCCGTGATCATCGGCTTCGTCGGCCTTGCCATTCCGGTGCTGGCCGATTCGACCGGCGCCTTCGTGGCCTTCTTCTTCGCCCTGTTCTGGATTGGCTCGCCGGCCATCGCCAGCTGGATCAGCCGTTCGGCTGAAACCGAGGATCGGCTGCGCATATCGCAGGCCGACATCCACACGCTGCGCACGGTGGCGCGGCGCACGTGGCACTATTTCGAAAGCTTCGTGACGGCAGAACACCACCATCTGCCGCCCGATAATTTCCAGGAAAGCCCGGCGCCGGTGGTGGCGCCACGCACCTCGCCGACCAATATCGGCGTCTACCTGCTGTCCGTCGTCTCCGCCCGCGACTTCGGCTGGATCAGCCTGTCCGACGCCATCACCCGCATCGACGCCACCATGGCGACGATCGAGGGCATGCCGCGTGAGCGCGGTCACCTCTTCAACTGGTACGACACGACGACACTGAAGCCGCTCTATCCGCTTTACATCTCGGCTGTCGACAGCGGCAATCTCGCTGGCCATCTGGTGGCGGTGGCGGCGGCCTGCGCCGAATGGGCCGAAGCGCCCTCCGTCCATCTCCAGGGCGATTTCGAAGGCATTCTCGACACGGTCACCATCCTCAGCGAAAGCCTCGATGATTTGCCCGACGACCGCCGTCAGTTGCGCCCGCTGCGCCAGCGTCTCGCGGACCGTCTCGACGGCATGCGGCGCGCTGTCGACACCATCAAGGCGCAGCCCGAAATGGCGTCGATCCGCACCATCAACCTGGCTGTGCTGGCCGGCGAGATCCGCAAATTGGCCACCGCCATCCATACCGAGGCCGTGTCGCCCCAGAGCGACGTCATCGTCGACTGGGCGGCAAGGCTGGAAGCCACCTGCGAAGCGCACGTCCATGACGCGCACAGCGACGACAATGCCGTCGAGGCGCTGCGTGCCAAGCTGCTCACCTTGCGCGAGCGCACGCGCCGCTACGCCTTCGAGATGGATTTCTCCTTCCTGATGCGGCCGGAGCGCAAGCTGTTGTCGATCGGTTACCGGGTCGAGGAGCACCAGCTCGACGAAAGCTGCTACGACCTTCTGGCTTCCGAAGCGCGGCTGACCAGCCTGTTCGCCATCGCCAAGGGCGACCTGCCGACCGAGCACTGGTTCCGGCTTGGCCGGCCGATCGTCGAAATCGGTTTCCAGGGCGCCCTGATGTCCTGGTCCGGCTCGATGTTCGAATACCTGATGCCGCCGCTGGTGATGAAGGAGCCGCAGGGCTCGATCCTCAACCAGACCAGCAAGCTGATCATCAAGCGCCAGATCCAGTACGGCCGCCAGAAGAACGTGCCGTGGGGCATTTCGGAGGCCGCCTACAATGCGCGCGACCGCGAACTGACCTACCAATACACAAATTTCGGCGTTCCAGGTCTCGGGCTGAAGCGCGGCCTTGGCCAGAACACGGTGATCGCGCCTTACGCCACCATACTCGCGGCCCAGTTCAACCCGCGTGAAGCCGTGCTGAATCTCGCCCGATTGCGGGAGATCGGGGCGCTCGGCCGCCACGGTTACTACGATGCCGTCGACTTCACGCCGCAGCGCGTGCCGGAAGGCACGGATCACGTCGTCGTCCAGAACTACATGGCCCACCATTCGGGCATGTCGATCGCGGCGGTTGCCGACGCCATCTTCGAAGGTCGCATGCGCGACCGCTTTCACAGCGACCCGGTCATCGAATCGGCCGAACTCTTGCTGCAGGAGAGGGCGCCGCGCGACATCCCGACCGCGACCGTCAGGACCGAGGCCGACGAACGCTCCAAGGACGAGACCGAAGTCGACAGCCCCGACACCCGCATCGTGCTCAATCCGCTGCAGTCGCTGCGGTCGACCAACGTCATGTCGAACGGCCGCTATTCGGTGATGGTCACCGCGACCGGCTCGGGCTACAGCCGCTGGGGCGATCTCTCCGTCACACGCTGGCAACCGGATCCGACCGAGGACCGGCTCGGCTCCTACATCTTCCTGCGTGACGCAGGCTCAGGTGACTGGTGGTCGGCTACAGCCGAACCGAAGCGCGCCGCCGAGGAAAAGGCGCAGACCTTGTTCTCCGACGACAAGGCGAGCTTCGTCAAATCGGTGGGCACGTTGCGCTCCGAGGTCGAATGCATCGTCATCTCGGAAGGCAATGGCGAGGGCCGTCGGGTCACGCTCTACAATGACGGTCCGTCCGACCGTCACATCGAAGTGACCTCCTTTGCCGAACTGGTGCTCGGCCTGGAGGCGTCCGACAACGCGCATCCGGCCTTCTCGAAGATGTTCGTGGAAACCGAAATCTCTGCGAACAACGCGGCGATCTTCGCCACGCGGCGCAAGCGCGAGACCAGCGAGCCCGATATCGCCATGGTGCATTTCGTCACCGATCCGTCCGGATCGGCGCGCGATGCCGAGGCCGAGACCGACAGGCGCGCCTTCATCGGCCGTGGCCGTACCATCGTCGACGCAGCCGCTTTCGACCCGGGCGCCAGGCTGGGCGGCCATTCAGGCTTTACGCTCGATCCCGTCGCGTCGCTCCGCCGCCAGGTGCGCGTGCCGGCCAACAAGAAGATATCGCTGACCTTCTGGACCGTCGTCGGCGCTGGCCGCACCGAGCTGGTCGAAGCCATCGCCCGCCTCGACCATCCGGAGAGCTTTGCCCGCCAGGCCATGCTTGCCTGGACGCGCAGCCAGGTGCAGACCCGCCATATGGGCCTCAGCCTGACCGATGCCGCCAATGTGCAGAAGCTGGCGCGCTACCTGATCTATCCGGATCCGTTCCTGCGTCTTCCCGCTGAATCCATCGCCACGGGGCTGGGCAAGCAGTCGAGCCTGTGGCCGACAAGCATTTCCGGCGATTTCCCGATCTTCCTGGTCAGGATCGGCGATGTCGCCGATCTCGAAATCGTTGCCCAGGCGCTGCGTTTCCAGGAATATATGCGCACCCGCGGCATGATGATCGACTTCGTCGTCGTCAACGAGCAGGCGTCCTCCTATGTCCAGGACCTGCAACGGGCGGTCGAGACGCTGTGCGAAAACAGCCGCCTGCGCGGCAAGGAGCTCGGACCGCGCCAGCACATTTTCGCGGTGCGCCGCGACCTCATGGACGAGACCACCTACAAGACGCTGCTCGCTGTCGCCCGGGTGGTCCTGCACACGCGCAATGGCACCATCTTCGACCAGATCGAGCGCGCCGAGGCGGCGGCTCTGCAGGCGCGGGACGCTCTGGCAGCATTGCCGATTCCGCGTGAATTGCCGTCGCCGACACCCACGACGCATGCTCCTGCCTCGCAGGCGGTGGCAAATGTCAGCGCCGATGGCAGCGGGCTCAGCCAGTGGAACGGCTTTGGCGGTTTCGACGGCGACGGGCGGCACTATGTCGTGCGCCTGGCCGGCCGGCGCACGACGCCGCAGCCGTGGATCAACGTCGTCTCCAACGCCTCGTTCGGCTTCCATACCTCGGCCGAGGGCGCCGCCTTCACCTGGAGCCGAAACAGCCGCGACTACCAGTTGACGCCGTGGTCGAATGATCCGGTCTCGAACCGGCCGGGCGAGGGCTTCTATATCTACGATCAGGCGAGCGGCAAGGCATTCTCGCCGCTCGCCGCCATGGTGCGCGATCCCTCGATGACCTACGAGGCCTGGCATGGCCAGGGTTTCTCGACCTTCCGCTCGAAGCGCGGACCATTGTCGATGGATCTCACCCATGTCGTCGATCCGGTCGATCCGCTGAAGATCTCACGGCTGCGCATCCAGAATTCCGGCTCGGTGCCGGCGCGGCTGCGTGTCTATGCCTATGCCGAATGGGTGCTCGGCGGGCACCGGTCGCGCACGGCGGCAACCATCGTCCCGTCGCGGGATGCCGCCAGCGGCGCGCTGCTGGCACAAAACCCCTACGGGCTGGATTTCGGCGAGCGCGTTGCTTTCCTCGCGGCCGACGGTGGCGTCCATTCGGTGACAACAGACCGATCGGAGTTCCTGGGCCGGCATGGTTCCAGCGAGCTACCCCAGGCGGTGCTGAGTGGTGCGGCGCTGTCTGGCCGTGTCGAGGCTGGTGACGATCCGTGCGCGGCGATTGCCCGCGATGTCGAGATTCCGGCTGGCGGCGACGTGACGCTGCTCTGGCTGCTCGGCGACGCCGAGTCCGCCGAGGAGGCTAGCGCGCTGGTGCAAGAGCACCGGGTCAAGGATTTCGACCAGCGGCTGGCCGACAATGAGCGCGAATGGCGCGGCTTTCTCGACACCATCCAGGTCGAGACGCCTGACAAGGCGCTCGACGCCATGGTCAATCACTGGCTGCCCTATCAGAGCCTGGCCTGCCGCATCCGTGCCCGCTCCGCCTTCTATCAGGCCAGCGGTGCCTTCGGCTTCCGCGACCAGTTGCAGGATACGCTGGCGCTGCTGGCGCATGACCCGCAACTGGCGCGCGACCAAATCCTCAACGCGGCGCGGCGGCAGTTCCCCGAAGGCGACGTGCAGCACTGGTGGCTGCCGCGCACGGGTGCTGGCGTGCGTACGTTGATCTCCGACGACGTGGTCTGGCTTGCCCACGCCACGGCGCGCTATTTGCTGGTCACCGGCGATGCCACCATCCTGAAGGAGCAATTGGCCTTCATCGATGGACAGCCGCTGGGCGAGGGCGAGCACGATGCCTTCTTCACCCCGGAAATCTCGAAGAAGACAGCGTCGCTCTACGACCATTGCGCGCGTGCGCTCGATCTCGCCATCAAGCGCAGCAGCCCCGCGGGCCTGCCGCTGATCCTCGGCGGCGACTGGAACGACGGCATGAACCGCGTTGGCGAGCAGGGCAAGGGCGAGAGCGTCTGGCTCGGCTGGTTCCTGCTGAAGACGCTGGGCGACTTCGCCCCCGTCGCCAAGGCCGAGGGCGACGCCAAGCGAGCACAGGCCTGGGCAAAGCATGCCGATGTTCTGAAGCGGGCGCTTGAGAGCACCGCATGGGACGGCGAATGGTACCGGCGCGGCAGTTTCGACGACGGCACCCCTTTGGGGTCTCGCAACTCGCAGGAGTGCAAGATCGACTCGATCGCCCAGTCCTGGAGCGTGCTTTCGGGAGAGGGCGATCCGGCACGGTCGACGACCGCGATGGAGCAAGCAACGAAGCTGCTCGTCGACGACAAGCTGAAGATCGTCAAGCTGTTCACGCCGCCCTTCGCAAGGACGGAAAAGGACCCGGGTTACATCAAGAGCTATCCGCCCGGCGTGCGCGAGAATGGCGGCCAGTACACCCACGCCGCCACATGGTTCGTCATCGCGCTTGCCGAGATGGGACAGGTCGACGAGGCCTATCGCTGTTTCTCGATGCTGAACCCCGTCAACCATGCGACCGACGAGGCCACGGCCGAGCACTATCGTGTCGAGCCCTATGTCGTGGCGGCCGATATCTATGCCGGCGACGACAATGCAGGCAACGGCAAGGGCGGCCGTGGCGGTTGGACCTGGTACACCGGCTCTGCCGGCTGGCTCTACAGGGCTGCGGTCGAAGGCATTCTGGGCATCGAACGGCGTGGCAAGCGTGTCCAGTTCAAGCCGAAGCTGCCGAGCCACTGGGACGGTTACTCGGCAAATCTCAAAATGCTGGGAGCGGAACTCAGGGTTCGCGTCATCCGCGACAATAAGGCCAAGGCCGTGTCGCTGGAGGTGAATGGGGCAAAGACCAAGGTTTCGGCAGTCGAACTGAAGGACGGCGAAGTTGCCGAGGTGGTCATCCGGATCCCGGCTTAATGCAATGTTGCTCAAAAACTATGCGCTCGGGCCTGGGATCCGGGGCGCGACTTTTGCCGCCACGGCGGGATGAGAGGCCGTCCCGCCTGGCGTTGCCGCCTGCCGATTGAAGGACATGCCACCGAGGAGTGCATGAAATCAAAGGCTTGAGGCATCCGACAGGGGCGCCACGAGCAGTGAGAGTTTGGCCTTCCTTCACCTGGAAGGGCGCCCTGCAGCTTTGTTTCGCTCTATACTTCGCAAAAGGCGATTTCGGCCTTAGTCATCCGCCCGACATTGTTGCTGATTAAAATTGTGGCAGCACGTGCCAACTGCCATGATTTCGCCGCATGCCTGACATTTTACCTGTCTTCTCAAACCGTTAGGTGATCACGGCAGATTTCGGAACGTCGCCATCTTTTGTTCGCTCTAAGGGAACTGAAGGGGTACACGGCCATTGTTTTGCGACGTATCAACCGGTACGAATAAAATGATGCAGTGCACAATAAACAGCGTGGCGGAGTAACTGGGGTGACCCTTCTGCAAATCTACTGGCGAGCTCTCGGTTATCTGGCCGCGGACAGGAAACGCGTTGCGTTGATCTGTTCGGCCAACGTGGCTCTCGCCATCGTAGCGCTTCTCGAGCCAATTATGTTCGGTCGCGTCATCGGCGCCATCTCCGAGCGTGGCTCTGTCTTCACCACGCTGGTCATGTGGGCCGGTCTCGGCGCCTTCAACATCGTTGCTTTCGTCATGGTGGCGCGCGGCGCTGACCGCTTCGCCCATGCTCGGCGCAGCGAAGTGCTGTGCCAGTCCTTCGAGCGTGTGATCACCATGCCGCTCGCCTGGCACCATCAGCACGGCACCTCCAATGCGCTGCACACGATGCTGCGCGCCGTCGAAACCCTGTTCAGCCTTTGGCTCGAATTCATGCGCCAGCATCTGTCCACGGCTGTCGCCCTCGTGCTGCTGGTTCCGACCGCGATCAGCATGGACCTGCGCATGTCGCTGGTGCTGCTTGGCCTCGGGCTGCTTTATGTCGGCATCGGCCGGATGGTCATGCGCCGCACCAAGGCGGGCCAGGCTGCGGTCGAGCGTCACTACCACAAGGTGTTCGCGCATGTGACCGACTCGGTCAGCAACGTTGCGGTGCTGCAGAGCTACAATCGCCTCGGCCACGAGGCCGATACGCTGCGCCGCTACATCAAGAACCTGCTCGACGCGCAGAACCCCGTGCTCGACTGGTGGGCGCTGGCCAATGCCTTGCACCGTCTGTCATCGGCAATCTCGATGCTGATCGTGTTGTCGATCGGCTCCTATCTTGTGACTCGTGGTCAGTTGGGTGTCGGCGACGTCATTGCCTTCACCGGTTTTGCCACGATGTTGATCGCTCGCCTCGACCAGATGTCGGCTTTCGCCAACCAGATTTCCGAGGCCCGTGCCAAGCTCGAGGATTTCTACCATCTCGAGGACTCCGCGGCTGATGCCGCCGAGCCGGACGGCCTACGCGATCTTGCCAACGTTACCGGCCATGTCCGCTTCGAGAATGTCGGCTTCGAATTTGCCAATTCCGGCCAAGGCATCGACGACGTGTCCTTCGAGGTGCAGGCGGGCCAGACCGTCGCCATTGTGGGCCCGACGGGCGCCGGCAAGACCACGCTCATCAACCTGCTGCAGCGTGTCTTCTCGCCGTCCCATGGCCGTATCCTGATCGACGGCATCGACACCCGTACCGTGACCCGCAAGTCGGTGCGCCATTCGATCGCCACCGTGTTCCAGGATGCCGGGCTGCTCAACCGCTCGATCGAGGACAACATCCGTGTTGGCCGCGCCGATGCAAGCAATGACGAGATTCATGCCGCCGCCAATGCGGCTGCCGCACAGGACTTCATCCTGTCCAAGAGCAATGGCTACGACACGGTGGTTGGCGAACGTGGCGGCCAGCTGTCGGGCGGCGAACGTCAGCGCATCGCCATTGCCCGCGCCGTGTTGAAGGACGCACCGATCCTGGTGCTCGACGAGGCGACCAGCGCGCTGGACGTCGAGACCGAGGACCGCGTCAAGGAAGCGATCGACGAGTTGCGCCGCGACCGCACGACCTTCATCATCGCCCACCGCCTGACCACCGTTCGCGACGCCGATCTGGTCGTGTTCATGGACAAGGGCAGGGTGGTCGAGATGGGCGGCTTCACCGAGCTGTCGCTGCGCAATGGCCGCTTTGCCAGCCTGCTGCGCGCCGGCGGCCTGCTCAACGACGAGGAGGTTCGCCGCCTCAGCCGCACCGTGCTGCAACAGCAGGAAGCGGCCGCCTGAGCTTCTTTCTTCTACCTCCCCTTGTGGGAGGTCGGACCGCAGGTCCGGGTGGGTACGGGCGCCATTGCCGCTCCCCCACCCCGCTGTTCGCAGCGACCCTCCCCACAAGGGGGAGGGTAAGAAGACCTGCGACACCACCGCTCGATTGCCCCGAACGCCGCGGCGGTTTATGTAGAAACGCATGAGCGACACGACTTCACGCCTGACCGGCTGGATGGATCTCGCCAACCCGACGCGCTTCGTCGGGCTGGCGGACAAGGTCGTGCCATGGCTGGCCACGATCGCCACACTCATCCTCGCCGTCGGGCTCTATATGAGCTTCGCCGCGCCTGAGGATTTCCAGCAGGGCATAACCGTCCGCATCATGTACATCCACGTGCCTTTCGCCTGGCTGGCCATGATGTGCTACACGCTGATGGCGGTCTCGGCGCTGGGCACGCTTGTCTGGCGGCACCCGCTGGCAGATGTCGCGCTGAAATCCGCAGCCCCCATCGGCGCCGTCTTCACCGCGCTGGCGCTGATCACCGGTTCGATCTGGGGCAAGCCGATGTGGGGCACCTGGTGGGTCTGGGATGCCCGGCTGACCTCGGTCTTCGTGCTGTTCCTGATGTATCTCGGCATCATCGCGCTGACCCGCGCGCTCGACGATGCCAGCCGCGCCGCCTGGGCCGCCGCCATCATCACGCTGGTCGGCTTCATCAACATCCCGATCATCAAGTTCTCGGTCGACTGGTGGAACACGCTGCATCAGCCGGCCTCGGTGTTCCGCATGGGCGGTTCGACCATCGACTCCAGCCTGCTATGGCCGCTTCTGGTGATGGCGCTCGGCTTTACCGTGCTGTTCTTCGCGCTGCACCTGATGGCGATGCGCACCGAAATCCGCCGCCGCAGGGTGATTGTCATGCGCAGGGTTGCGGCACGGCAGGCCGACAAGCGCGATTTGACGATGCGCTGATCTTGCCTCGGCGCCGAATGATGAGCGCGGCGGTCGTGATATGCCTCTAAGTGTTATTAGCAGTTTCTGCTATGTTGCTGAATTGCAACAGGGGTTTCCAAAGGGCCGGACTTTGGCCTGTTGTCCTTGACGTTGTCCTCCCCTCAAGCCAAGGTTTCTTGGGTTTACGTGTTGCGAGGGGATTCTGTCGTGAAATTACGTCTTTTGGCCGGTGCGTCGGTGATTGCCTTGGGTCTCGGCTGGAGTTCCGCACACGCGGCCGATGCGGTCGTCGATGTTCCGAGGGCCGAGGACCTCTGGTATGTCACGCTGTTTGGCGGTGCCAGCTTTCCCAATCATGTGAAAACGGATTTCTACGGCTACGGTTATTCGGTTGATCTTAAGACCGGGTTCGTGATCGGCGGCGCTGTCGGTCGGCGGATCAATGATACGTTCCGTGTCGAAGGCGAACTGTCCTATGCGCGCTACAAGGCAAGTGGGTATAGCTACAGCGGCCCCTTTGACGCGGATTCCGGTCCCGCTTCCGGCAATTTGTCGGCCACTTATCTTCTCGCCAATGTCTGGGCCGATGTCGCGCATTTCGGCGATGCCAAGCTCTATGTCGGCGGCGGCATCGGCGCCGCCTACGTTACCGCAGACACGACTTTCAACGGTAACGACTATGGCTATGGGTCTGGCGGCTGGGGCTTCGCTGGCCAGGTGGGCGCCGGTGTTACTTACGCCGTAACGCAGAATGTCGACCTCGACTTCGGCTACCGGTTCAAGGCCGTGACAAGCGTGGATCTAGAAGATAATGATGGCGGCGGCATATACGAGAATGCCAAGCTGTATTCCCACAATCTCCAGCTGGGCGTTACGCTGAAGTTCTGATTGGTTCGTCGTAAGCGGCGAGAACGAGAGGGGACGGATGCCGCTCTTGCCGCGCCGGCAACCCTTCGGCCTTCCGGCAACAGGTCACGACTTGCTCCCGATCGCCGGCGAGCCGGCGGAACGGACATTGCAGCGCGGCATCGACTTGCAGCGGCGCAAGCGTTTTCGCGAGGCCGAGTTCTGCTACCAGACGGTGCTTCGCACGCAGCCCAAAAATGCCATGGCGCTGAATTTGATGGGCACTCTGGCCATCGAGGCCGAGCATCATGACGCCGCCATTGCCTATATGGAAAGGGCGGTCAAGCTCGAGCCGGACAATGCCATCTTCCGCAACAACCTCGGCAACGCCTACAATGTCACCGGCGACATCGAGCGCGCCCGCAAACATCTAAAGAAGGCGATCGCGCTTGACGGCCGGCTCATCGAAGCCCTGTGCAATCTCGGCCGGTCTTACCGTAGTCAGCTCGAGGGCGACGTCGCCGAAGGTTTCTATCGCCGGGCGCTGGCGGTCGACAGCCAATCGCTGACGGCCCTTGTTGGCATGGGCGATCTGCTTACCGATATCGGCCGGCAGGCCGAGGCGGTCGAATGTTTTGGCCGCGCGCTGGCCATCGACCCGAGCCATGTCGAGGCGCTGGCCGGAATGGCGCTGGCGCGCAAGGCGGTCAAGGACGATCCCGCGCTGCCTCTAATACGGGCTCGCCTGGAATTGCCCATGACAACCGATCGCGAGCGGGTGGTGCTGCACCATGCCGCTGGCAAGATGCTCAACGATCAGCGCGAGTATCGCCTGGCAATCCGCCATTTCGCGCAGGCCAAGGCAATTTCCGGCAATGACTTCGACATTGACCGGCACACCCAGCTTTACGACAGCTTCATCGACACTTTCGATGCCGACTTCTTCGCGGCGCGGCCGAAATTAGGAAATCCGTCGAGACGCCCGGTCTTCATCGTCGGTATGCCACGGTCGGGAACGACGCTGACCGAGCAGATATGCGCCAGTCATCGTGATATCCATGGCGCCGGCGAACTGTCGACCATTCGCTCGTTGGCCGGTGAACTCGGGTTCGACAAACTCGATCCGGCTGTCTTCACCAAGGCCATTGCGGCGCTCACTCCGGCCAAGGCGAAAGAGCTTGGCTCGAAATATCTTGACGATCTCAACAAGCGCAACAGCAAGGCGCGGCTGGTCGTCGACAAGATGCCGCATAATTTCGAAATGCTGGCCTTCATCAGCCTCATCTTGCCAAATGCCCGCATCATCCATTGCCGGCGCGACCCGATGGATAATTGCGCGTCCTGTTTCATGCATAATTTCTCCGAGGCGCACGGCTACAATGCCGATCTGACCAAGCTGGGGCAGTATTACCGGCAATATGACCGCTTGATGCGCCATTGGGCCAAGGTCGTCCCGCTTGATATCCACGAGATGCCCTACGAGGAAACGGTGGCCGATTTCGAAAACCGCGCGCGGGGATTGATCGGGTTCCTCGGGGTCGATTGGGACGATGCCTGCCTCCGTTTCCACGAAACCGAGCGCACGGTGCGGACGCCGAGCCGCTGGCAGGTGCGCCAGCCGATCTATTCGTCCTCGGTCGAGCGCTGGAAACTGTACGGCGACGCCCTCGATCCATTGAAAGCCGCGCTGGGTCCAGTTCTTCAACGCTGAGTGCATCTGGCGTTCAGTTCGGGCGCGTCGGTCTCACCCCATCCTTCCGCGCGCCGCCACCGGGAGCGTTTCCAGCACCTTGTCGCCGTCGACCAGATTGACCTCGTTGAACAGGTTTGTGACGACGCAGCAATGGTCGGGCACGACGCGCACGCGCTCGCCGATGCGCAGCCTGCCGTCGCCCGCAAGCGTGACGGTGCCGTGCTCCTCGCTCAGGCCCGTCACCCGCGCTCCCGACACGCCGAGCAACTCGCCAAAATCGGCGAGACCCAGCGTATCGCTGGACAGCGCCTTGCTCCCGGCATCGAGGATAGCGCGCGTCGCTGTGGGATGGCTGACCACCGTCGACAGCACCGTCAGCGCGCAGTCGTCGAGGCCGCCGACGCCTTTGGCGACCTGATAGCGGTCGAGATAGATGTAGGTGCCTGGACGATACTCCGTGACAACAGATGTATCGCTGGAGCGCCACATATCCGGCGTGCCGCCGCTGGAGATGCGTTCGCAGGCGAGGCCCGACGCGGCAAGTGCCTGCTTGGCCTCGGTGAGCCAGGCTTCGGCCTCCGCTGCCCGCCCGGCGGCCGGGTAGGTCATCAGTCCGCCGAAGGCGAGGCCGCCGGCTCTGTCGATCTGTCTTGCCAGCGCGACCGCTTCATCAGCCGACTGCACGCCGCAGCGGCCCATGCCGGTGTCGCATTCGACCAGCACCTGCAAGCGATGACCGGCATCGGTGAAGGTGGTTGCCAGCCCTTCGAGCGTCTCCATGCTGTCCGCTGTCACCGACAGGGTGACGCGCCCGTGCAGCCCCAGAAGCCGCTCCAGCTTGGCGCGCCCAAGGATGTTGTAGGGAAGAAAAATATCGGTCAGCCCGGCATCCGCCATCACCTCGGCCTCGCCAATCTTCTGGCAGGTGATGCCGACGGCGCCGGCCGCCACCTGCTTCTTCGCCCAGTAGGGCAATTTGTGCGTCTTGATATGCGGCCTGAGCTTCAGCCCGTTCTTGTCGGCATGCGCCTGGGCGCGGGCAATGTTGGCTTCCGCGCGCGTGGTGTCGATCAGGATGGATGGCGTATCGAGATCGTGAACGGTCGGCATCATCTTTCACCCCATGAGGAATCCGCGGGTTTTATGGCCCTGAAAATCCGTGATGTCACGCGGCCAGCGAAGCGGATTTGTGGTCCATGCGCCTAAGCGCAACGCCGGACAGGCGGCGAGATGGATCGACACCGCATCGACGTTCGGCTATGCGATTTGCCAGACAAATCGATACGAAGGGATCATGATCATGAAGCGCTCCGCCATCAACGACATCATCCGCGAAGCCGACGCTTTCATCCGCTCGTTCGGCTACATCATGCCGCCCTTCGCCTATTGGTCGCCGCAGGAGGCGAAGGCGCGTCAGGTCGACTCGTCGGCCGTATTCACCTCGCGGCTTGGCTGGGACATCACCGATTACGGGCAAGAGAAATTCAGGGAACTCGGCCTGTTCCTGTTCACCGTTCGCAACGGCCGCTACGAGGACATGAAGAAGGGCATGGGCATGCTCTATGCCGAAAAGATCATGATCTCGCGCAAGGACCAGCTGTCGCCGATGCACCGCCACAACATCAAGGCCGAGGACATCATCAACCGTGGCGGCGGCAAGCTGGTGCTGGAACTGTTCATGCATGACCGCGACGGCGGCATCGATCCCAAGGCCGAGGTCTCGGTGCCGGTCGACGGAACCATCCACAGGCTGCCTGCGGGTGGGCTCCTGAAGCTCGACCCGGGCCAGAGCGTCACGCTGCTGCCCGGCGTCTGGCATGCCTTCTGGGCCGAGGGCAAGGACGTGCTGATCGGCGAGGTCTCGACCGTCAATGACGATCTCACCGACAATGTGTTTCGCGAACCGATCGGCCGTTTTTCCAACATCGACGAAGACGTTGCCCCGATCCACCTGCTGGTGTCCGACTATGAGAAGTGGCTGGGGTAGGGGGCGCCGCCCCATGCCTTCGGTGACGCCAGCCCCACGATCGAAAGCGGGTTAGCCGGTAGCGCCTACCTACTGCGATCCTTGTTCGACCGATCCTGCCGCTTCGTCCTTGAAGACGACCTTTGTGCCTTTTTGCACTTCGGAGGCGAGGTCTTCGGCATCCCAGTTGGTCAGCCTGATGCAACCATGCGAGAAGGTCTTTCCGATCTTGCCTGGGTCCGGCGCCCCGTGAATGCCATAACTATCGATGGACAAATCGATCCAGACCGATCCCACCGGATTGTTTGGTCCGGCAGCGATCGTGAAGGGGCGCTTGGTCTTCACCCCCTTGAAGGCAAACTCTGGATCGTAGTGATAGGTTGGGTGGCGCACCACGCGTTTGACCTCTGCCTCGCCACTCGGCGCGGGCTTCTCCTGGCTCCCGATCGAGGCGGGGTACGTCGCAAGCACTTTGCCGGAAGGGTCGAGCACGCGAACCTGGCGAGCGCTCTTGTCGACCTCGACGTTCCCAATGTCTTGCGGCGGATCACCTCGGGCGACAGCTGGCACCAGCAGCTTTTGCCCCGCCTTTCTGAAGCCGATGCCGGGATTGAGCCGTTCAAGCAGCTGCTCGCTGATGTGGAAGCGCTCCGCCATCTTTTCCAAGGCATTGTGATAGGCGAGCCGGGGCAGGCGGGCCATCCTCTCCATGCGCGCCGGAATTCGCCTGGTGAACGGTCCACGCACATCCTTGCGCGTCAACTCGTAGGTCTCAAGCGCGGGGCGCGAGGATGTCGCGACCAGCTTGTCCCATGTCTCGCGGGTAAGCTTGCCGTCGGCAGGCAATCCGTTGGCCGCTTGAAACGCACTGACTGCCCGGGTGAAGTTCTCTGCTTGGCGGCCGTCGATCAGGCCTGGCGAGAAGCGTGCACGATCCAGGAGGATTTGCGCCTTCAGCACGGTCACACTGACGCCTTTCGCTTCGCTGCCGTCAAATTGGGCGTTGTTGACGGTGGCCGCGTCCAGTTTTGCCGCCGCCGTTGCATCGCATGCCATGACGAGCATGGCGGCCGCGGCAAGAACGAGCCTGATCATGGAGGTCACACTCCTGTATGAGCACCTGCTTCTATGACGTCGCACGGCCGATCTGGTTCCATTTCCCTGCATCTGAGTCCGGCTGCCGAGTGCCGATGCGCCGCAGCGAACCCGGACCAGGAGCACCCGGCGGTGGCGCGGGTGCATTGTTGATAAGGGTCCGCCATCATCAAGATGGATGGCGACTCTCGTCAGCGCCTGTGTTGGCAATGGGCCAAGGTCCCATTGAGCGCCTGTTTTCATAGGCTCAGTGACCGAGGAGAGCCAGGATGACATTTCCTGCCCAGAAGGACAGAAGACCGGCTCAACCAGCCGAGGATGAGCGCCAGGCACGGCTGGAGAAAACAGCCAGGCTCAAGCAGCTTCGGTCCTATGCTTCCTGGCTTTCGTCTGACCCAAACGCCCAGCTTCACGATGAGATAGACTGCTCCGTGCTGATCGACGAAGGCGTGGAACGACGCGGCATGGAGCCTTGGCTGATCGGCAGGTGACACGACCGGGCGGCGAGGTTTCCACCGCCAACGACGATCGGCCGACAATTTGTTTGGCGAGCCGATCGGCCGCAACAGTGGCGACAGGCTGACTTCGCGTCAGTGACAGCAGCCTTGCTGCGCGCTCGTCCTGCACAGGCAGGACGAGGTGATCGGCACATCCGCCTTGGCCATCGCCGCGGCAAGGCTTGTCTGCAATATCGGCAATTCATCAGTCTCGCCGCGCCGTTTCAGGCATTCTACCAGCCCGTGCAGTGCCCAGACATTGTTCGGATGTTGGGCGCAGCGCTGCACCGTGCCGCTCAGGCCCAGGTCGTCGCGATAGACCTGTTCTGCTTCTTGCGCGTTGCTCTGGTCGAGAAGCAGCGCCGCCAGCGCATGGCGCGGCGGGTGCATCCAGGCCCACGGTTCGGTGTAGGACAAATTGTCGTCAAGCTCGACCGCCTGCCGCAAATGGCCATAGGCCTCGTCATGCCGGCCCTGGTGGTACGCCAGCTCGCCGTCGAGCAGAGCGACACCGACAGCCAGCGAAGCCTGCGCCGGGTTGCTGAGGAAGCGCCGCTCGGGCGCAATACCTTTCAGATGCCGATGGAACTCTTCGCGCTCGCGCTCGGCCTCAGCAAATTGCCCAAGCGTCGCATGCGCGACGCCCTTGGCGTAGTGCTGCATGGCCGCCGTCAGCACATAGAGGCCGGGCTCCGCGGTTACAGGCTCGTCGATGATCTCCTGCCAGCGGCCGAAGCGCACTTGCACATGCGATTTCATCGCATGGTAGCCTTCCACCGTCTGCGTGAGCTTGGGCCGGCCCTGGATGGCGACCACCTCGCGCGTGACCAGGCTGCGCACTCTGTCGGCGGCCCACAGTGCAGGCCGGTACTGGCCCGACAACATGCAGGTAAACATCATCAGGTGCAGATCGTGGCAGCAGCCCAGCAAATAGTAGGTCGGCTCGTCCGCATAGGCCAGATAGAGGTCGTTGGCGCGCACCGCCTTTTCGCTGGCACGTTTGGCTTTCTCATACTCGCCGCACAGCACATAGATGTGCCCCGGCATGTGGTTCATATGTCCGGCATCGGGGCACATCTCGCCGAGCAGATCCGCCGAGCGCATGCCGCGCTCCGGCATGGTGGACATTTCCAGGAGATGAATGTGCAGGTGGACGATCGCCGGATGTTGTGCCGCGCCGGCTTCATCGGCAAGCCGGATCGACCGCTCGCAGACATCGAGCGCCTCGACGACATCGGAATTCGGAGCCGGCGCGCCGGTCTTGAGGTTCCACAGCCGCCGCACCGTGCGCATCATCAGCGCTTCGACCAGCAGTGCCATCACATCATGGTCGTCGGGAAAGTCGCTGTACACAAGCCGCATCGCGGCGGCATAGGCGTCACCCCACCGTTCGAATTCCTCGGGGCTCACCCGGTGCGGCTTCTGGAAGCGGGCGGCCAACGCCTCGATCAGCCGCTTCTCGATTTCGTTGGCGGCAACCGCATTGGCCCGCGCAAGCTGGACATGCTCGAAGCAGCGCTTGGCCGCGCTGCCGGCCTCGGCCTCGCCATGCTCCTTCCAGGTCAGATTGTAGAAAGGTCCGGCGGCATAGGCGATGCCCCAATGAACCATCGGACAGTCAGGATCCGTCTCCAGCGCCTTCTGAAAACACTTGATGCCTTCCTCATGGTTGAAGCCGTAGCACCAGTTGAGGCCGATATCGAACCAACGCTGGGTTTCTGCCGAGCGAGTGGAGATGGGGCGGCGGTAGGTGCCGAGGTCGAAGCGGTCCATGTCTTCCATTCAAGTTTGGGCTGTTGTTCTAGATATTGCCACCACTGCTAGCTGGTCCTTAAGCGGCGCTTCATTTTTGCCAGCCGGCTAGCTCTGGCAGGTCGTCGAGCCAACTTTTTTCCGTCATCAAGACATCGCCGGGCTGCGGGTCAGTGGCGTTTTGAATGAGCCAGTCCATCCACTTCCGATAGGCAGCCGGGTCCAACTGAGGCGGCAACACCTTGGCCTTGGCCAGCATGCGTTTGCGGAAACTCACCTGCCTGCGGAGTTTGGTCGTCGTGAATTTGATGGCCTTGCCCTGGTATTCGACCGTCCAGCGCTCATCGCCATGGCTGGTCAGCCTGTCGATGGCGAAACCGACGTCCACCGGCCTATCCCGCCACGGAAGCTCGATGGCATTCTTCCTCAGATCGAGTGCCCATCGCCTGTAGTCGGTTCCGGCACGCTGGGGCGGCAGCACCCCAGCCTGTTCGAGTATCTTCCTGCGGAAGGTCGGCTGCTTCTTGAGCTGGCCTGTCGTCAGCTCGACGGGATGCCCACGGAATTCGACATGCCATCGGATCCTCCCATTGCCGAAATACTTCACCAGCCTGTCGATGACGAACTCGTCATCGGAGAGCGTCAAGCAGCCCTCCTTGATGCTTTCGAAAATGTACTGGCTGTCAGTGAGCATGACGCGGCATTGTGCTGGAACCTTCATGAAGCTTAGCGAGTAGCACGCGCCGGCGGCAACGATCTTTTTCGCTCCGGGAATCTCGACCGGCTCAATTGCGGGCAACTGCGGGTAGCGCCCGTAAAAGCCCGGTACTGTGCGTAACTGACATAGCGATGCAGATGAAAACGATGCCAAATTGGCGTGCTAAATCATCGGTTTGCTTGTGGGATTTTGGCTGGGGAACCTGGATTCGAACCAGGACTAACGGAGTCAGAGTCCGTGGGTCTACCGTTAACCTATTCCCCAGCAGGCGCGGTCATGAACCGTGCGGGCCGAGCGGGCAAGCCGCTGTGAGCGCTGCCTTGTAGCCGCCAGCGGAAAATAGTCAAGCCTGCTCTGTGGTTCAATGGCAGGTTTCGTCAGGTGATTTCAGACACCACTCTTCAGATGCCGGCGCGCGGCCCCCAGTCCAATCCCGCGCCTCAAGGCTCCGTCCGGCTGAACTGCGAGCGTTCGAAGAACAGCACCACCCCCAGGCCCAGAATCAGCGGGATGATCAGGTAGAACAGCCGGAACACCAGCAGCGCCGCCAGCACGCCGACCGGATCCATGTCCGACAGGCCGGCGAGAAACACCACCTCGAACACGCCGAGCCCGCCCGGCGCATGCGAGATCTGTGCGATCGAGAAGGAGACGAGGAAGACGCCGAGAATGACGAAATAACCGGGATTGTGGGCTGCTGGCAGGGCAAAGAAGATGATCGCGGCGGCGGCCAGCAGTTCGATCGGGCCGATCAGCAACTGCCGGGCGACGATCGGCAGCGCCGGATAGTGGAGCTGAAAGCTGGCGATCTTCAGCGGGCGCAGATGCAGCCAGCTGCCGAAGACATAGGCGGCGACGAGCAGCAGCATCGCGATACCGGCCGCTTCCGACAGGCCATGATGAGCGATGCCGGAAAACCGGTCGAGTACCTCTGGCTCGAACACCAGAACGAGGCCAGAGGCGAGAATCGTCGATAGCACGAAGGTGATCCAGCAGATCGCCACCAGCACGCCGACATCCTGACCGGTCAGGCCTCTGGTGCCGTAGGCGCGATAGCGGATGACGGCGCCGGAAAACACCGAACCGCCAATGTTGTGCGACAGCGCATAGGTCGTGAAGGAGCACAGCGTGACGAACAGCCACGACACGCGCTTGCCGATATGCAGGAGCGCGATGTGGTCGTAGCCGGCAAGCGAGGCATAGGCGATGACCGAACACAGCGCGGCAAGGACCCAACCCCGGGTCGGAATGGCCGTGATACCGTCCCAGACGTCGTCGAGTGAAACGCCGCGCAGTTCGTGCCAGAGCAGCAGCAGCGAGAAGATCACGGCGGCGATGCCGACAACCGGCCAGAAATAGCGTCTCCAGTTCATTGCCTGCCAATTCATTGCCTGACTGCCATGCGTTGCGGGTCCGCTTCCTTTTCCGTGGCTGGTGGGAGGCCGGCTTGCCGGATTCTTCCGCTCATTTCAGAAATGCCTCATCGAAGCCGGCTATTCAACCGCGAACCCTTGTCGCAGCGGCGGCCGGCAAGATTTGTCCGTCGTGAGCGGCCGAAAGAGATGCCGGCAGGCGTAGCGCCGGCATCTGCGGCGTGCGGGTTCATTACGCGGCCGCACCGGAACGGCGGTTTGCGGCCTGCCGGCAAAATTCGGCACGCGGCTCTTGGTGATCGGGCGCGGCGCTGTTAGTCTGGCGGCAACTTAAAACACTGAAGCGCCTGCTGCGTCCATCATAGGTTCGCGCGGCGCCGGAAGGAACGACAGTGGAAGACCACGACACCGGCGCCGGCGCGCCGGAGGTGGGCGTGTCCAGCGCTTCCCAGGGGTCGGCTGGCCCGGGGAACGCAAGCTGGCAGCAACGCCGCCCGACGGAGCTCCGCTCCGCGGACGGGCAGGCGGGCGACGCACCCCACAAAGGCAAGCCCAAGAAGCGGCGCAAGCGAAGGCGCGGGCGCAAGGTTTTTGCGCGCGACGAAGCACGTCCCACGGAGAATCGATCGCCGGCGCCGGGCAAAACCGGTGTCCCGGCGGCGGAGTCCCACAGACCGGCGGAATCGGTGGCCTCGCCCGCCGCTGTAGTGCCACGGCCGGAACAGAGCGCCCGTCGGCCGCCGGTCCAGGAGCTTCCGGTGTTTGCGGCTCTTGACCTCGGCACCAACAATTGCCGGCTGCTGGTCGCCGTGCCGACGCGGCATGGCCAGTTCCGCGTCATCGACGCTTTTTCTCGCATCGTCCGGCTGGGCGAGGGGCTCACCGCCAATGGCCGGCTCGGCCAGCCGGCGATGGACCGCGCGGTCGAGGCGCTGAAAATCTGCGGCGACAAATTGCGCAACCGCAAAATCAGGAAAGCCCGGCTGATCGCCACCGAGGCCTGCCGCACGGCCGAAAACGGCGTCGAGTTCATCGACCGTGTCGAACGCGAGGCCGGCCTGAAGCTTGAGATCATCGACCGCCAGACCGAGGCGCGGCTGGCGGTGTCCGGCTGCGGCTCGCTGGTCGAGCGGGACACCCAAGGCGTCGTCCTGTTCGATATTGGCGGTGGTTCGTCGGAAATCGCGCTCATCGATCTCGCAGGCCGCCGTTCGCCAAGGCTGGCCAATCATATCGTGTCGTGGACGTCGCTGCCGGTCGGCGTCGTCTCGCTGGCTGAGCGCTTTGGCGGCCGCACGGTGACGCGCGAGATCTTCGCCGCCATGGTCGACGATGTTGCCGGCCGGCTGGCCAGCTTCGACGGTCGCGATCGGCTGAGCCATCTCAAGGCCAGCCCGAATTTCCATCTGCTGGGTACGTCAGGCACGGTGACGACGCTGGCCGGTGTCCACCTTGAACTCGAGCGCTATGATCGCCGCCGTGTCGACGGGCTGTGGATGGACCGCGACAGCGTCGACCGCATGGTCGAAAGACTGGTTGGCTGGGATTTCCAGCAGCGCTGCGCCAACCCTTGCATCGGTGCCGATCGCGCCGATCTGGTGCTGGCCGGCTGTGCTATCCTCGAAGCGATCCGCGCCGTGTGGCCGTCCGAGCGGCTGCGAGTCGCCGATCGTGGCCTGCGCGAAGGTATTTTGAGCGAGCTGATGGCCGATGATGGCGTCTGGCGCAACGATGGGCGTGGCAGAGCGTGAGCCCGAACCGAAGAAATAAGCAATGACCAAGAAACCGGAAAAACCAGGATCAGCCAGCATTCGCGTGCTGAAGACGCGGATCAAGAAGAAGAGCGGGCTGAAGGAATCGTCGCGCCGCTGGCTGCAGCGCCACATCAACGATCCCTATGTCCAGCGCTCCAAGGCTGACGGCTATCGCTCGCGCGCGGCCTACAAGCTGATCGAGATCGACGACAAGCACCATCTGCTGAAACCCGGTATGAAGGTCATCGACCTCGGCGCCGCCCCCGGCGGCTGGTGCCAGGTCGCGGCAGCGCGGACGAAATCGACGGCCGACAAGCCGCATGTCATCGGCATCGATTATCTCGAAATGGACGCCGTGCCCGGCGCCCCGGTGCTGTTGATGGATTTCCTCGATCCGCTGGCGCCGCAAAAGCTGGCCGAGGCGCTGGGTGGGGATCCGGACATCGTGCTGTCCGACATGGCGGCACCGACCACCGGCCACAAGCGGACCGACCATATTCGCACCATGCATCTGTGCGAGGTGGCAGCCGATTTTGCGCTGTCGGTGCTGAAGCCGGGCGGGCATTTCCTCGCCAAGACTTTCCAGGGCGGCGCCGAAAACGAGTTGCTCTCCATGCTCAAGAAGAACTTCCGCTCCGTGCATCACGTCAAGCCGCCGGCGTCGCGGGATGAATCGGTCGAGCTCTATTTGCTGGCCAAGGATTTTAAAGGGCGAGAGGCCGGTCCGCCGCCAGGCGGATCGGAACGTCCAGTGGACGTTCCGAAGGACTCGAGCGCCCGGAGCCATAGCGAAGGGCCGGAGGACGACGAGACGTAAAGCCAGCCGCATCAGTTGCCGGGCGGGCTCACCGTTTCCAGCGTCTTGGGCACGGTCAGCCGGCCATGGCCCGAGATGGCGTTTCCGGCATCGGGCGCCAGCCGCATGAACGACAGGGACGCGGCGGCGGAAATCGCCGCGACGACGAAGAACGCGGTGTGGAAATCCGCCAGTGTGAATGACCTGTCGTTCAGGCTCGTCGATACTTCCAGGATTCCGCCGGCCAGCGCCACGCCGAGCGCGACCGACAACTGCTGGAACACCGCTGTAATCGGCGTCGCCTTGCTGGTGTCTTCAGCCGAAACCTCGGCATAGGCGAGCGCATTGACGCCAGTGAAGAACATCGAGCGGATGAAGCCGCCGACGAGCAGCATGGCCAGCATCAAGAGATAGGGTGTGTCGGGTGTGAACAGGCCGTTGATGGCGATCGAGGCGGCGGCGACCAGCGAACCGACAACCAGAACGCGGCGGAAGCCGGCGACGCGGAAGATCAGCGCGGTGACGAATTTCATGCCGATGGCGCCGATTGCAGAGACGAAGGTGATCATGCCGGACTGGAACGGCGTCAGCCCAAAGCCGATCTGGAACATCAGCGGCAGCAGGAACGGCACAGCACCAATGCCGATGCGGAACAGCCCGCCGCCAAGCACCGAGGAGCGGAACACCTGGTTGTGGAACAATTCGAGCGCCAGCAGCGGGTTTTTGGCGTGGCGCGCATGCAGCAGATAGAGCGCGCCCGATACGAGGCCGACCGCTACGGTGAGGACACCGACGATTGGCGGCAGATAGGGCAAGCTGACCACCGACAGGCCGAACACCACGCCGGATGCCGCCAGCCCGCTCAGCACGAAGCCGATGAAATCAAGTGGTGGGGTCTGCGCGGGTTCGGTCTCCGGCAGGAAACGCGTCGCCAGCCAGATGCCGATCAGACCGATCGGCACATTGATCAGGAAAATCCAGTGCCAGGTGAAGTAGGTGGTGATGAAGCCGCCGACCGGCGGGCCCACCAGCGGTCCGACCAGCGCCGGAACGGTCAGCCAGGACATCGCCGCGACGAGTTCGCTTTTCGGTGTCGCGCGCACCAGCACCAGCCGCCCGACCGGCGTCATCATGGCGCCGCCGATGCCTTGCAGGAAGCGCGACACCACGAAAGCCGGCAGTGAACCGGAGAGGGCGCAGGCGATCGACCCGACGATGAAGACCGCGATCGCGGCGCGAAAGATATTCTTGGCGCCGAAACGGTCTGCCATCCAGCCGCTGATCGGAATGAAGATCGCCAGCGATACCAGATAGGCAGTCAGCGCCAGCTTGAGCGCGATCGGGCTGGTGTGGATGTCGACGGCGATCGCCGGCAGCGATGTCGCGATGACGGTCGAATCCATGTTTTCCATGAAAAGGGCGACCGCCAGTATAAGCGGAATGGTGCGGTTCAAGGAACGCGTCCAGACTTGAATGTTGCGTTGCCGGTTGCATGTCGGCCTTGAGGCGGGCGGTTACCATGCCTTCGCCGGCATGTCGCATTAATTTGCTGTCACTTTTGTGCGACCGGCAACCACAGGTCGCATCCCTTCGCCGAAAAGTCACCTTTCCGGGAGCGTGAAATCATCGGCTTTTCATCGGCGCCCGGACGTGGTACCAGCCAGCGCCAATCCTGAAAGGGAAGAAACGAGTCGGCGCTGTCCATTCCGGTCCAGCGCTTTTTTGTATTCCCCCACCGCGTTTTATATTCAAGGGACTGGCTATGGCAAAAATCATCGAAACGTCCACCGGCGCATTGGCGCTGACCTTTGACGACGTGCTGCTACAGCCCGGTCATTCCGAGGTCATGCCCGGCGAAACCGATGTCCGCACCCGCATCGCCGGCGACATCGACCTCAACGTGCCGATCCTCTCGGCGGCGATGGACACCGTCACCGAGGCGCGGCTCGCCATCGCCATGGCCCAAGCCGGCGGCATTGGCGTCATCCACCGTAATTTCTCGCCGGCCGAACAGGCCGAGCAGGTGCGGCAGGTCAAGAAATTCGAATCCGGCATGGTGGTCAATCCCGTCACCATCGGCCCCGACGCGACGCTCGCCGACGCGCTTGGCCTGATGCGCAGCTATTCGATCTCGGGCATTCCGGTGGTGGAGAACGGCGGCAGCGGCGGCCACAAGATCGGACGGCTGGTCGGTATCCTGACCAATCGCGACGTGCGCTTTGCGTCCGATCCGGCGCAGAAGGTCCATGAGCTGATGACCCGTGACAACCTGATCACAGTCAAGGAGAACGTCGACCAGGACGAGGCCAAGCGGCTTCTGCATCAGCACCGCATCGAAAAGCTGGTGGTCGTCGACAGGCAGGGCAATTGCGTCGGATTGATCACCGTCAAGGACATCGAGAAGTCGCAGCTCAACCCGCACGCCAGCAAGGACTCGCAGGGCCGCTTGCGTGCCGCCGCCGCCACCAGCGTTGGCGATGACGGTTTCGAACGCGCCGAGCGCCTCATCGATGCCGGCGTCGACCTTCTGGTGATCGACACCGCGCATGGCCACTCGCAGCGCGTGCTGGACGCGGTGACGCGCGCCAAGAAGCTCTCCAACTCGGTTCGCATCCTGGCCGGCAACGTCGCCACCGCCGCGGGCACGCAGGCGCTGATCGACGCCGGTGCCGACGCCGTCAAGGTCGGCATCGGTCCGGGTTCCATCTGCACCACCCGCATCGTTGCCGGCGTCGGCGTGCCGCAGCTTTCCGCCATCATGTCGGCTGTCGAGACGGCGCACAAATCCGGCGTCTCGGTGATCGCCGATGGCGGCATCAAATATTCCGGCGATCTTGCCAAGGCGCTGGCCGCCGGCGCCAGTGCCGCCATGATCGGCTCGCTGCTGGCTGGAACCGACGAAAGCCCTGGCGAGGTCTATCTGCACCAGGGCCGCTCCTTCAAGGCCTATCGCGGCATGGGCTCGGTCGGCGCCATGGCCCGTGGCTCGGCCGATCGCTACTTCCAGGCCGAGGTGCGCGACACGCTGAAACTGGTCCCGGAAGGCATCGAAGGGCAGGTTCCCTACAAAGGACCTGTGTCCGGCGTGCTGCACCAGCTTGCGGGCGGCTTGAAAGCCGCTATGGGTTATGTTGGTGGCCGTGATCTTGCCGATTTCCGCGAGCGCGCCACTTTTGTGCGCATATCCAATGCCGGACTTCGTGAAAGCCACGCCCATGACGTCACGATTACCCGCGAAAGCCCGAACTATCCCGGCGGAGCCTGACCAGTACGGGCTCGGGCGGAACCTGACGGCAACGATCCTGCGGCTATCGCGCCACGCAGGCGCGCTCTGTTTCCTGTCAGGGGTGGTTTTCATCGCCATGACGGCGCTGGAATTCTTCTATTTCCGCCAGTTGAGCGGCGGCTTGCCGTCACTCGACATGCGCATTTTAGGGTTTACGCCGGACGAAGGCATGGCCTGGCTGACGGCGCTCGGCCGGCGCGGCGGCGAGATCATTCTCGTCTGGCATTATCTGACCTTCGATCTGTTGTTCCCGGCGCTGTTGTCGGTCACGCTGGTCAGCCTCATCCTGGCCACCGGCCGGCGATTGAAGGCTTTCCGCGTGCTGCCGGCGCAGCTGCAGTCGATTTTCGCGTTGGTCCTGGTGCTTCCCTACACGCTTGCACATTACGTTCAGAACTTTGCGGTGGCGCGGCTTCTGTCCGATTTCCTGTCGGCCAACCCGGACTCGCTGTCTTTCGCCTCGGCGCTCACCGTCACCAAATTCGCGCTTTTCGCCATACCGGTGATCGTCATTGCGGCCTTCTGGCTTGCAGGCCAGAAACGCCAGGCCTGATGCCGCACGCGAAGCCCAACCGGGCAGGGGGCACTTGATGAACCAGACCACGATCTTCTGGCCCGTTCTCGCGCATGTGCTGCTGATCTACATCGTATACTGCGTCCTGGGTCGCCGCAGATACGGCGCAGTCAGGTCAGGCGAGGCGAAACCCGGTCAGTTCAAGGTGCGTTCGACCGAGCCGGCCTCCAGCGTCACCGTTGCCGCCAATCTCACCAACCAGTTCGAACTGCCGGTGCTGTTCTATGTGCTGTGCCTGACGCTGCACCTGACCAACGGCGTCAACTATCTGACCCTGGCGCTGATGTGGATTTTCGTCGCGTCGCGCTATTTCCATGCCTGGGTTCACCTGACCAGCAACAATCTGCTGCTGCGCAGCCGGTCATTCTTCGTCAGTGCGGTGATTCTTCTGCTGGGATGGATCTGGTTCGCGCTGCACCTGCTCGGCGCGGTCTGAGCAGAGCAGCTCTCCCTTCCCCATTTGCGGGAGAAGGAAAGAACGCTCGTCTACAGATCGAACACCGCTATCTTGCGTTTGTCGAACTTGATGCCGATCTCGCCGCGCACCAGCTTGAGCGCGGCCTCGCCGAACACCGCGCGGCGCCAACCCTGCAGGGCCGGTACGTCGGCCTCCTCGCCCTCGGCGGCGATACGGTCGATGTCGTCGCTGGAGGCCAGCACCTTCGAGGCGACGCCTTCCTTTTCGGCGACGATCCGCAGCAGCACCTTCAACAGTTCCGCCGCGGCGCTCGAGCCCTCGGGCGGCTGGAAACTCTTCGGCAATTTCGGCATCTGCTCCTTGGGCAAGGCAAGTGCGGTGTTGACCGCGCCGAGCAGCGCCGTTGCCGTCGACGAGCGCTCCCAGCCCTTCGGTGTCGTGCGCAGCTTGCCGAGGGCTGCCGTGTCGCGCGGCGCCTGCTGCGCCACCTCGTAGATCGCGTCGTCCTTGAGCACGCGGCCGCGCGGGACGTCGCGTTCGCGCGCCTCGCGCTCACGCCACGCCGCAACGCCCTGCACGATCGCCAATTCCTGCGGTTTGCGCAGCCGCATCTTCAGCCGCTTCCAGGCGTCCTCGGGATGCGGATCATAGGTTTCGCGTGAGGTCAGCACCTCCATCTCCTCGTTGAGCCAATGGGCGCGGTTTTCCCGCTCCAATTCGGCGCTGAGGTGCTGATAGACCTCGATGAGATGCGTGACGTCGGCCAGCGCGTAGTCGAGCTGCTTGTCGGAAAGCGGCCGGTGGCGCCAGTCGGTGAAGCGCGACGACTTGTCGAGCCGCGCGCCGGTAATGCGCTGCACGAGCTGATCGTAGGAAACACTGTCACCGAAGCCGCAGACCATCGCCGCCACTTGCGTGTCGAACACCGGATGCGGAACCAGATCGCCGAGGTGGACGATGATTTCGATGTCCTGCCGCGCGGCGTGGAAGACTTTGACCACCGCTTCATTGGCCATCAGCCTGAAGAACGGCTTCAGGTCGATATCGGGCGACAGGGGATCGATGAGTGCTGTCACGCCGGGTGCAGCCATCTGGATCAGGCACAGGATCGGCCAAAAGGTCGTTTCCCGAATGAATTCGGTGTCGACGGTGACGAAATCCGACTTTTCGAAAGCGGCGAGAACGGTCTCGAGTTCTTTCTGGGTGGTGATGACGTTCATCAAATCGCTTTTGACAGGAGTAAGGTCTTCCTAGATTTCAGCCGCCGGGGCTTTCGTCAAGCTTTGGCACCGCCATCATCAGGTTCCCGGACCATCGGAATCGTCGTTTCTCCTGGCCAGCCGCGCGAAAACCGTCGAAGTGCGCAGGAGCGCGGTGAAGCGGCCGCGCCTGCCTGCCGGCACACCGGACCGGGCCTGCATGCGGTAAAGGATGACGGCGATGAAGATCGCATAGACCACCGCGCTGAATACAAACAGGGCGCCCGGTCCGAAATATTGCATCGCGGTCGAGGCGGCGAACGGGCCGCCAATGGCGCCGAAGGAATAGAACAGCATCAGCGCCGCGTTGATCAGCACGAACTCGCCCGTGTCGGCGCGATCGTTGGAATGCGCCGCCGACAGCGAATAGAGCGGCATGGCGAAACAGCCGAAGATGAAGATGAGGATGAAGTTGAGCGCCGGATTGCTGCCGGCGATGAACACCAGCGCCAGCGCCGAAAACATCGCACAGCAGGTCGTCATCAGCAGCACCCGGCGCCGGTCCCAGCGGTCGGAGAGGTAACCCAGCGGATACTGGATGATGGCGCCGCCGAAAATGCCGACGCTGACGAAGGTGACGACATCGGCGACCGACATGCCGATCTGCTCGGCGTAGACCGGCGACAGGGTGCGAAAGGCGCTGTTGGTGACGCCGACGGCGACGCAGCCGAAGCAGCCCAGCGGCGAAATCCGCCAGACGCGCGCCAGGTCGAGCTTGACCTCTTCGGGTGGTGCCGGGTTGGAGCGGTCGCCGAGCGACACCGGCACCAGCGACAAGGTGATCATCATCGACATGATGGCGAATATGGCGAAACCGCCGGCGCCGAAGACCGGGATCAGGAACTGGGCTGATGTCACCGAACCGATGTCGACCATCCGGTAGATCGCCAGCACGCGTGCCCGATCGTGATTGCCGACGCCGGAATTCAGCCAGCTTTCGACGATGGTGAACAGCCCGGCGAAGCAGAAGCCGCCGGCAAGGCGCACCGCGCACCACATCACCGGATCGATGACCAGCACCAGAAGCAAGGTGCCCACCGAGGCGATCGCCGCCAGCGCCGAAAACGCCCTGATATGGCCAACCGCCTTCATGATGCGGGTGATGGCCAGGCAGCCGAGCAGGAAGCCGGCAAAGTAGAAGGTGCCCATCAGGCCGATGTCGGAAGCCGAAAACCCTTCCTGCGCGCCGCGCAGCGCGATCAGCGTGCTCTGCAGCCCATTGCCGCCGAGCAAAATGCCGGCGGCGAGAAGGAGCGGGATCATCGGGCGGATGGAGGACATGAAGAGGCGATCACGTGTCGGTGATCCCTTCTTGGACCATCACCCTGGCCAACGCCAGCAGCAATTCCCTGCGCCAACAGGGATGATCGCTATATTTGCCTGGATTCGTTTCCGCGTTTTGCTTGGTCAGCGCTCAAGGCTGCCGGCGACGTGACTGCCGATCGTCGGGCCACAGGCTGAGCCGCTCGGCTGCTCCCGTTGCGATGCCTATGCCTGCGAGGACTGCCACCAGCCCGACAATCAGGTTCGCGCTTACTTGTTCGCCCAGGAAGACAACACCAAAGATCGATGCCGTCACCGGATTAACCGCAACGGAGACGGCAACCAGTGTCGGCGACGCGCGCTCGAGCGCGAATGCCCAGAGGAAGAAAATGAAGGCGCCGCAAATTATGGCCAGATATGCGCTTGCGATCCACTGAGGTGCGCTGAGAGTGGCAAGTCGCGCGAAGCCTCCGCTCGAAACCATCAGGACCGATAGGCAGACCGCGCCTACGCCCATGCCAAACGCCACGAATGGGATTGGCGCGGTGCGGGATAGAAATGGTCTCGACCAGACGTTGTAAAGCGCCATGCAGAAAGCGGCCGCGACCATGAGAAGATCTCCGCGCCAGGCATCTGGGGGAGCAGTCGTCAGGCTCGTGCCGAGCGCTACGGCCACCCCTGCCATTGCGATCAGGACACCGACGATCTTGCGGATGGTCGGCGGCTCGATCCTCAGAACTGCCGCGGCAAGCATTGTGAGCAGAGGCAGTGTCGAAAGCGCAAGCGCACCTCGCGCGGCCGTCGTGTAGACAAGGGCTCCATTGAAGAGCACCGGAAACAGCCCGAAGAACAGAAGACCCAATGCACCAGTGCCGAGCCAGTCGCTCTTCGGCGGCCACCTGTCTCGTCGCCAGAGAGCTACGGCGGCCAAAACCAGAAAGCCGCCGCCGAACCGGACCGCACCGATAGCGAGAGGATCGAGCGTGCCCGCGAGATATCGCGTTGCGCCAACGGCGGTGCCCCCAAAAGCGCTGGAGAGAATCGCGGCGAGCACTCCTGTGATTTCCATGGTTCCCGACCTTGCTGGCTCGGAACCGGGGATATCGGAAGACGGGCCATAAGGAATCGAATATGCTCAATGAGTTTGATAACATTCCACTATGAGTATCCCGAATCTCGATCCGGACCTTCTGCGGGCCTTTGTCGTCGTTGCCGAGCGACTCTCGTTCACGCGAGCCGCCGAGCAGCTCAATAGAACGCAGGCGGCCGTCAGCTTGCAGGTGAAACGTCTTGAGGAGCGCATCGAGACCATCTTGTTCCGGCGCTCGACAGCCCGCGTTGAACTCACCGCCGCCGGGGAGGGCTTTCTGATCGATGCCCGCCGCATACTTGCTCTCAATGAGCAGGCGATTGCGCGTGTTTCCGGTCAGCAGGTGGCCGGACAGGTTCGCATCGGGGTCATGGAAGATTATGGCACCAAGATCCTGCCGCGCCTCCTTTCTGGCATCGCCGAGCGATTTCCGTTGGTGCAGGTCGAAATGGAGATTGGTCTCACCGCCCGGCTCCTGAAACGGCTTGGGTCGTCGTTCGACGCCGTCATCGCCATGCACCCGGAAGGCACGACCGAGGGGGATCTGATATGCCGCGAAAGGGCGATTTGGGCGGCGGCGGCGACGCGGGCCGTCGAGGAACTCGATCTGCTGCCCGTCGCTCTGTCGAGCCCCGATTGCCTGTTTCGTTCCTGGGCCATTGAGGCGCTCAACAAGGCAGGCCGGCCATGGCGGTTGGCCTATGTCAGCCCGAGCCTCTCAGCCACGGAGGCAATTGTCGAACAGGGCCTGGCGGTCACCGTGGTCAAAGGCAGCATGCTTGCGCCAGGCCTGCGAGATGTCCATCCCGGCCGGCATGTGCCGCCGCTGCCGGGGGCGGAGATACGCCTTCATCATGCCGCAACGTCGTCCGCCAGCGCTGCATTGGTCGTCGAACACCTTGCTCAGCGTCTTCGGCTATCGGCACTGGGCTCGTAGGTCGCCTGGGAAAGCGGAACCGAGATACCAACCCGGGCCACTTACCTTGACAAATCCAACCTCCCATGCGCTTTTCGCGCAAATTTTCAGGCTGAGCTGTGATGCTTCGGCCCCAGCACCCCGGACTTTACCAATGACAATGCACCGTTACCGCAGCCATACCTGTGCCCAGTTGAGGAAGAGCGACGTTGGCTCGACCGTTCGCCTGTCCGGCTGGGTGCATCGCGTGCGCGATCATGGCGGCCTGCTCTTCATCGACCTGCGCGACAATTATGGCCTGACCCAGATCGTCGCAGATCCCGATTCTCCGGCCTTCAAGGTAGCCGAGACGGTGCGCGGCGAGTGGGTCATCCGCGTCGACGGCGAGGTGAAGGCGCGCTTGCCCGAGACCACCAACGCCAATTTGCCGACCGGCGAGATCGAGATTTTCGCCCGCGAGATCGAGGTGCTGTCGGCGGCCAAGGAATTGCCGCTGCCGGTGTTCGGCGAGCCGGACTATCCCGAGGATATCAGGCTGAAATACCGCTTTCTCGACCTGCGCCGCGAGACGCTGCACAAGAACATCATTGCGCGAACGAAAATCATCGCCGAAATGCGCAAGCGCATGGGCGATGTCGGCTTCACCGAATTCTCGACGCCGATCCTCACCGCCTCGTCGCCGGAAGGCGCGCGCGACTTCCTGGTGCCGTCGCGCATCCACCCCGGCACCTTCTACGCGCTGCCGCAGGCGCCGCAGCAGTACAAGCAGCTGATCATGGTGTCGGGCTTCGACCGCTATTTCCAGATCGCGCCCTGCTTCCGCGACGAGGATCCGCGCGCCGATCGTCTGCCCGGCGAATTCTACCAGCTCGACCTCGAAATGAGCTTCGTCGAACAGGACGACGTGCTGTCGACCATGGAGCCGGTCATGCGCGGGGTCTTCGAGACCTTCGCCAACGGCAAGCCGGTGACGCAGAAATTCCAGCGCATCCCCTATGATGTCGCCATGCGCAAGTACGGTTCCGACAAGCCGGACCTGCGCAACCCGATCGAGATGCAGGCCGTTTCCGACCATTTTCGCGATTCCGGCTTCAAGGTGTTCGCCAACATCCTGGCCAACGATCCGAAGGCCGAAGTATGGGGCATTCCGGCCAAGACCGGCGGCAGCCGCGCCTTCTGCGACCGCATGAATTCCTGGGCGCAGGGCGAGGGCCAGCCGGGGCTGGGCTATATCTTCTGGCGCAAGGAGGGCGACAAGCTCGAAGGCGCCGGCCCGCTCGCCAAGAACATCGGCGAGGAGCGCACCGAGGCGATCCGCCTTCAACTCGGCCTTGCCGATGGCGACGCCGCCTTCTTCGTTGCAGGCGATCCGAAGAAATTCGTCTCCTTTGCGGGTGCCGCGCGCACGCGCGCCGGCGACGAACTGAACCTTGTCGATCGCGAGCGTTTCGAACTGTGCTGGATCGTCGACTTCCCGTTCTTCGAGTGGAACGAGGAAGAGAAGAAGATCGACTTCGCCCACAACCCGTTCTCGATGCCGCAAGGTGGCATCGATGCGCTGAATGGCGAGGACCTGCTCGGCATCAAGGCGTTCCAGTACGATATGGTCTGCAACGGGTTCGAGATCGCCAGCGGCGGTATCCGCAACCATCTGCCCGAAACCATGGTCAAGGCGTTCGAGACGGTCGGGCTGGATCGCGCCACGGTCGAGGAGCGCTTCGGCGGCCTCTATCGTGCCTTCCAGTATGGCGCGCCGCCGCATGGCGGCATGGCCGCCGGTGTCGACCGCGTCGTCATGCTGCTGCTCGGCGCCAAGAACCTGCGTGAGATCACCATGTTCCCGATGAACCAGCAGGCCTACGATCTGTTGATGAACGCACCGTCGGAAGCGAGCCCGCAGCAGCTTCGCGAGCTGGCGCTGCGCGTTGCCGTGCCCAAGAAGGACGCCTGATCGCGCTTCGGGCGATGCCTTAAAGAACCGCCCGAACCGATTCTTTCGATTCGCTGATCCCGACAAAAAAAGCCCGGCATGCCGGGCTTTTCGCATATTGAGATCGCTTCGATCAGTCTTCGTTGGCCTTGACGGTGACGCCGAGCGTCTTCGGCAGGTCGAGCGGGTTGGACATGGCGCCCGCCATGATCAGTGCGAACGGCACGGATGCCGGCGGCTCGGCCGAGATTTCGAGGCTCTTCGGATCGTCGAGGAATTTGCTGACCGCGGCCGTAACCTGCGCCGTCAGTTCCGGATTGTTGAGCTGCGCCATGCCGAACGGCACGATCGCCTTGGCCTGGTTGGCGATGTCCTTGCCGGACATGCCTTGCTGCTTGCCGACATAGTCCAGAACCTTGTTGGTCAGCGAATCGTCGTCGAAGCGGATCGAGGCGCTGTTGAACGAAAGCTGCTGCAACAGGCCGAGCATGGCCATGCCTTGCGCCGAATTGTCGGCGCCTTCAGGCTGTGCCGCCATCTTCTTCTGCATTTCCTGCAGCGACTTGATAAAATCCAGCGTGTAGCCGCCGAGATTGAAGGTCATGCCGAGCGTGCCGGCATTCTCGACCGAGATGTCGTATTTCGACAGTTCCATCTTGCCGTCCGTGGGCTGCCAGGTGCCGGCCATTTCGAGATTGCCCGCGATGTTCTGGTAGCCGAGCGCGTTGATGACTTCCTTGGACTTGGGATCGTCCACCAGCGTCAGGTCGGCGTTGAATTTCTCCGTGGTGGCGGTGAATTCCATTGCCTTGCCGTCCGCCGGCGGCGTGATTTCGATGGCAAGCCCGTCCATCGAGAAGGCGGTCTTGTCGGCGACCTTGACGGTCATGTTCGAGAGTTCGGCGGACTTGTACATCATCAGCGAGCCGAGCGGGCCGGTGGCGCCGTCGGCCGGAACTGTCATGTCATGGATGACGAAGGGGCTGAGGTCGAGGGTGACGCCGTCCTTGCTGTGTGTGAAGGCAGCCGTCGATACGGTGGCGATGTCATAGCCGCCATTTGCCTCGGTCACACCTTCGAGTTTGACGTCGCCGATGGGAAGCGCTTCCTTCTCCGCCGCCGGTTTGATGGCAACGCCCTGCAGCACCATGCTGGTGTTGTCGCCGGTCACGCCGGTCCAGGTGATGTCGACACCTTGTGCGACAAGCGCGGCCTTCAGCCGGTCGGCCACTGCCGTATCCTGTGCGAGGGCCGCATTCAGCGGCAGCGTGAGCAAGAAGGTCGAAAGGGCTAATTTCCTAAGAGTTGAGCGTTTGATTGTCATCGCAAGGTCCCTGAGAGTGTCCTGAAATTGTTTTTCAATTATTTGCGCCATCACCATTCCGTGACGAACTGGACCGGAAAAAGGCGTGTCCCGGCACAATGGTCAAAAATCGCGGTGAAAGGCAAACCTGATCCCGCCGTCTTTGCGCAAACCGGTGAATTTGTCATGAAGAGCCGATAGCCGGATACTCGTCACGCTTGGCCATAGAACCCGCATGTAACAGCCTGATGTTGGCCGACATCCCCCGCGGTGCGGTTTCATGTTGCAGAAGGGCCGGTATCTCTGTCGGGCTCTTGCCGCGAATCACCCGCTCGGCTAGTCCGAGCCCATGGGAAAAAGGCTTTTGCCGCCTGAAAATGGCGGTGGCGATCATATCGAGCCGGTCGATCTGAAGAAGGCGCTGGAAGAGCGCTATCTCGCCTATGCGCTGTCGACCATCATGCACCGGGCGCTGCCCGACGTGCGCGACGGACTGAAGCCGGTCCATCGCCGCATCATGCACGCCATGCGCCTGCTGCGGCTCAACCCCGACCAGGGCTTTGCCAAATGCGCCCGCATCGTCGGCGAGGTGATGGGCAAGTTCCACCCGCATGGCGACCAGTCGATCTATGACGCGCTGGTGCGGTTGGCGCAGGATTTTTCGATGCGCTATCCCCTGGTCGACGGGCAGGGCAATTTCGGCAACATCGACGGTGATAACGCCGCCGCCATGCGCTACACCGAAGCGCGCATGACCGATGTGGCGACCGAACTGTTGTCCGGCATCACCGAGGATGCCGTCGATTATCGGCCGACCTACAATGAAGAAGACGAGGAGCCGGTGGTTTTGCCCGGCGCCTTTCCGAATCTGCTGGCCAACGGCTCGTCCGGCATCGCGGTGGGCATGGCGACATCGATCCCGCCCCACAACGCCGCGGAGCTTTGCGATGCCGCACTTCACCTGATCGAAAACCGGGACGCGCCGGTGGCGAAGCTGATGGACTTTGTCCAGGGGCCGGATTTCCCGACCGGCGGTATCATCGTCGACAGCCGCGCCTCGATCCTCGAAGCCTACGAAACCGGCCGCGGTGGCTTTCGCGTGCGCTCGAAGTGGTTCCAGGAGGACCAGGGCAGGGGTACCTGGAGCATCGTCGTCACCGAAATTCCCTATGGCGTGCAGAAGGCGCGGCTGATCGAGAAGATCGCCGAGCTGCTGATGGCGCGCAAGCTGCCGCTGCTCGAGGACATCAGGGACGAAAGCGCCGAGGACATCCGCGTCGTGCTGGTGCCGAAGAGCCGTTCGGTCGACCCCGGCATCCTGATGGAATCGCTGTTCAAGCTCACCGAACTCGAAAGCCGCTTCCCGCTCAACATGAATGTGCTGTCGCGCGGTAAGGTGCCCAATGTGCTGTCGCTGAAGGGCGTGCTGCAGGAATGGCTCGAGCATCGCCGCGACGTTTTGGTCCGCCGCTCGAAACACCGCCTCGGTGAGATCGAACGGCGCCTGGAAATCCTTGCCGGTTACCTGATCGCCTACCTCAACATCGACGAGGTGATCAGGATCATCCGCGAGGAGGATGAGCCAAAGCAGGTCATGATGGCCCGTTGGTCGCTCACCGACACCCAGGCCGAAGCCATCCTCAACATGCGGCTGCGCGCTTTGCGCAAGCTGGAAGAATTCGAGATCCGCAAGGAATTCGACGGACTGAGCGCCGAGAAGAAGCAGATCGAGGCACTGCTTGCTTCGAACGAGAAGCAGTGGGCGACGATCAAATGGGAAGTCACCAACATCCGCGACAAGTTCGGTCCGGAGACCGAACTCGGCAAGCGCCGCACCCAGTTCGCCGACGCGCCCGAGCATGATCTGACCGACATCGCACATGCCATGATCGAGCGCGAGCCGGTCACCGTCGTCGTCTCGGAAAAGGGCTGGCTGCGGGCGATGAAGGGGCATCTGGCCGATCTCTCGACGCTGACCTTCAAGGAGGGCGACAGCCTCAAGCTCGCCTTCCATGCCCAGACCACCGACAAGGTGCTGGTCTTCACCACCGGCGGCAAATTCTACACCATCGGCGCCGACCGGCTGCCTGGCGGGCGAGGCCATGGCGAGCCGATCCGCATCATCGTCGACATGGACAATGACCAGGACATCGTCACCGCCTTCGTTCACGACCCAAAGCGCAAGCTGCTGCTGGCCTCGCACGACGCCAACGGTTTCATCGTGCCGGAGGAGGAAGTCGTCGCCAACACCCGCAAGGGCAAGCAGGTGATGAACGTCAAGGCGCCGGACGAAGCCAAGCGCTGCATCCCGGTCACCGGTGACCATCTCGCCATCGTCGGCGAGAACCGAAAGATGCTGGTGTTCGCGCTCGCCGAGATTCCGGAGATGGGCCGCGGCAAGGGCGTGCGCCTGCAGAAATACAAGGATGGCGGCCTTCTCGACCTCAAGCCGTTCACGCTGGAGACCGGCCTATCCTGGCAGGATTCGGCCGACCGCACTTTCATCCGGTCGCGTGAGGAACTGACTGAGTGGATCGGCGCTCGCGCCTCAGCCGGACGCATGGTGCCGAAGGGATTCCCGAGGACGGGGAAATTTGGGTAGCGGCAGTTTTCAGGTTTGAAAATCTCAGGCGCTAGCAATCCTTCACACCCCCCTCTGTCCTGCCGGACATCTCCCCCGCAAGGGGGGAGATCGGAAGCTTCGCCCTTTCTGCCCGCTTTTCCAATGTTGGCGATTTGCGAAAGCCGACATGACAGCCAATCTCCCTCCTTGCGGGGGAGATGTCCGGCAGGACAGAGGGGGATGCTGGCCCGCGGCGACGCCAATGGCGCGCGCAGCTCCATCACCATTTGGACTATCGTCACGATTGCTGCACTATATCAGTGCATAGACAGGAGGGGTGTTTGGGAGAGCCAGGCGTTTGAAGGAAGCAAGAATCCAGAAACCGGAACGGCAGCAGCGCCTGTTCGGCCTGTCGACGCCGCTCAGGTCCGCCGTCATCCCGCCGCTGTCGGCGGCGCGCTGGCTGCTGGTGCTGATCGTCGCCGCCGGCGTTTATTTCTTCCACGGCTTCCTGTTTCCGGTGCTGGCGGCGCTCGTCATCGCTTTCGCCAGCTGGCCGCTTTACCGCCGCCTGCTTGTCGCGGTCAGTGGCAACCGCACCATCGCCGCGACCTTAGCCATCCTCTTCATCCTCGCCTTCCTGGTGATCCCGATCGCGCTCGCCGGCACCTATGCGATCAACGAGGTCCGCGAATGGGTCGCCTGGGCGATCGAGACCAACCGTCATGGCGCGGTGACACCGCACTGGATCGCCACGCTGCCTGTCGTGGGCGAGTGGCTGAACCAGCAGTGGACGACCAATTTCGGCCATCCAGGCGGCATCGGTGAACTGATCCAGCTGGTCAGCGGCGCCAATATCGGCAGCATCTATCGCGGTGTGCTGGCGGCCGGCGGCAGCGCTTTCGGCCTGCTGTTGACGCTTTTGTTCATGATGATCGCGCTGTTCTTCGCCTATCGCGACGGCGAGCATTTTGCCGGCCAGGTCGACCGCCTCGGCGAGCGCATCCTGCCGGCCAGATGGGAGCGGATCTCGCGCGTCGTGCCGGCAACGATCTCTTCGACGGTGACCGGTATGACCGTCATCGCCATCGGCGAAGGCCTGGTGCTCGGCATTGCCTATTGGCTGGCCGGCGTGCCGTCGCCGGTAACCCTCGGCGCCCTGACCGGCGTCATGGCGCTGATCCCCGGCGGTGCACCGCTGTCCTTCACGCTGGTCTCGATCTACCTCGCCGCCAGCGGATCGCCGATGGCCGGGCTGGCGCTGTTCCTGTGGGGCGCGGTCGAGCTGTTCATCGTCGACAAGACATTGCGCCCGAAACTCGTCGGCGGGCCGATAAAACTGCCCTTCCTGCCGACCTTTTTCGGCCTGATCGGCGGCGTCAAGACCATGGGGTTTCTCGGCCTGTTCATCGGCCCGGTGCTGATGGCCCTGCTGGTCGCAATCTGGCGCGAATGGCTGCGCGAGGTCGAACTGGCCGATGACGTCGCTCCCGATGCCGTGGCCGAGATCGAAGGCGGGCCACCACAGATCGAGATTGTCGCCGAGAAAAAGGCCAGAGTCTGATCTTCAGGATCACAACACGGCTCACCTGGCATCGCGTTTGGGGAGTATCCTGCGCATGTTTTTGCGATTCGTTCGGCCAAGAATCATTGAGGGCACGCAGGCGCGCGAAGGTTTTTTTGCCGCTGCCTACGAATTGCGAGGCCAAACGGATGTTGATCAACACACGTTGGATCGGCTGGAAGATAGTCTTGCCTGGTTTCGACAGAACCTTCCGATACCGCACGTTTCAACCTTTCAAGATCGAAAGGTTTTTACCGGAAACAGACGACCCAGGGAATAAGCTGGTTCAAGCCAACAGCAACTGAACATTTGGCAAGGGCTTATGATCTCGCGGCGTTCCTTGCGCAGCATGGGCATCATGTCGAGGTCATGAAGAGTTCCCGTCTAGGATATGTCGTCTACGAGGACGAATACCAGATCGTTGCAGAGCCTTTTTCAGATACTGCAACGCGTTGAGTGCACTGAGGGTCTGGAACGACGGCTGTCCACCCTCTAAGTCGGGTAAGCGACGGCGAGTGCCGCCCGGCGCTTGCGCCCCTCCTGCAGTTGCCACAGCGAATGGGCGATCAGCGTCACGATCAGGATCCCGCCGCCGACCAGGCTGTTGCGCGTCGGCGTTTCGGCAAAGATCATCCACACCCAGACCGGCGCCAGCACCGTTTCGAGCAGGTAGAACATCGCCACTTCAGGCCCCGAAATGTATTTCGGTCCATTGGCGAGGCAGAAGAACGCTATCGGCATGATGACGGCGCCGTTGAGGATGATCCACCATGGCGCCTCCACCTGAAAGCCGGTCTTGGAGACCATGAACGCCGCCAGCCCTAAAGGCAGGACGACGCCGATCAGTGAGGTAAAGCCCATATCCTTGCCGCTGGCGCGCGAGATGGTGATGGCGCAGGCGATCAGGAAGGCCGAACACAATGCCATCAGGTCGCCGAACAGATGTCCGGTGCCGACGGAATCGCCGACGATGATGACGACGCCGACAATCATCATGGCCAATGCCGCAAGGGTCAGCGGCCGCGGCCGCTCCTTCAAGAACACCCATGAAAGCAGCGCGGCGAACATGGTTGTGAAGGCCAGGATGAACACCAGGTTGGCGGTCGAGGTGTTGTAGACGCCTGTGATGAACGCAATCGCGCCGAGCCCGTAGATCGCGGCAACGATCAGGCCCGACCAGCCAGGTATCAGCTGCGGCGCATTCTTGCTGAATGAGCGCCAGATGGTCCACATGATCAGTGCCGCGGCCAAGGTGCAGCCGGTGCGCAGCAGCAAGATTGTCCACGCCTCGCCATGGGCGAGCCGGATCAGCGGGATATCCACGGTCAGCGTCAGCCCGCCAAATGCGGTGAGCAGAAGTCCTTTGGTGTGAGTATCGTGAGACGACATGCAGCGACTTTCACAATGAATTTGGGAGAGGATGGCGGACCGGCGCAATCGCACGCTCTCCGCCAACCAGCGGAAAGACCAGCATCGTCTCGATTGAAAATGTTTAAGCCCGGACTTGGGAAAGACTAATCAGCGCGCGACCGCTTCGTTGGTGTAGCGCTCCCAGCCCTTCGGGCCGAGATGCTCCTGCGGCATGAAGCGCATCTTATAATTCATCTTGCGCGAGCCGTTGACCCAGTAGCCGAGATAGACATGGGGCAGGCCCATCGCCCTGGCGCGGGCGATGTGGTCGAGGATCATGAACGTGCCGAGCGACCGTTCCTCGAAATCAGGATTGAAGTACGAATAGACCATGGACAGGCCGTCGGCCATCTTGTCGGTGAGCGCCACCGCAATCAGCTCGCCCTGTCCCTTGCCGGTAATGAACGTATCGGGTCCGCGCCGCCGATACTCGATTACCTTGGTGTCGACATGGGTGTCCTCGACCATCATCGCATAGTCGAGCACCGTCATGTCGGACATGCCGCCACGGCGGTGGCGGGCGTCGAGATAGCTGCGGAACAGGGAATATTGTTCGGTCGAAGGCTCGGCATTGTGCATGTGGCCGACGAGGTCGGAATTGTGCTGCAGCACGCGCTTCATGTTGCGGCTGGCGACGAATTCCTGGGCGAGGATGCGTACCGAAACACAGGCGCGGCAGGTCTCGCAGGCCGGCCTGTAAGCGATATTCTGCGAGCGCCGGAAGCCGCCTTGCGTCAAGAGGTCGTTCATCTCCGCCGCCTTGTCGCCAACCAGGTGCGTGAACACCTTGCGCTCGAACTGGCCGTCGAGATAGGGGCACGGCGATGGCGCGGTCAGGAAGAACTGCGGCGACTGGGTCGGATGCTGCGTCATCGAGCCTTGGAAACACTCCTTCGAATCGCTCTACCTTTGGCGCGGACGGCGAAAAATTCAACAGGATTGTGTGGGCGTGGTCGACTCGACGCCTTCACATTTGTGCTCAATCAGTTGCGACTGCTCTTCAGAGGGCCGTTTCAGCGGTCGGTGCGGCTGACGACCGTGCCAAGCAAAAGATCGTGCAAGGTGCGCTTGCGGTCGGAAAACAGCGTCACCAGCAGGACGAGCGGCGACAGGATGACATTGCCGGCCCAGAACAGCACCGAATGGACGACCGCGGTGAGGCCGTCGATCGGCCTGCCGTCGAGCCGGTCAAGGCGGATGCCCATCATCTTCATGCCCGTGGTGGCCTGGTCGGTGCTGCCCAGCGTGTTCCAGATGTAGAGGATGGCGACGGCCGGTACCAGGATGCCGAACAGCATCCAGCCAAGCCCGAGGGTCAAAAGCCCGAGGAAGAACACCAGAATGGCAAACGGAATGGTAAGCAGCGCGACGATGACATAGTCGATTACGAAAGCCACAATGCGCTTCGTGCGCACACCGTCATAGGCCCTGACATCGTCGAGCCTGCTGGTGATGATTTCGCCGTCGAGAACGCGCGCGTCCATGTCATTTCCTCGTAACAAGGTCCGACATAGGGTGCGGACCGCTCAGCCATGAAATGGTGAAGGCCTGTGGCGGAATCAAGATCGGGCTTCTTGCGGTGCGCCGGCCTTCAAGGCGCCAAGCGCAATCTGAACCGGTTGAACTTGCGGCGCGGATAGCATTAGCTTGCTGCGGCGCAGCAAAAGCGCACATGGCAGGGGACGGGGCAATATGGACTACGACATGCTGGTCATCGGCAGCGGCCCTTCCGGTCGCCGGGCCGCGGTGCAGTCGGCCAAGCTCGGCAAGTCGGTGCTGGTGGTCGATCGCGGCCGGCGTCTGGGCGGTGTCTCGGTGCATACCGGCACCATCCCGTCGAAAACGCTGCGCGAAACTGTGCTCAACCTTTCGGGTTGGCGTGAGCGCGGCTTCTACGGGCGCGGCTACCGGGTCAAGCAGGATATCTCGGTCGGCGATCTGGTCGAGCGCCTGCACAAGACGCTCGACCATGAGGTCGAGGTGCTGCAGCACCAGTTCATGCGCAACACGGTCAAGAGCGCCCGGGCTGCGGTGAAATTCCTTGGCCCCGACAAGGTCAGCCTGACCACCGACACCGGCGATTACAGCGAGGTCGGTTTTGCCAATGCGCTGATCGCGGTCGGCACCAGGCCGCACCGGCCGCGCGACGTGCCTTTCGACAAGACCCGAATCTTCGACAGTGACGAGATGCTGGAGCTTGATCGCTTGCCGCGCACGCTGACCGTGATCGGCGCCGGCGTCATCGGGGTCGAATATGCCACGATCTTTTCCGCGCTTGACGTGCCGGTAACCTTGGTCGAGCCGCGCAACTCCATCCTCGATTTCGTCGACCGCGAGATCGTCGACGATTTCATTCACCAGATGCGCGATCGTGGCATGACCATCCGGCTGGGCAGCGCGGTGAAGGAAATCCGCTCCAAGCCTGATGCCGCCGAGGTGGAACTGGCCGATGGCCGCACTATCCGTTCCGAGGTCGTGCTCTACGCCGCCGGTCGCACCGGCAATGTCGGCAGCCTGGGCCTGGATGTGGTCGGTATCGACGCCGATTCCAGGGGCCGTATCAAGGTCGATCCGCATACGTTCCAGACCAGAGTGCCGAACATCTACGCCGCCGGCGACGTCATCGGCTTTCCGAGCCTGGCCTCGACGTCGATGGAGCAGGGCAGGGTGGCCGCCTGCCATGCCTTCGGCGTGCCTTTGCCGCCGCCACCAGAAACATTCCCCTATGGCATCTATGCGGTGCCGGAAATCTCGACGGTTGGCCAGTCCGAGGAACAGGTGCGTGAAAGCGGTGCGGCCTATGAGGTCGGCGTAGCGCGCTTTCGCGAAACCTCGCGCGGCCACATCATGGGCGTCAACACCGGTTTCCTGAAGCTGCTCTTTTCGATCGAAACGCGCCGTCTGCTCGGCGCGCACATCATCGGCGAGGGCGCCACCGAGCTCATCCACATCGGCCAGGCGGTGATCAATCTCGGCGGCACCGTCGACTTCTTCGTCAACAACACCTTCAACTATCCGACGCTTGCCGAAGCCTACAAGATCGCCGGACTGGATGCCTGGAACAGGATGGGACGAGGGTAGGCGGCTGGTCATGCTGGTGAGTCCGTCAACCTGCCTGCGCCGCCGATCCCGGCCGCCATTGCCTGACGATTGCGGCGTCGGCGCTGCCGAATTCATGACCTGACGGGACAATCCTGGCGTCGATCTCGGCGCCATGCCGGCTGAGCAATGTCACCAGAGCAGGGGCGAAAGGCGCATAGGTGAGGTCGGTGGCGCCGGCGATCATCAGCACCCGCACCTTTGACAGATCCGTCGCCGGCACGTCATCGAGCACCGGCATCGGCCGCAGCAGCGCGGCGCGCTCGACAAGGCCCGGATGCAGCAGCATCAGGCTCGAAACCAGATTGGCACCGTTCGAATAGCCGAGGAAAATTGTGCGCGAGAGGTCGAGATGGTGATGTGTGGCCGCGTCGGCGACGAAGCCCGCAAAGGCCTCGGTTTCGGTGCGGATGCTTGCCTGTTCGAAGCGCGTCGGCGTGATGCGCGCGAACCAGCGGAAACCATCCTCCTGGACAACGCGGCCGCGCACCGCGATGAGCGTGGCACGCGGTGCGATCTCTCGCGCCAGCGGCACCAACGTCGTCTCGTCGACACCCGACCCATGCAGCAGGAAGAGACATTCGCCGGTTGAATCCGCCGGGCTGTAAAGCCGGTAGCTGAAGGCGAGATCACGCCCCAGCGCACCATCTTGTGAGGTCTCTTCGATCATCGCGCATCCTCTTGATTATATGAGGTTTCGCTCAATTTGCCGGCTTCAAAACGCAATATTTTCAAGCTCCGCGAAAGTTGATTGAACCGGGCACATTACAGTCCGTTTCTCCGCCGATAACATTCCTTCGGGAGGAATCGAAGCGGTGCGCCGGGGGTCGCATTGCCCGGTATGAACAACCAGCTTTGAGGCCTTTTTGTCGATGACCACCCAGATTTCCCCGGACCGCGATGCGCGTGTCCCGGATCGCACTGAGCGCGACACGCGCATAGACGTGCTCCGAGCTCTCGCTTTGCTGACCATCTATGTCGACCATGTGCCAGGTACCGCCTTCGAGTATCTGACCTACAAGAATTTCGGCTTTTCCGATGCGGCGGAAGTCTTCGTACTGATCTCCGGCATCTCGGTCGCACTTGCCTATGGCAGGAAATTCCAACCTGGAAACCGGCTGCTGGCAACGTTGAAGATGTGGCGCCGCGCCGGTGTCCTCTATGCCGCCCACATCGTCACCACCATGGTGGTGATGGCCATCTTCTGCGCCGCGGCAGTGTTCGTCAGGCGGCCGGAGCTTCTGACGATGATCAACATCGAGCCGTTGATCAAGAATACGCCGCAGGTGCTGATCGGCATCGTGACGCTCGGCCACCAACTCGGCTACAACAACATACTGCCCGTCTATGCGGTGCTGCTCTTGCTGACGCCGGTGTTCCTGCTCATTGTCAGCTATCGGCCGGTCTTGGCACTGGCGGCATCCGGCGCTCTGTGGCTGGTCGCGGGGATTTATCAGATTGCTCCGCCCAACTATCCCGAGCCCGGCTTCTGGTTTCTCAACCCGCTGTCGTGGCAGTTCCTTTTCAACATCGGCCTGGCAGGCACGCTGCATGTGCGTCGCGGCGGCATCATCCCGGTCAATCGCTGGCTGGTTGGCGCTGCCTTGGCCTACACCGCAACCGCGCTGGTCTGGGTGCACAGCCCGCTTTGGGGGCATATCTCCTGGTTTGGCCTGCCTCCGGTGCTGACCGGCTTCGACAAGACGTTTCTGTCGCTGCCGAGGCTGCTGCATATATTGGCGGTGAGCTACCTGATCGTGGCATTCCCGGCGGTCTCGAACCTGTTTCGCACCGGGCGCGATCATCCGCTTGCCATATTGGGCAAACGATCGCTGCCGGTTTTCATTGCCGGCACGGTCCTTGCAATGGCGGCGCAGGTGCTGAAGCTGATCAATCCGGGCGGATTTGCCTATGACAGCCTGTTGATATCGGCCGGCATCGTCATGCAGTTCGCGCTTGCCTACTATCTGGAATGGCTTTCGGGCCTTGGCTGGCCCGGCAAAAGCAGGCCGGCTCACAACGCCGCACCGCGCGTCCATGCTGCATCCTTCGCGATGCCGACCATGGCGACAAGAATGGGCCGTTGAGCTTAGGCGGGCGAGGGGCCGGATGAAGCTCGCACCACGAGTTGGACCGGCAGCGATTGCCGGCTGAACGAGCCATCATTTTCAAGGATCGCCTTGACGGCAAGACGGCCCATCTCGGCGATCGGCTGGACGATCGTGGTCAGCGGCGGACTGGAAACCGCTCCTTCCGGAACACCGTCGAAGCCGACGATCGAAACGTCGCCGGGTACCGTGACGCCACGCTGCCGCAGCCAGTCCAATGCATGCAAGGCCATCCTGTCTGACATAGCCAGGATGGCGGTCGGGGTCTCGGCGCCGGCGAAAATATGATCGAGGCCGGCCCGCACGCTTTCCTCGTCATTGACGGTTTCGTAGATCGGCACACGCTCGACGTCGATGTCGACGCGGGAGAGTTCCGCGAAATAGCCACGCAGGCGGTCGCGCGTCCCGGAATAGAGGGCCTTCTCCATCTGCTCCCTTGTGGTGGGGCCGAAGCCGGAGTCCGCGACGGGCAGGGCAAGCACGGCAAAGCGGCGATGTCCGAGTTCGGTCAGGTGGCGGGCCGCCAGGCCAGCCCCGGCGATGTTGTCGACGCCGATCGCTGCAACGGCGTCGTCGTCGTCCGAATCGAGATCGAGCGCGACAAAGGGGAGTTTGCGTTCACGCGCCAGTTCGACCAGCCTTGAACCGCCATCGACGCAAAAGACGATGAAACCGTCGACCAGCGCACTCTGTATGTTCCAGGCAAGCTGTTCGTTGTTGGCTGCGGAGACCAGCGAAATCCCCGCACCGGTCGCGTCGCAAGCCTGCGAGATGCTGGCCATCATCACCCGGGCAAAGGGGTCGTCGAAGAAATAGGAGAGGGGTTCCGCGGTCGCGACGCCGATGGCATTGACCTTGCCGGCGCGCAGCAGCCGGCCCTTGGGATCGGGGCCGCCATATCCCATGGCCTCGGCTGCCGCCTTGACCCGCTCGCGGACCTCCTCGCGCACGATCTCCGGACGGGCGAACACGTTGGACGCGGTGCCGTGCGACACGCCGGCCGCCTTGGCAATGTCCGCCAGCCGGACCGGTCTTGTCTTTGCAGAGATAAGTGGCGCCATCTTCGTCTCCTAAATTCCTCCATCTAACACTTTCGTTGGATCGGTTCAAATTTTGACTTGATCGCAGCCTCGCCAAGGCGTATATTTGAATCGATCCAAGTGAGCGATGGTTCTCTGAATTGGATCGATTCAAGATGTTCAGGGGAGTTGTGCCATGCATCCCGTCAATTTCCTGTTCGAAGACATTTACCGCAACGACTGGAGCATCTCGTCGAACACCACGACGCAGAAGCGCCGCGGCAAAGCCAGCCCATGGGTTCGCGAGTTGCGGTTCCTTGTGGGGCGCAAGCGGAGCTGAGCGGGGCCGGTTTTCGCGCCTGTCGATTGGATCGATTCAACAATCTAAAGGAAGCACATCATGCATCCCGTCAGCTATCTGTTCGAAGACATCTACCGCAACTATTGGGGCATCGCGCCGGCTTCCAAAAGGCCGCAAGAGCGCTGGTTGGCCAAGCTGCGGCGACGCAATCGCGAATTGCTCATCAAGCCGAGCGTCGGCAGGACTAGCAGCCATGCTTTGACGTTTGATGCCGGCGGGCGCGCCGAGGCGTCAGGGACGCACGCGCACCAGCGCCGAGGCGGCGATCGCCAGCCAGCCGGCAATGAGTAGCGTGCCGCCGATCGGCGCCGACAGCGGGAACAGCCGCGACCCGATGAAATCGCGCGCCAGCAGATCGCCGCAGAACAGCAGAAGCCCAACCAGCAGGATCAGGCTGCCGATGCGCAGGGTCCGGTTCGCGCCAAGCAATCCGGCGACAAGGAAGACCGGCGCATGCATCAGCAGGAACGATGCGGCGGTGCCGACGAAGGCGCCGCCCAGATGCGCCGCCGCGGCCGACAGCGCCACGCCGGCCGCGCCACAGAGGCCTCCGGCCAGGACGAGGATACGGGTGCTGGTGCCGGAAAATTGCTCGGCCGTGCTCATGTCCGTGGCTCCGTGGTATCAGAGGGATATGCCTGACCCGTCAGGGCTTGCCGGGGTTGGCAAGCATGTCCTGCTCGCGGCGTGACTGTGCCAGCCAGTTATACACCGCGCCTCCAGCCATCAAGACGGATGTGCACAGAAACACCGAGCGCATGCCGAAATGACCGCCGGCAAAGCCGCCCAGCAAGGGGCCGGCGACTTGCCCGACATACTGGGCGGAAATCGACAACCCGAGCACATTCCCGCCGACGCCATCGGGAACATTGTGGCGGATCACGCTGGTGATGCAGGGCAACAGACCGCCCAGCGCCAAGCCCATCAGGAAGCGCAGGCCGATGAGTTGCCAGCTTTGTGTGACGAAGGCCTGCGGGATCAGCAGCAGCGCCGAGACGGCAAGTGCGCCGATGATGACGTTCCAGTGGCCGACGCGGTCGGCGAGCTTGCCGAGGCGCGAGGCCGACAGGATGGCGCCCAGCGCGGCCGCCGACATGACGACGCCTGATATCAGCGTGACGCGGCTCTGGTCTTCAATGAGCTGCTGCACATAGACCGTGATGATCGGCTCGATCGACATGGTGGCGAAGCTCAACAGCATGCCGGTTGCCAGCATGGCGACGACAGGCCGTTTGTCGGGAATTTGTGCCCAGCCGCCTTTAGGCTTCTCCTTCGAGGCGGCGCCCGCCGGTTTCGGCCGGGGATTCTCTTTGATCAGAAACGTGGTCGCCAGGAACGCCAGGAAGATGACGCCGCCGGAGAGGAGAAAGGTGGCGCGGATGCCGATCAGCGGCGGCAGTGCGCCGCCAACCAGCGGGCCGACCAGAGCCCCACCCGTGATACCGGCCGACAGCAGGCCCAACGCCCAGCCGGAACGCTCCTTCGGCGTCTGCATGGCGACGAGGATGGTCGATCCCGAGGAATAGCCGCCGGCAAAACCGATCAGCAGCCGCAGCAGCACCAGTTGCCAGACGGTCTGCACCATGCCGGTCAGCGACATGCATATGGCCATGCCGAAGCTGGCGCGAACCAGCATCACCTTGCGGCCGTAGCTGTCGCCGAGACGTCCCCAGAGCGGCGCCACCAGCGCCGCCGCGAAGAACGTCGCGCCATAGGCAATCCCCGACCATTGCACGATCGCCGCGTGGCCCTCGGCACCCAGCTGCTCGATATAGAGCGGCAGGAACGGCAAAAGCAGCGTCATGGCGACAAGCGTCGAGAACGAGCCGGCAAAGCACACGAACAGGTTGCGCCGCCAGTGGATGTTGTAGGTGCTGTCGGTTGCCGGGGGCGTGCTCTGCTGCATGTCATATGTCCTGTCCCAGCAACTCTTTTATCGATGGTTGCTGCGGATACCAATTTGGGATACCAAGATGGTGCACGTCATGGACGCAAGCTTGGCCGCTGTCAATGCAACCTCAAATGTGATCGTCGTCAAACGGTCCGAAGCCATAACGACCGGAAACCGGGAGCAAAAATGTCGCAGATGCAGAGCGTCGAAAAACAGCTTCGGCAGATGATCCTGGGCCTCGAGATCGGTCCCGGCGAGAAACTGACGGAGCGCTGGATCGAAAGCCGCTTCGGCGCGTCGCGAACCCCGGTCAGGGCAGCACTGCTGCGGCTTGAGACCGAGGGCCTGGTCGGCAGGGACGGACGTGGCTGGACGGTGTCGCCGATCAATCTGGCTGAACTCGAGCAGATCGCCGTCTACAGGGAGGCGGTCGAGGTTGCGGCGCTTCGCCTGACATGCAGCCTGGCGGACCGGAGCGCCGTCGATGTCATCGAGGCGATGCTCGAGTCCTGCGACAACGACACGCCGCGCGAGGAATGGCATCGCGTCGGCATGGATTTTCACATCGAACTGGCGCGTCTGTCGGGCAATGAATTCCTGTTTAGGGCGGTGCGCGATGCCATGACGCGCCTGTCGCGGGCGCGCTGGCTGGAGGTTCGCGACGAAGCGGCCCTTGCCCGCGCCTGGGCTGAACATCGCGCCATTCTGGCGGCCACGCGCCTTGGCGACGCCGATGAAGCCGCGCGCCTGCTCTCGGTCCACATCGTCGGCAGCCGCGACCGGCTGGTGACGTCGCTCGCCAACGATCGGCGCGGTCTTCGCGCCAGAGGCTTTGCCGTCGTTGCTGCTTGAGAGTGGATGAAGGGGCGCAAAGCGGCGTCTGGATGTATGCGCACTTTCGCCTCGCTTCGCAGACGCCGATGGCGTAAGGAGCGGCCATGGAAAACAACCGATTTGAAACACCTGTGACTGTGAAGTCAGTCGCGGCGGGAAGCACTCAGCTCTTGCGCACGGCGCGTGAGGCTTCCGACTACCTCCTCAACAACTGGCCCGGCAAGCGCAGCCCCAAGCATCGCGCGGCCCTGCAGGCCTGCCATGACGCACTGGCCGGCGACAAGCCGGCGATGAACGCCAGGCGCGCCTTCATCGCGGCAGCACGCGAAGTGGACGTGTTCGTCAGCGACAAGGCGCCGGCCTGACACAAGGCGACATCCGGGGCGGCAATCCGAATTGAGGCGCGGCCCGCATCTGCGGGCCGTTTGCCGTCACTTTGCCGTTTCGGTTTCGGCTTCAGTCTCGTCTTCGGGCTTCGAACGTTCCCTCGCTGCAACCTTGGCTGCCAGCTTCTCGGCCTTCTTGGCCGCCTTCTGGCGGTCGCGTTCCTTGCGTTCCTGATCGTAATTTGGTGGTCGCGCCATATCGGCTCCTTTTCACTGCCTCGCGGCTCTGGTCCTGCCTAGGAGCATTAGCCGTCAAACACAACAGCTGAAGCGATAGTGCGTCGATGATGGCCAGGCTTGCAAGATGCGCGTTGCAATGAAGGGGCCAGGCTCATCATTGCGGCGGCCGATACCTATCGCCGTCGATTTGCCGATCAGATGCCGCTTCGGTCAATCACCAGATCGGCGGCGCCAAACCGGTCCTTTGCCGTCAATTGCTGGTGCCAGTAGGGATAGAGCAAGGGCGGCCGGCTGACCGCGTCGAGGCGCTCGCGCTCCTCGCCGGAAAGCACCAGGCTTGCCGCCGCGATGTTGTCCCGGAACTGCGTTTCCGTCCTGCCGCCGATCACCAGCGAACTGACGGCCGCCCGGCCAAGCAGCCAGGCCAGCGCCACCTGCGCTGCCGACACGCCGCGCTGCGTGCCGATCTCGACCAGCACATCGACGATCCGCCACAGCCGGTCCTCGTCGCGGATCGGTGGTTCCGACCAGCCTGCGAGTTGGCGGGCAGTGGGGCTGTCGCGGCGGTATTTGCCGGACAGCAATCCGCCGGCAAGCGGGCTCCAGACCAGAACGCCCAACCCCTGGTCGACGGAAATCGGCAGCAGTTCGTACTCCGCCTCGCGCGCTTCCAGCGTGTAGTGGATCTGCTGCGTGACGAAGCGCGGCTGATGATGGCTGTCGCTGACGCCGAGCGCCTTCATCACCTGCCAGCCGGAATAGTTGGAGCAGCCGACATAGCGGATCTTGCCCTGGGCAACCAGCGTATCGAGCGCGGCGATGGTTTCCTCCAGCGGTGTCACGCCATCCCATTCGTGCAGGAAATAGATGTCGATGACGTCGGTCCTGAGCCGCTTCAGGCTCTTCTCGCATTCGCGGATCAGGTGATGGCGCGACAGGCCTTCATCGTTGGGACCTTTGCCGATCCGCATCCGTGCCTTGGAGGCGATCAGCACGTCGCCCTTGCGCTTGCCGCCGAGCGCTTCGCCGATGATTTCTTCCGACATGCCGTTCGAATAGACATTGGCGGTGTCGATGACATTGATGCCGGCGTCGATGCAGAGATCGATCATCCGGCGCGCCTCGTCGAGGTCGGTCTTGCCGACAGCCGAAAATGCACCGGCGCCGCCGAAAGTCATGGTGCCCATGGTCAGCGTCGATACTTTCAGGCCGGAACGGCCGAGAGTGCGGTATTCCATGTCGGTCCTCGCGATTGCATTGAGAAGGGGTTGGGAAGGGCGCCCGAATGTGGCTGCTATTTGTAGGACAATTTGCGCGGTATGTCTCCATGCCAGGGCGGCGGATCGATCATGCCTCGCAGGTTTTTCCAGTGATGGCGATCAGGTCAGGCTGCAATAAAACCGTCATTGCGGGCCTATATTGAAGTCGGCTCAGGCGTTGCCGTTCCGGGCTGTAAGCCGGGAGTTTGGGGCGCCGGACGTGGATCGACAGAGCTTGCAAGTGGAGCAGCCGATAATGACCGAGCTAAAACAGAATTCTGCGGCCAGGGATTGGCTTGAAGCCGAACTCGCCGACACGCTCGACGAAGACTATGAGCTCGAAATGTCGGAGCCGGCGCTGTCGATGGAGATCGCCAAGATCTACAAGAATTCGCATCCGCCTTCGATCGATCGCATGCAATATTTTCGCGACCTGATCAGCCTGCAGTCCGAATTGATCAAGCTGCAGTCCTGGGTCGTCTATCACAAGAAGAAGCTGGTGGTGATCTTCGAGGGACGCGACTCGGCCGGCAAGGGCGGTGTCATCAAGCGTATCACCCAGCGGCTCAACCCTCGCATCTGCCGTGTCGTGGCACTGCCGGCACCGACCGAGCGCGAAAAGTCGCAATGGTATTTCCAGCGCTATGTCCCGCATTTGCCGGCCGGCGGCGAGATCGTGCTGTTCGACCGCTCATGGTACAACCGCTCGGGCGTCGAGCGGGTGATGGGCTTTGCCCAGCCCGATCAGGTCGAAGAATTCTTTCACGACGTGCCGGAGTTCGAGCGCATGCTGGTCCGCTCGGGCATTACCGTGGTCAAATACTGGTTCTCGATCACCGACGAGGAACAGCAGATGCGCTTCCTGATGCGCATCCATGATCCGATGAAGCAGTGGAAACTGTCGCCGATGGACCTGCAGTCGCGCGTGCGCTGGGAGCAATACACCAAGGCCAAGGAAGAGACCTTCGCCCGCACCAACATCCCGGAAGCGCCCTGGTTCATCGTCGAGGGCAACGACAAGAAGCGCGCGCGGCTGAACTGCATCGACCATCTGCTCAAGCAATTGCCCTACGAGGAGGTGCCGCACGAGGAGATCACGCTGCCGGAGCGCGTCTTCAACCCCGAATACGAACGCCAAGTGCTGCCGCGCGAGCTTTACGTGCCGGAGAAGTATTGAGATAGACGAAGCTGCAATCTCCCCCTCGAGGGGGGAGATTGGCTCTCCACCTACGCCCGCTTGATGATGACGTGCGTGGCGAGCGGCGTCGCCACCTGCTCGTTGCAGACATAACCGAGCTTGAGCATGTCGAGGCCGGTAAAAAGGTTCTCGCCCGTGCCCAGCAGCACCGGCGCGATCGCCAGATGCATCTCGTCGATCAGTTTTTCCTGCAGATATTGCCGGATGGTGGCGACGCCGCCGCCGACCCGCACGTCCTTGCCGCCAGCGGCAGCCTTAGCCTGTTCAAAAGCTGAATGGATACCGTCAGTGACGAAGTGGAAAGTGGTGCCGCCCTCCATCGTGATCGGTTCCCGCTTGTGATGGGTGAGCACGAAAACCGGCACATGATAGGGCGGGTTGTCGCCCCACCAGCCCTTCCAGCTGTCGTCAGGCCACTCGCCGCGGATCGGTCCGAACATGTTTCGGCCGAGGATCCAGGCGCCGACATTTTCGAAGCTGCGCGCCGCGAACGCCTCGTTGACGTCGGTGGTGCCGCCATCTTGTCCGAGCACCATCTCTCGGAAGGTGCGGGTGTCGACAAACCACTTGTGCAAGGATTCCCCACCGACGCCGAGAGGATTTTGCAGATCCTGATCGGGACCGGCGCCATAGCCGTCGAGCGACAGGGTGAAAGCGTTGACGCGAAGTTTGGACATGCGAGCCTCCTCGATAACCAGTTGTATTTTGCAAGCAGTTGTTTTGTATCAAACTGATTGTGAATTGCAAGCGGTATTTCAAGCGCGAACGAAGCCCAGGCTAGGGGTCAAGCGACCCCCGCTATGGATTCCCCGGCCAGGAGCCGGAAATTGGTAGGGATGTAGAAGCGGATTCGCCGACATTGGTTGCCGCGACCGGTCATCGCCGGAAGAGAAATCACCCCTTCAGCAGTTCCGCCACTTCGGGCGCGAAATAGGTCAAGATGCCGTCGCAGCCGGCGCGCTTGAAGGCGAGCAGCGATTCCAGCATTGCCTTCTCGCCGTCGATCCAGCCATTGGCGCCTGCCGCCTTGATCATCGAATATTCGCCCGACACCTGGTAGGCGAAGGTCGGCATCTGGAACTCGTCTTTCAGCCGTCGGATGATGTCGAGATAGGGCAGGCCGGGCTTGACCATCAGCATGTCGGCGCCCTCGGCAATGTCCTGTTCGGCCTCGCGCACTGCTTCGTCGGAATTGGCGTGGTCGATATAGTAGGTCTTCTTGTCGCCCTTGAGCAGGCCGGCGGTGCCCACAGCCTCGCGATAGGGGCCGTAGAAGGCCGACGCGAATTTGGTCGCGTAGGACATGATCGCGACGTCCTGAAAACCGTTGGCGTCGAGCGCGTCACGGATGGCGCCGATGCGGCCGTCCATCATGTCGGACGGCGCGATGATGTCGGCGCCGGCGGCCGCCTGGATGACGGCAGCGGCGGTCACCTGTTCCACTGTCTCATCGTTGACGATGATGCCGTCGCGCAGGATGCCGTCATGGCCGTGGCTGGTGAACGGGTCGAGCGCGGCGTCGGTGATGATGCCGATCTCCGGCACCGCGTCCTTGATCGCGCGGGTGGCGCGGTTGATGACATTGTCGGGGTCGAGGATGTGCGAGCCGGTCTGGTCGCGCAGCGAGATGTCGACATTGGGGAAGGTGGCGAGCGCGGGAATGCCGAGCTTTGCCGCGCGTTCGGCCTCCTTGACGGCGAGATCGATCGACAGGCGGAAGACGCCGGGCATGGCGGCGATCGGCTCGCGGACACCCTTGCCCTCGACGACGAAGATCGGCCAGATCAGGTCGTCGACCGTGAGCCGGTTCTCCTGCACGAGGCGGCGCGACCAGTCGGCCTTGCGCATGCGGCGCAGACGGCGGCTGCCGGTGATCTCGTCGACGCCGCGCGCGCCGGCGGGCTTTGCGGGGGTGAATTTGTTCATCGCCAATACTCTCGTTCGGGCAGCCTTTTACCACGAGCTCCCGCCGCTGACCAATGCGGCACGATTGTGCCAGCGACGCGGTCGAGGTCTATTCGGGTTGCCCATTGCCTGACAGAATCTGTGCTGCGCCCCTGATGGCGACACGGAAAGCCTCGTCGAAGCCGACACCGCGCACCTGCCAGATGTAGGTCTTGCCGGCCATGGCCAGCCGCCAGTCGGCGATCCAGCCCAGTTCCTTGTCGCTCCAGACAAGGTTGCCGGAAAGCGCCTGGTCGGCACCGGCCTTTTTCGCGATGCTGTCGAGCTTGGTCATCTCGGCGTTGCGAAGTGTCTGATCGTCCAGCCCGGCCTGCGACAGCAGTGCTGCCGTGGGAAAAGCCACCTGCATGGCCAGTGGCGCGGCGGCATTGCTGAAGGATTCGCGCATCAGCATGCCGCGCTCGTCATTGGCATCGAGCGCGGCATGCCTTGGGCCGCGTTCGGTCACCAAAAACACCGCCAGCCGTGGCCGCTCGGTCAGCCACGGCCTGCTGTCGAGCGAAGCCAGCACCGGGTCGATGTCAGCCGGCTTGTACTGGCAATAAAGATTATGAGGCCGATCGTACGTGCCCTGATCGTCATGGTTGGGAATGCCTTCCATGCGGTCGCGGTAGCGAAAGCCAGCGACGAAGCTGCCGGCCTTATCACGCAATACCGTCATTTCAGGTTTCGCCGGCAGGCGCTGATCACCGGAAATCCGCACCAGAACCGCGTCGAGACAGCGCTTGAAGCCGGACTGGCGGTTCTTCTCGTACTTGCCGTTGACGATGGTCTGCGAACTGTAGAGGTCTTCCAAAGTCCCCGCCATGACAGGGTGAACAGCCAAGCAGATGCTCAGCCCAATTGCCACCGGCGCAAAGCGTGAAAATCGAGTCATAACCAATCGTCCCGTTCGAAGACCCGCCAGAGCTGCGCTGCAATGAACTCTATCCAGTTTTTCAGTATTGCAGCTCGATTTTTAGTACCGGCTCCTGGTCCGGGCCAGAGCTTGCACCGGTGTGCTCGCCATTGACGCACCCATGCGCCACGCTTTAGCACTTCAGTCCCGGCGGCCGGGGGAGGGATTCTTCACGATGGATTTTGGCGGAGGCGACGAGATCCGCTTCGAACATCTGGGCCGGGCCGGCGTCGTCACCTTGACGCGGCCGCAGGCGCTCAATGCCTTGACGCACCGCATGATCGGGGCGCTCGACGCTGCCCTTTCCGCCTGGGAGACCGACCAGGGCGTCGATGTCGTCGTCGTCAGGGCCGAGGGCAGGGCCTTTTCGGCCGGCGGCGATATCCTGCATGTCTATGAGACAGGCCGGGCGGGAAAACCGCCGGTCGAGTTCTTCGCCGACGAATATCGACTCAACGCCCGCATCAACAGTTATAGGAAACCTTATGTGGCCCTGATCGACGGCATCGTCATGGGCGGTGGTGTCGGAATCTCCTTCCATGGCTCGCACCGGGTGATGACCGAGAATGCCCAATTTGCCATGCCGGAGGTCGGCATCGGCTTTTTTCCGGATGTTGGCGCCAGCCACCTGCTGCCTGATCTCGGCGGCTCCTTCGGCATGTATCTGGCGCTGACCGGCAATCGCATCCGCTATGGCGATGCGCTGTGGTCGGGGCTGGCCACCCATACCATCAAGGCCGAGGACCAGGCTGGCTTCCTCGACCGCCTGGCGCTGACCGGCGATCCGGAATCGGTGCTGCGCGGCTTCTTCGTGCAGGCAAGGCGAGAAACCGACAGGCCGACGCTGGAGGCGATTGTCCGCCATTTTTCGCAACCGTCCCTGAACCGCGTCATCGACAGCCTCGAGCGTGCGGCCGCCGCCGACGAGTTCGCGGCAAAGACACTGGCGACGATCCGCACCCGCTCGCCGACCAGCCTGCGCGTCGCCTGGCGGCAGATCAGCGCCGGACTGACGCTGTCCATGGAAACCTGCATGAAAATGGAGTTCCGCATCCTCAACCGGATGCTCGCCGGCCATGATTTCTACGAAGGTATCCGCGCCGCCATCATCGACAAGGGCTCGAAGCCGCAATGGCGGCCGGCAAGCCTCGCTGCGGTTAGCGAAGCGGATGTCGATGCCTATTTCGCTCCGCTCGGCGAACGGGAACTCTTGATATGAGCGAGGTGACCTCGAGGCGCGTCGTGCTGCAGCCCTCCGGGGTGGAGGTGATCTTCGCCTGGTTCCAACGCGTCATATCGGGCTACTGCCTGCTGTTCGGCATTCTCTACTGGATCAGGTTGATCGGCTTTTATCCGGGTACGCTGTGGCGGTTCGACCTGATGCCCGTGCACTGGCAGGTCGCGGCGGTGGTGCTCGCCGTGTTCTTCCCCTTTGCCGCTGCCGGCCTGTGGATGCTGGCGTCCTGGGGCCCGGTGATCTGGTTCATTTGCGCGGTGACCGAGACGGTCATGTATGCCGGCTTTCCCGAGCTATTCGGCCATCGCTTGCTGATTGTCGTCTCGCATGCGGCGGTGGCGGTGCTCTACATTGTCTTCCGCGTCGTCATCTACCTGCATAAGCGCCCGGTCCGCCACTAAGCCCTTGAGCACATTGGCGGCCCCGCTGTCGCCTCGAATGAGCCCCGCAATCGTTGCCGAAATCTTTAGGTTAATTATCCTTGCTCGGGTGACCGTTCGTTAAGCCTCTTGCGAAACCTCTTACCGGTAAGCTCTTGTTAGCCCTAGCGTTTAAGTCGAATTTTATGAGTATTCGATAGTGTCGCGATCAAGGTGAAAAACAAAAAATCACCAGGGCGACAAACGAGAGGCAAAGACAATGATCAATTCGCGTCCGGCGGCGAAGACCGCCAACGTATCCGACGATCGCCGCGAGGCTATCCGTTCCCTGTACATGGAATCGCTGCAGCTTGTTGAGCGGCTGCACCGCCGCCTGCTTGATGTGATCAAGGACGAATTCGACCGCAACGGCCGTTCCGACATCAATGCCATCCAGGCGCTGCTGCTGTTCAATATCGGCAATTCCGAGCTGACCGCCGGCGAGCTGCGCTCGCGTGGCTACTATCTCGGCTCCAACGTCTCCTATAATCTGAAGAAGCTGGTCGATCTCGGCTTCATCAACCACCAGCGCTCGCGCATCGACCGCCGTTCGGTCCGTGTCTCGCTGACGCCGAAGGGCAACGAGGTGGCGGAGGTCGTTGCCGGCCTCTACGAGCGTCATGTCGGCTCGATCGAACAGGTCGGCGGCATCAACACCGACGAGTTCAAGCAGATGAACCGCGCTTTGCAGCGGCTCGACCGCTTCTGGAACGACACCATCGCCTACCGGATGTAAGGCGTCGCATCGGATCCGGCCCGCGCCACAGAAGCGCGGCCGAAATATCGACCTTCAGTCAGGGCCGGTGCCGAGAGGCATCGGCCTTTTCTTTTCCTGATCCCAAAGCCCAAATATCCGGCCAGGTTTGCTTTCGCTGCAGCAGTGCCTAATGTCACGGCCTGGAGGGGCGCGTTATGGGTGAGGGAAAACGCACGAAGATTTGCTCGGTTGCCGCAGTGCTTTTGTTGGTCTCGCAAACGGCTTTTGCCGAGGAATGGTGGAAGGATTCTTTCGCTGGGGAAGGCAGCGAGCCCTGTGACAACAATGACTCGATAGTGACGTTTACCGACAAAGCAATGGATATGTGGGAGGTCCGCTGCACGTTGGACAAGGTTCAGAAGATCAACCGCCTGGATGTCGTCATCCTGGATATGACGTGTACGGACGGCGAGAGCACAGACAAGAGGCGGGAGCTGCTGCTCAAACTCGAGGACAACAAAGTCCTGCGCTACCCCCAGCATGAGGTGTTGCAACGATGTTCGGAATTGAAGGCGAAGCCAGGTCCGGGCCCAAAGGTTGAAACCTCACACTGAGGGATCGTGAGGATAGGCAGCGCGTCTCGTGGAGCGGCCGAACCGCCGTCTGCTTGACGCGATCAAGGATGCCGATCGATACCGAAAAAGCACGGGCCTTTCATTTCGCTGCGGCGCCCGATGCAAATCGCGGGCCAAGGCCACGTTGCCGCCATATTCCAATGGAACCGAGAGTGGCAGTGATGCTGGTGTGAAGACCATGCGTTCACCCGCAATCCGTATCGCGCCTGGGCGCTGTCACACCAAGGTGATACGGAGCATGGTTGGCTAATTGTTAAGATTGCCAATTTTACAGTGCGGGCGAGATCGCCCGGTGATCAACGCAGCAAGTGATCGAACTGCTACAAATGTCTGGAACGTCCATGAGAACCAGCCGTCGTTTTTTCCTCTCCGGAGCCTCCGCGCTCGCAGCAGCGGTGGTCGCCGGCGGCGCCAATGCGCAGGATGTGATCGGTGATATCCTGAAATCCTCGGCGCGCGGCAATTGGGACGACCAGTTCGACGCCCGCGCCAGCGAGGGCGGCAAGGTGGCCTCGACGCTGCCGATCTTCAGCCCGCAGACCGTCGCCTTCACGGAACAGGCGGTCGGGCAATACCAGAACATTGTCGGGCAGGGTGGCTGGGTCGAAGTTCCCGCAACCAAGAAGCTGCAGCTTGGCGTCGACGACCCGGATGTGGTGCCGTTGCGCAAGCGGCTGATGGTTTCCGGCGACCTATCGCAGAGCGCCGGCATTTCGACGGCTTTCGATTCCTATGTCGACTCGGCGGTCAAGCGCTTCCAGCTGCGCCACGGCCTGCCTGCCGATGGTGCGCTCGGCAAATACACCTATGCGGCGATGAACGTTTCGGCGCAGATACGGCTCGGCCAGTTGCAGACCAATCTGCAGCGGCTGCGCGAGAAGGCCGGCACGCTGGGCAGCCGTTACGTGCTGGTCGACATTCCGGCAGCGCAGGTCGAAGCGGTCGAGAACGACCGTGTCGTGCTTCGCCACACCGCGATCGTCGGCAAGATCGACCGGCAGACGCCGATCGTCAATTCCAAGATCAACGAGATCATCGTCAATCCATACTGGAACGCGCCCGTCTCGATCGTGCGCAAGGACATCATTCCGCTGATGCGGAAAAATCCCGATTATCTCAAGAACAGCCACATCCGCCTGTTCGCGCCCGATGGCAGCGAAGTCGATCCGATGAATGTGGACTGGTCGACCGACGACGCCGCCAAGTACCGTTTCCGCCAGGATCCCGGCTCGGAAAACGCCATGGCGTCGGTGAAGATCAATTTCCCGAGCCCTGACGGCGTCTACATGCACGACACGCCGCAGCAGAGCCTGTTCGGCAAGATGCTGCGTTTCGATTCCTCGGGCTGCGTGCGCGTGCAGAATGTGCGCGACCTCGTCACCTGGATCCTGCGCGACACGCCCGGCTGGGATCGCCAGCATTTCGAGGCGGCGATCAAGACCGGTGAAAACACGCCGATCCAGGTCACCAATCCGGTGCCGGTTCACTTCCTCTATCTCTCGGCCTGGTCGACCGGTCCGGGCGTGGTGCAGTTCCGCGACGACGTCTACGCGCTTGATGGCAACAACGAACTGCAGATCACGTCTGCGCTGTAAGCATTTGATTCTTATCTAAAAAGGCCGCCTCTCAAGGCGGCCTTTTTATTGATTGGGTGCCGCGGCGTTTTTTACGGGACGGGCGGCTGGACGGATCGGCCGGCTTTGCGCATGGTCGGCGGAAAGCCTGGAACCGGATCATGGAAGTCGCCGTCTTCATACTGGTCGTGCTCGTCTTTGTGGCGCTTTCCGGCGCTCTGGTTCGCCTGGTGCGGGTACCGTTGCCGGTGCTGCAGATTGCGATCGGTGCCGCGCTCGCCTGGCCGGTGCGCGGCATCCATGTCGATGTCAATCCGGAACTGTTTCTGCTGGTGTTCATTCCGCCGCTGCTGTTCGGCGATGCCTATGGCGCGCCGAAGCGTGAATTGATGGCGCTGCGCGGACCGATCCTCGATCTTGCCATAGGGCTCGTCTTCTTCACCATCGTCGGCTTCGGCTACGCCTTGCACTGGCTGGTGCCGAGCATCCCGCTGGTCGTCGCTTTCGCGCTCGCCGCGGTGCTGTCGCCGACCGACGCGGTGGCCGTGTCCTCGATCGTCGACAGAAATGTCGTCCCTGCGCGGCTGATGCACATTCTGGAAGGCGAGTCGCTGCTCAACGATGCGTCGGGGCTGGTCATGTTCCGCTTTGCCGTCGCGGCGGTGCTGACCGGTAGCTTTTCCCTTGCCGCGGCTTCGCTCAGTTTTCTCTATGCCGTGGCGATCGGCATCCTGATCGGCGTGGCGGCGCTGTTCGTTGCCGCCAAGCTGCTGCAACTGCTCAACCGGATCGGCGGCGTGCCGGCCGAGGCGCAGGTGCTGGTGATGGTTCTGCTGCCCTTCATAGCCTATCTCGGCGCCGAGCATGTCGGAGCTTCCGGCATCCTGGCGGCGGTCACCGCCGGCCTGCTCACCGGCGGCTCCGGCGTGTTTCGCTTCCTCGGTGTCTCGGCGCGCATGCAGACGATGTCGCTGTGGACGACGCTTTCCTTCGTTTTCAACGGCGCTCTCTTCATCGTGCTCGGCCTGCAGCTTCCCGACATCATCCGCCATGTGCCGCCGGAACTCATGAGCCTGCACCCGATCATCCAGCCGATCGCGACCGTCATCGCGCTGACGCTGTGCCTGATCGCGTTGCGCTTCCTGTGGATCTGGGTGGGCGATATCGCGGCCGGCATCGCCGCGCGTCTGGGCAAGCGCAAGGTGGAGCCGTTCGGGTTGCGCGTGCGGCTTGCCGGTTCGGTGGCCGGCGTGCGCGGCGCGATCACGCTGGCCGGCATATTGTCGCTGCCGCTCGCCATGCCGGACGGCTCGCCGTTTCCGGCGCGCGACCTGGTCATCTTCCTCGCCGCCGGCGTCATCATCTGTTCGCTGGTCTTCGCCAGCCTCGCTCTGCCGACGATCGCCAGGGGGCTGGTCGAACCGGGCGAGGATGCCGGCGCAGCCGAGGAGCGCCTCGCGCGTGTCGGCGCCGCCAAGGCGGCAATCGCACGCATCGAGAGCATCGCTGGAGTTGGTGACGATGAGGGAGGCGAGGTGCCCGGCGCCAGGCTTGCCGCCGCCGACAGCATCGTCGCCGGCTACCGGCGCCGCATCGCCGCCTCGGACGAAGCCGATGAGGCCCGCGCCGAGGCCCGCGAATCCGGAAGGCTGGAGCTGGAACTGCGGCTCGCCGGCATCGAGGCCGAGCGCGCAGCCGTGCGCGCCATGTTTCGGAGCGGCGAGATCAACGACCATACGTCGCAAGCGTTGTTTACCGAGATCACGCTCACCGAGGCCCTGCTGAAAGGCCGCAAGGCGAGGAAATAGCCTCTTGTTGCCTCGCTGGCGCAAACCGGCCAGCAAATTTCGCGCCGCAAACGTGGCGGGGCGAAAACAACTGTGTTAATGGCCCGGCGAACCTTCGCAGCCCCCGAACCCCGAGGATTTCAGGCCATGGCAACAGCAGCGGCAGTGTCGAACAAATTCGAATCCTTCTTCGAAACCACGCTAGAAGATGCCGATCCGGAGATTTTTGGCGCCATCCGCAACGAACTCGGCCGCCAGCGCCACGAGATCGAGCTGATCGCCTCGGAAAACATTGTTTCCCGCGCCGTGCTTGAGGCGCAGGGCTCGATCATGACCAACAAATATGCCGAGGGCTATCCCGGCAAGCGCTATTATGGCGGCTGCCAGTTCGTCGATGTGGCCGAGGAACTGGCCATCGAGCGCGCCAAGAAGCTGTTCGGCTGCAACTTCGCCAACGTCCAGCCGAACTCCGGCAGCCAGATGAACCAGGCGGTGTTCCTGGCGCTCTTGCAGCCGGGCGACACGTTCATGGGCCTCGACCTCAATTCCGGCGGCCATCTGACCCATGGTTCGCCGGTCAACATGAGCGGCAAATGGTTCAAGGTCGTCTCCTATGGCGTGCGCCAGGACGACCATCTGCTCGACATGGACGCCATCGAGAAGACGGCGCATGAGACCAAGCCGAAGCTGATCCTGGCCGGCGGCACCGCCTATTCGCGCGTCTGGGACTGGAAGCGGTTTCGCGAGATCGCCGACGCGGTCGGCGCCTATCTGATGGTCGACATGGCGCACATCGCCGGCCTCGTCGCCGGCGGCGTGCACCCGTCGCCGCTGCCGCATGCCCATGTCGTGACCACCACGACGCATAAATCGCTGCGCGGCCCGCGCGGCGGCATGATCCTGTGCAATGACGAGGACATCGCCAAGAAGATGAATTCGGCGGTGTTCCCCGGCTTGCAGGGCGGCCCGCTGATGCATGTCATCGCTGCCAAGGCGGTGGCCTTCGGCGAAGCGCTGAAGCCAAGCTTCAAGGTCTATGCCGAGAGCGTTGCCGCCAACGCCAAGGCGTTGGCCTCCAGCCTCAAGGAGACCGGTCTCGACATCGTCTCCGGCGGCACCGACAACCATCTCATGCTGGTCGACCTCAGGCCCAAGAACGCCACCGGCAAGCGCGCCGAGGCGGCGCTGGGCCGCGCCAACATCACCTGCAACAAGAACGGCATCCCGTTCGACCCGGAAAAGCCTTTCGTCACCTCGGGCGTGCGTCTCGGCACCCCGGCCGGCACCACGCGCGGCTTCGGCCAGGCCGAATTCCGCGAGATCGGCAAGCTGATCGCCGAAGTGCTGGATGGTCTCAAGGTCGCCAATTCCGATGAGGGCAATGCCGCTGTCGAAGCTGCGGTCAAGGCCAAGGTCGTGGCGCTGACCGATCGTTTCCCGCTCTATCCCTATCTGGGCTGACGCGATAGGAAGTCTTACCGCCTGCTGCAACCACAAGCGTCGTTGCAGCAGGCCGGGGCGGCCGGCAGGAGCCTTGATGATGCGACCATTTCGTTTCGCCGACCTTGGCGCCGTTGGCGCTCTGGCTGCTTTGATCGCCGTGCCTTTCCCCGGCATCGCCTTGGCGCAAACCGCCCCTGCTCAAGCCGCGCCCGCGCAACCCGCACCTCAGGCCGAGCCGGCGGCGGCGGCCCAGGCGGCACCCAAGCTCGAAACTTTCGGCAGATGGTCGACCCTGGTCGACGAGGTCGACACCGGTGAGGATCTGCGCAAGACCTGCGCTGCCTCGACCGCCTTTATCGGCGCGGGCGGCGTGCCCGGTACCTTGACGCTCGTCATCACGAACGGCGATGCACTGCCGCCGGATGCCTACCCGTCCGTAACGATCGCCGTCGACAACAAGGATCTGCCGGCCGGCAAGTCCGTCGCCGCCACCTTCGACGACGACAAGGGCCGTGTCGCCGCAAAACTCCATTCCGATGGCGCCGTCAACGGCCGGCTCAGCTGGACCGTGGACAATCAGGCCAAGACCAGCCTGGCGCTCCTGCGCGCCATGCGGCGGGCATCGGTGCTTGACGTCTTCTTCGGCGACGCGCCGGTCGGAAGCATATCCATGGACGGCTTCACCAAGGCCTATCGCAGTCTCGGCACATCATGCGGATTTCCGACCGCCGACGTCGCTCCCTGAAGACATCGGTACGCTGTGCGGCTGCCTGGCGAGGCTGGCAATCCTGCTTGCGCCTCGCTATCTCTGTGCGACGAGGGGCTCTGAAGGGCGAGGGGCTGTTGGCGACACTTTGCCATCGCTGCAAAAACCTCTAAGCCTTTCGCTTCACCAGATTCGCCAACCAAAGGCTTCTCCATGCGCTGTCCCTATTGCCAGTCGGAAGATACGCAGGTGAAGGATTCGCGCCCCGCCGAGGATGGCGCGGCGATCCGCAGGCGGCGCGTCTGCCCCGATTGCGGCGGTCGCTTCACCACCTTCGAGCGCGTGCAGTTGCGCGACCTCGTCGTGGTCAAGAAATCGGGCCGCAAAGTACCCTTCGACCGCGACAAGCTGCTGCGTTCGGTGGAGATCGCCGTGCGCAAACGCAATGTCGATCCCGAGCGCATCGACCGCGCGGTGACCGGTATCGTGCGCCAGCTCGAAAGTTCCGGCGAGACTGAGGTTGCTTCGGGAGAAGTCGGCCGGCTGGTCATGGAAGCGCTGAAATCGCTCGACGATGTCGCCTATGTGCGTTTCGCCTCGGTCTACCGCAATTTTCGCGAGGCCAAGGATTTCCACGAACTGCTGGGCGAGCTCAAGGGCGACGAAATCAAGGGTGAAGAGGAAGCCAGCTGAGCATGACTGCAAGCGAACAGGCCGCCCTTGATCGCCGCTTCATGGCGGCGGCACTCAGACTGTCGCGAAAAAATGCCGGGCGCACCGGGACCAACCCCTCCGTCGGCACGCTGATCGTACGCGATGACGGCAATGGCCCGATGATCGTCGGCACCGGCGTCACCGCTGTCGGCGGCCGCCCGCATGCCGAGACCGAGGCCTTGGCCGAGGCCGGCGACCTCGCGCGCGGCGCCACCGCTTACGTCACGCTGGAGCCTTGCGCCCATCACGGCCGCACGCCGCCTTGCGCCAATGCGCTGGTCAATGCCGGTGTCGCACGCGTCGTCGGTGCGGCCAGCGATCCCGATTCGCGCGTATCCGGCAAGGGCTACGCGATCCTGCGTGCCGCCGGTGTCGAGGTGGTCGAGAAGGTGTTGGCCGAGCAAGCCGCCGAGCAGATGGCCGGCTATTTGATCCGATCATTGAGAAAACGCCCAGAAGTGATTCTCAAGCTTGCGCTTTCCAGCGACGGCAAGATCGGCAGGGAAGGCGGTGGGCAGGTGTCGATCACCGGAGATATCGCGCGCCGCGAAGTGTATCTGATGCGGGCCGAGGCGGATGGCATACTGGTTGGTATCGGGACGGCCCTTGAGGATGATCCGGCCCTGACGGTGCGTTTGCCGGGGCTGGAGAACCGTTCGCCTGCCCGCATCGTGCTCGACCGCCAGATCCGGTTGCCGGAGGCCTCGAAGCTGGTTTCGGGCGTCGACCGGGTGCCGCTCTATGTCGCCGCTTGCCTGGAGGCCGATCCGCTGCGGCGGGCAGCACTCGAACGCGCAGGCGTGCGCTTCATCGGCACTGAAACACATGAGGGCGGCATCGCTCTGCCGGAACTGCTCGAGGATCTGGCCGCGCTCGGCATGGGCAGCGTGCTGGTCGAGGGCGGCGCCAAGGTGGCGAGCGCCTTCCTGGCCGATGGGTTGGTCGACCGCGTTGTGCTGTTCCAGGGGCCGGAAGCGATCGGCGACGACGGCATTGCATCGCCGATCGACGCCGACCATATCCCGGCAGGATTTCGCAAACTGCGCGACATGCGTTTCGGCGAAGACAGCTACGCCGAGTGGATAAGAGACCTCTAGGGATCAACACCAATGTTTACCGGAATTGTCACCGATGTCGGCACTGTCGCTTCCGTCGAGCCGCTCAGGGAAGGGGTGGGGCTGCGCATCGACACCGCCTATGATCCGCAGACCATCGCCATCGGCGCCTCGATCTCCTGCGGCGGTGTTTGCCTGACAGTCACTGCCTTGCCCGACAGCGGCTCGAACGCGCGCTGGTTCGAGGTCGAGGCTTGGGAAGAGGCGCTGAGGCTGACGACGGCCTCGGGCTGGAAATCCGGCACCAAGGTCAATCTGGAGCGGGCGCTGAAGATCGGCGACGAACTCGGCGGCCACATCGTTTCGGGCCATGTCGACGGCATGGCCGAAATCGTCGAGCGCAAGGATGAGGGCGACGCCGTGCGCTTCACGCTGGAGGCGCCGCGCGACCTGGCGAAGTTCATCGCGCCCAAGGGCTCCGTCGCGCTCGACGGCACCTCGCTCACCGTCAACAAGGTCGAAGGCACGCGCTTCGACGTGCTTTTGATCCACCATTCGCTGACCGTGACCACCTGGGGCGAGCGCAAGGTCGGCGACCGCGTCAACCTCGAGATCGACACCATGGCCCGCTATGCGGCGCGGCTGGTGGAGGCGACGAAAGAGGGGCTTTGATGACCAAGGACAGGGTGAATTCCACGCAGGAAGACAAGTTGATGCGTGAGGTGCAGGCCGATGTGAACACCGAAGAGCACTCGCAACTCGATCTGTCCGTCAACGACAGCAGAGTCTTCGTTGAAGCCTTGATCAATCCTCGATCGGTGAACGATCGTCTGCGCGATACCGTGCGTGGCTACCGTCACAATACAGGCGTGTGAGCACTGGAAACCAATAAGTTCTGCGGACCTTCGGCAACGTGGACAATCTTCCGCTTGCGATGAACCCGGCTTCGGCCTAAGTCACCGGCAACTCCCCGGAGACTTTTATGGCTGGTACATCCCAACACGGCAAAGCCTTCATTCGTCCGAAGGCGAAGGCGCATCTGCTCATTGTCGAAGCGCGCTTTCACGACGACCTTGCCGACGCGCTGCTCGATGGCGCGACAAGCGCGCTCGATGAAGCGGGCGCGACTTATGATGTCGTCACCGTTCCAGGTTCGCTCGAGATCCCCGCGGTGATTACCTTCGCGTTGGACGGCGCGACGGAAGGCGGCACGAGTTATGACGGCTTTGTCGCGCTCGGCACCGTCGTCCGCGGCGACACCTATCATTTCGACATTGTCGCCAATGAATCCAGCCGCGCGCTCATGGATTTGAGCGTGCAGGACTCGGTCTGCATAGGCAATGGCATCCTCACCACCGAGAACGACGCACAGGCGTGGACGCGGGCCAAGCGCTCGGAGGGTGACAAGGGTGGTTTCGCGGCGCGTGCGGCGCTGACCATGATCGCCCTCAAAGAACAATTGGGAGCGCGATCGTGAGCGAACCCGCTTCGCCCGGCCAGCCTGCGGTGCGCCACGCCAACAAGCGCGGTGCTGCCCGTCTGGCCGCCGTACAGGCGCTCTACCAGATGGATGTGGCCGGTAGCGGCGTCTTCGAGATCACCGCCGAATACGAGGCGTTTCGCCTTGGCAAGGAAGTCGACGGTGCGCTCTACCGCGAGGCCGATGCGCAATGGTTTCGCGCTATTCTGGCGGGTGTCGTCGAGAACCAGAAGACCATCGATCCGATCATCCGCCAGGCGCTGACCGAGGACTGGCCATTGTCGCGGCTCGATTCGACGCTGCGTGCCATTCTGCGTGCCGGCGTCTACGAGTTGACGAAGCGCGAGGATGTCCCCGTCGCGGTCATCGTCTCCGAATATGTCGACATCGCCAAGGCCTTCTACGAGGAGGACGAGCCGAAGCTGGTCAATGCCGTGCTCGACCGTGTGTCACGCCGGGTGCGTGGCGAAGGGCGCGGCAAGGACGCATCATGACGGCCATCGCCTTCGAGGCTGGTCAGGAGGCGCGCCGCACCGCTTTGATCCTCGCCGCCTCGCAGGCGATCATCGGCTCGGCGGCCCCCATCGCCATCTCCGTGGGGGCGCTGGCCGGGCAATATCTGCTTGGTCCCGACAAATCATTGGCGACAGCGCCGATCACCGGCTTCAACATCGGCGTGGCGCTCGGCGCGCTGCCTGCGGCGGCTATCATCCGTAGTATGGGCCAGCGCGGCGGTTTCATGACCGGCACGATCGTCACGGCGCTCGGTGGCCTGATCGCCACGCTAGCGCTTTTTCAAGGCAGCTTCTGGCTGTTTGCCTTTGGCTTGCTCACGATCGGTGTCGGCGGCGCCTTCGTCCAGCAGTTCCGCTTCGCCGCCGCCGACAACGCACCGCCTGAATTCAAGGCGCGCGCCATCTCCTTCGTGCTGGCCGGCGGCATCGTCACCGCCATCCTCGGACCGCAGATCGTCATCTTCACCCGCGAATTGCTTGCGCCGGTCATGTTTGCCGGTTCGTTCGTCTCCATCCTGCCGCTGGCAGCGGTCGGCGCCATCATCCTGTCGTTCCTGCGGCTGCCGACGAAAGCATCCGGCAAGGTGGAGATCGCCGACAGCGACGCCAGGCCGCTGGCTGAAATCGTCACGCAGCCGCGTTTCGTCGCCGCGCTTTTCTGCGCGGTTGGCAGCTATGCGCTGATGAGCTTCGTCATGACGGGCGCACCGCTGGCCATGGTCGGTTGCGGCCTGTCGGAGAACGACGCGACGCTCGGCATCTCCTGGCACGTCATGGCGATGTTCGCGCCAAGCTTCTTCACCGGCTCGCTGATCCATCGCTTTGGCGCCGAACGCATTGTGGCCACCGGCCTGATCCTGCTCATCGGCTGCGCCATTGTCGCTCTGTCGGGCCTGGCGCTGTGGCAGTTCTGGACGTCGCTGATCCTGCTAGGCCTTGGCTGGAACTTCGGCTTCATTGGCGCGACCGCGATGGTGGCCGCCACCTACCGGCCGTCGGAAAAGGGCAAGGTGCAAGGCTTCCACGACTTCGTCCTGTTCGGCTCCGTCGCCTGCGCCTCGCTGATGTCGGGCATGGTCTACAATGCCTGGGGCTGGGAGATGCTGAACTGGATAGTCTTTCCGGTCACCGTCCTGTGCTTCGTGGCGCTCGGCGCGCTCAAGCTGACGAGCTTGCGCAAAGCCGAAGCCTGATCCATCCGCCGTTTCACCTGACACGGCGCTGTCAGCACGATGTCGGTCGAATTTACCGCTCCGTAACAAAAATATTGCGTCTGTACCTATTGTTATGAAACCGTGTGCCCCGACTGGCCGTTGAAGCCATGCTCATATGCGGCACCGCGTTTCGGTTCATAGCAAGGGGTTTCACAATGTTTTCAGTCAAGTTTCTGGCCGGCGCGGCATTGGCGCTCGGCATTACGGTGGCTACCGCCAATGCCCAGGTGGTTGTCTCTTCCAAGATCGACACAGAGGGCGGCGTGCTCGGCAACATCATCCAGCTCGTGCTCAACGCCAACAACATCAAGACATCGGACCGTATCCAGCTCGGTGGCACGCCGGTGGTGCGCAAGGCGATCACCGCCGGCGAGATCGACATCTATCCCGAATATACCGGCAACGCCGCTTTCTTCTTCGAAAAGGCCGACGACCCGGTCTGGAAAGACGCCGCCAAGGCCTATGAAACGGCCAAGAAGCTCGACTACGACGCCAACAAGATCGTCTGGCTGTCGCCGTCGCCCGCAAACAACACCTGGGCGATCGCGCTGCGCAAGGAAGTCGCCGAGACCAACAAACTTGCCACGCTCACCGACTTCGGCAAATATGTCGCGGGCGGCGGTCAGGTGGTGCTGGCGGCTTCCGCCGAGTTCGTCAATTCGGCGGCTGCACTTCCGGCTTTCCAGACCACCTATGGCTTCACGCTGAAGCCGGACCAACTGATCACCCTTTCGGGCGGCGACACGGCGGCAACCATCGCAGCGGCCGCCAACCAGACCAACGGCGCCAATGCAGCCATGGTCTACGGCACCGATGGCGGCATCGCACCGTCCGGCCTCGTCGTGCTCGACGACGACAAGGGCGTGCAGCCGGTCTACCAGCCGGCGCCGATCATCCGCGAAGCGGTGCTGAAGGAACATCCCGAGATCGAGACGCTGCTGAAGCCGGTCTTCGCCAAGCTCGACCTCGTCACGCTGCAGGAGCTGAACGGTCGCGTGCAGGTCGGCGGCGAGCCGGTCAAGGGCGTCGCCGAGGACTTTTTGAAGAAGAACGGGTTTTTGAAGTAGTCAGTGACACCGGTGCAAGGCACCCCCCTCTGGAAGCTGCTGATCTCCCCCCTTGCGGGGGAGATGTCCGGCAGGACAGAGGGGGGTGCTGTCCCGCCGACCTCCCAACCCGTCAAAGGTGCGTGCCTCGACAGGGTTGCTTCTGAACAAGCCGACACCCGAAAGTTGGCGATCCTTCACACCCCCCTCTGGCCTGCCGGCCATCTCCCCCGCAAGGGGGGAGATCGGATATCGCGTCGGTTTTCGCCAATCCCCAAAGAAAGCTGCGCGATGTGGCAAATTGCCCCTCATGAGGGGCAACCATGACTCCCCGCTTCGACAAGCTCGGCGTGGTCATCGCCGCGATATCAGCCTACGCGGCTTTTGCCGCGCCCTTTGCCACGTTCCGTGCCAACCGCATCGTCCCCGGCCAGGCGCGCTCGATTCTCGAGGCGCTGCCGGTGACGACCGGGACGTTGCTGCTCGCCATCATCGTTGTCGCCGCGCTCATCGCGCTGTTCAAGACACCGCTTGCGCTGCGCCTTGCCGCCAGCGTGATGGCGCTTGCCGCGCTCGCGCTGCTGATCGGTGTCGCCGGAACATTTCTCACGCCGGCGGGCAACACCTTCGCCAGAGTTTCGCCAGCCTCCGGTTTCTGGATTCTGATCTTTGCCTTCATGCTTTTGCTCGCCGACGTGCTGACAAGGCTGAACCTGTCGCCATTGGCGCGGGTTGGCGTGCTTGTGGTCGCGGCTTTGGCGATCGGGCTGCTGTTGATTTCGGGAAGCTGGGACAATCTGTCGATCCAGAAGGAATATTTCAACCGCGCCGACAGTTTCTGGGCGGAGGGCTCCAAGCATGTGACGCTGGCGCTCGGTTCGCTGGCCGCCGCGGTGATCGTCGGCTTACCACTCGGCATTCTCTGCCATCGTGTCGAAAGTCTGCGCGCCGGCGTCCTCAACGTGCTCAACATCATCCAGACCATTCCCTCGATCGCGCTGTTCGGCCTTTTGATCGCGCCGCTCGGCTGGGTTGCCACGCATGTGCCGGGAGCTGCCGCGCTCGGCATTCGCGGCATCGGCACCGCACCGGCTTTTGTGGCGCTGTTCCTTTACTCGCTGCTGCCGGTGGTGGCCAACACGGTGGTCGGTCTCGCCGGCGTGCCGCGCGCGGCCAACGACGCGGCGCGCGGCATGGGCATGACCGACAGGCAGCGCCTGTTCGGGGTCGAGTTTCCGCTGGCTTTTCCTGTCATCCTCACCGGCATCCGCATCGTTTTGGTGCAGAACATCGGCCTCGCCACCATTGCCGCGCTGATCGGCGGCGGCGGTTTCGGCCTGTTCGTCTTCCAGGGTGTGGGTCAGACGGCAATGGACCTTGTGCTGCTCGGCGCCGTGCCGACGGTCGCGCTCGCCTTTGCCGCCGCCATCATCCTCGATGCGGTGATCGAAATGACCGCCACCAAGCGCAGGGTTGAAACGGCATGATCGAGATCGAAGGCATCACCAAGCGCTATGACGCGACGACCGTGGTCGATGACGTGTCGATGGTCATCGAGCCGCGCACCATCGCCGTCATTGTCGGCACGTCCGGTTCCGGCAAGACGACGCTGCTGCGCATGATCAACCGGCTGGTCGAGCCGACCTCGGGCATCATCAAGCTCGACGGCGCCGACAATCGTTCGCTGCCCGGCTACGAGTTGCGCCGGAGCATCGGCTACGCCATCCAGGGCCACGGCCTGTTTCCGCATCGCACGGTGGCACAGAACATTGCCACCGTGCCGGTGCTGCTTGGCTGGGACAAGGACCGTATCAAGGCCCGGGTCGACGAGCTGATGACGCTCTATCAGCTCGATCCCGAAGCCTTCGGGCCGCGCTATCCGCACGAACTGTCCGGCGGCCAGCAGCAGCGCGTCGGCGTTGCCCGCGCACTCGCCGCCGAGCCCAACGTGCTGTTGATGGACGAACCGTTCGGCGCCCTCGACCCGATCATCCGCACCAAGGCGCAGGAGGATCTGCTGGCGATCCAGAAGCGCTTCGGCACCACCATCATCCTCGTCACCCACGACATGGAAGAGGCCGTGCATATGGGCGACAAGATCGCGGTCATGGATGCCGGCAAGCTGGTGCAATACGCCAAGCCCGCCGAGATCCTGGCAAAGCCGGCAAGCGCCTTCGTCGAGACCCTGATTGGCGCCAGCGAGCGGCCATTCCGGTTGCTGTCGCTAGGCCGGGTCCGCGATGCCGTGGAGAAGGGCTCCGCCGAAGGCGAGGCGATCCCCGGCGATGCCAGCCAGCGCGACGCGCTGGCCGAATTGTTGTGGTCGGGTCGGCCGGCGCTGCCGGTCACAGGCACCGACGGCAAGCCGCTTGGCCGCGTGACCGTCGACGGGCTGGTGAAGCGCGCGGCGAGGCCGGCATGAAGGCCTGGCTTCCATCGCTGCTCAGGCTAGCCTTGGTGGTGCTGCTCGTTGCCTTCGTCACCAATCCGGGCTGGTTCGAGCCGCTGCTGAAGCCGCTGACCGAAAACAATGCGCCGGTGATCTACAACCAGGGCAGTCTGCTGACGCTGACCTTGCTGCATTTACGCACGGTTCTGATCGCCACCGTGGCCGCAACCATCGTCGCGGTGGCGCTTGCCATCCTGGTCACCAGGCCGGCCGGCGCCGAATTCCTGCCGCTATCGCGCAGCCTGGTCAACATCGGTCAAACCTTTCCGCCGGTGGCGGTGCTGGCACTCGCCGTGCCGGCGGTCGGCTTCGGCGAGAAGCCGACGCTGATCGCCCTGTTTCTCTACGGCCTGCTGCCGATCTTCGAAAATGCGCTGACCGGCCTGACGACGCTGCCGGCCAATGTCGTCGAGGCGGCGCGCGGCGCCGGCATGACCGGTTGGCAAAGGCTCACCAAGGTCGAGCTGCCGCTCAGCGCCCCGATCATTCTCGGCGGCATCAGGCTGTCGGTGGTGATCAGTCTTGCCACCGCGACCATCGGTTCGACCGTGGCAGCCAAAACGCTGGGCGAAGTGATCATCGCCGGGCTGTTGTCCAACAATCTCGCCTTCGTCCTGCAGGGCGGCCTGATCGTGGCAGCCCTTGCCGTGCTGATCTATGACGGTCTATCGGCGATCGAGCGCTACACGGCGCGCCGCATGGGCCGGGAGACCGAGTAGCCGCGTCTTGCGTCAAGGCCGATTTCAATCGATCTAATAGGAGAGTGCTAACGGCAGCCGCCGCTTGGCCCCAACCATTTAGGCGAAAGCCGGGCAAAAACCGAACAATATCTTGACGTTCGCAGCCCTGTTTCGCATACACCGCTGCGAAGAGGCGGATTCCGTGCACGGAATCCGGTCTTTGTCTCAACGGCCCAGGGAGGGGTTCTTTTGGGCCATCAATCGAGGAAAATCCGGCAATGACAATTATTTCCGCCGTCATCGCCTGCGGCCTGCTTTCAATCCTTTACGCCATCTGGGCGACACGTTCGGTCCTTGCGGCCGATCAGGGCAATGCACGCATGCAGGAAATCTCCGCGGCTATCCGCGAGGGCGCACAGGCCTATCTGGCGCGTCAGTACACCACCATCGCCATCGTTGGCGTCGTCGTCCTCGTGCTCGCCTGGTGGCTGCTGTCCATCACCGCCGCGATCGGCTTCCTGATCGGTGCAGTGCTTTCAGGCGCCGCCGGCTTCATCGGCATGCATGTCTCCGTTCGCGCGAATGTTCGTACGGCGCAGGCCGCATCGAACAGCCTCGCTGCCGGCCTCGACATCGCGTTCAAATCGGGCGCCATCACCGGCATGCTGGTTGCTGGCCTGGCCTTGCTCGGCGTTTCGATCTACTACCTCATCCTGACCCACTTCATGGGCCTCCAGCCCAATGATCGCATCGTCATCGACTCGCTGGTCTCGCTCGGCTTCGGCGCATCGCTGATCTCGATCTTCGCCCGTCTCGGCGGCGGCATCTTCACCAAGGGCGCCGACGTCGGCGGCGATCTCGTCGGCAAGGTCGAAGCCGGTATTCCCGAAGACGATCCGCGCAACCCGGCCACCATCGCCGACAATGTCGGCGACAATGTCGGCGACTGCGCCGGCATGGCCGCTGACCTGTTCGAAACCTATGCGGTGACCGTTGTCGCCACCATGGTTCTGGCTGCCATCTTCTTTGGCGGTACCGCCGTTCTGGGTGCAGCCATGCTTTATCCGCTCGCTATCTGCGGCGCCTGCATCCTGACCTCGATCGTCGGCACCTTCTTCGTCAAGCTCGGTTCCAACGGCTCGATCATGGGCGCACTCTACAAGGGCCTGATCGTCACCGGCCTGCTGTCCATCGTCGGCCTCGGCGTCGCCACCCATGTCACCCTCGGCTGGGGCGAGATCGGCACCGTCGCCGGCATGGTCATCACCGGCAAGAACCTGTTCATATGCGGCCTGGTCGGCCTCGTGGTGACCGGTCTCATCGTGGTCATTACCGAATACTACACCGGCACCAACAAGCGCCCGGTCAACTCTATCGCCCAGGCGTCGGTCACCGGTCACGGCACCAACGTCATCCAGGGCCTTGCGGTCTCGCTGGAATCGACGGCGCTGCCGGCGATCGTCATTGTCGGCGGCATCATCTCGACCTATCAGCTTGCCGGCCTCTTCGGTACGGCGATCGCCGTCACGACGATGCTCGGTCTTGCCGGTATGATCGTTGCGCTCGATGCCTTCGGCCCGGTCACCGACAATGCCGGCGGCATTGCCGAAATGGCCGGCCTGCCCAAGGAAGTGCGCCAGTCCACCGACGCGCTCGACGCGGTCGGCAACACCACCAAGGCGGTGACCAAGGGTTACGCCATCGGTTCGGCCGGTCTCGGCGCACTGGTGCTGTTTGCCGCCTACTCTAACGACCTGAAGTTCTTTGCCGCCAATGGCGACAAATATCCCTACTTCCAGGGCATGGGCGAGATCTCCTTCGATCTCTCCAACCCATACGTCGTCGCTGGCCTGATCTTCGGCGGTCTGATCCCGTATCTGTTCGGCGGCATCGCCATGACGGCCGTCGGCCGCGCGGCGGGCGCCATCGTCGAGGAAGTGCGCAAGCAGTTCCGCGAGGATCCGGGCATCATGGCTGGCACCTCGAAGCCGAACTACGCACGCGCGGTCGACCTGCTGACCAAGGCGGCAATCAGGGAAATGATCATCCCGTCGCTGCTGCCGGTGCTGGCGCCGCTCGTCGTCTATTTCGGCGTGCTGCTGATCTCGGGCTCGAAGGCGTCCGCCTTTGCCGCCCTTGGTGCCTCGCTGCTCGGCGTCATCGTCAACGGCCTGTTCGTCGCCATCTCGATGACCTCTGGCGGCGGTGCCTGGGACAACGCCAAGAAGTCCTTCGAAGACGGCTTTGTCGACAAGGACGGCGTCAAGCATCTCAAGGGTTCCGAGGCGCACAAGGCTTCGGTGACCGGCGACACGGTCGGCGATCCCTACAAGGACACCGCTGGCCCGGCCGTCAACCCGGCGATCAAGATCACCAACATCGTCGCGCTCTTGCTGCTGGCCGTGCTCGCGCACGGCTGATCAAAAGCATCCACTCGAAAACAGAACCCGCGGGAGCGATCCCGCGGGTTTTTTGTTGAAGCGATGACAACGTCGACCCTTCAGCGCTTCGCTTCGCCTGGGTCCTCCAGTGCGTGGTGTGCAAGCATCTCATCCAGGCTCGGCTCGCGTTTCCTTGGCCACGGCCACACCGGTGACCGATCCCCATAACAAAAACCCGCAGGATCGCTCCCGCGGGTTTTTGGTCGCCTGAGATGATGAGGCTTCCGGAATGAAAGCCGAAAGGAATTAGACGCCGCCGCCCGGAATGCTGGGTGCCAGCTTGCTGGCACCGTTGATGATCTGGCTGAGGAAGTTCTGGTCCTTGCCGCCGGTCGGTGTGGTGCGCGAGATGAAGTCGAACATCTTGCCGTCCTTCATCCCGTAATTGGCGATCTGGGTGACGCGGCCATCGGCGCCGAAATAGACCGCCAGCACATGCTGGTCAATCAGCCGTGGCTTGTCGAAGGCGACGTAGCGCTTGCGCGTCTGCGAAATGTAATAGAAGGCCTCGTTGTCGAAGGTCGCGGTCGTCGACGGCGTGCCGAGCGCCAGAAGCACCTGCTCGCGGCTCGAACCGACCGGCACCAGGTCGATTGCCTGCTGGTCTATGACGTAACCTTGCGTCAGCGTCTCACTTGGGCTGAGGTCGCCGATCATCTTGGAGGTGTGGCAGGCGGACAGTGCCGAAACGATCATCAGCAGCGAGATCGCGCCGGCGGGCCTGGACGAGAAGGTCGACTTGAAATTCAGCGCGCGCAACAACAACTCCATTAGCTGGCCGCAACTTGCGCTGGGCCGCGAAACCGGTAAACCAGCTTGCTTGCCGATGCAACAAGCCCACTTCAACAAACGGTCCCCAGGAGACCATCCCCAATGTTCCAGCGCTTTTTTGGCCGCGAACGCTACGCCAACCGCGCTATCACCGAGGCGCTTTACGCACAAATCGTGGCGGCGGCGCGGCAGACCGTGTTTTATTCCCACTGGAATGTGCCAGACACGCCGCTTGGCCGTTTCGAGATGCTGTCGCTGCACATGTTCCTGTTCCAGCACAGGTTGCGCGGGGAGGGCGGTGCGGCGCAAGAGGTCGCCCAGGTGCTGATCGACGAGTTCTTCCTCGACGTCGACCATTCGTTGCGGGAATTGGGCATTGGCGACGTGGGCGTGCCCAAACGCATGAAAAAGCTGGCAAAGATGTTTTATGGCCGAACCGCTGCCTATGACGATGCCCTGAAAAGAAACGACCATGAAGGGCTGACCGCGGCTCTTGCCCGCAATGTCCGGCCCGACGCGGGCGCCTGGCTGGAAGCATCGCTGCTGGCCAACTATGTTACCGACGCGCGCAGTCATCTGGCCGCGCAGACATCCGAATCGATTGTCTCCGGCACGCTGACCTTTCCCGCCGCCAAGGAGGTTGAACAATGAAGCATGTTGACCCGCAAAGCCCGGTCTCCTTCCGGGCAAACGTTACGCGCCTGCCGCAGAAGGGCCTGCCGCTGGTTATCGAGGCCGATGCCGCGCAGCGTGCGGCACTGGCCGAGGAGCACGGGCTGATTTCGGTCGAATCCTATCGCGCCGAGCTTCTGGTCGCGTCGTGGAAGCGCAATGGCGTGAAGATAAGCGGTCGCGTCGAAGCCGACATCACCCAGGCCTGCATCGTCACGCTCGAGCCTGTCGAGGCGCATATCGACGAACCGGTCGAAGCGCTGCTGCTGCCCGAGGATTCCAAGCTTGGACGGCAGGGTTTCGATGGTGGCGGCGAGATCCTGCTCGACGCGGAAGGCCCTGACAGTCCAGAGACATTTTCCGGTGACACGATCGATGTCGGGGCAATCGCCGAACAGTATTTCGGGCTCGCCATCGACCCCTATCCGCGCAAGCAGGGCGCATCGCTCAACACCGGCAGCGAGAACGAACCGGCGGAGAATGAATTTCAGCAAAAACTGCGATCCTTGCTGGGAAAATCCTGAAAAGCTCGCCCGCGACGGAAAAGTCGGTTGTGCGGCAGCCCAAAACCGTTATTTTCGCCGAACCTTCGCGGTCGCTAAAGCGACCTGCCGCCTAACCGTGAGATAAATACCGCGTGATCAGGATTTCCATCGATGCCATGGGCGGCGATCACGGACCAGCCGTGGTCATTCCAGCGCTCATGACGGTCGCGACCCGTCGTCCCGACATCCGCTTCGTCATCTTCGGGCGTGAGGAGGTCGTGCGCCCGGAGCTTGCCAAATTTCCCAAGCTCGCCGAGATCAGTGAATTCTTCCATTGCGAAATTGCGGTCAGGATGGACGACAAGCCGAGCCAGGCGCTGCGCCACGGCCGCTGGAAGTCATCAATGTGGAAGGCCGTCGAAGCGGTCAAGGCCGGCACGGCCGACGCCTGCATTTCCGCCGGCAACACCGGCGCGCTGATGGCGATGTCGAAATTTTGCCTGCGCACCATGGCCACCATCGATCGCCCGGCGATCGCAGCCCTTTGGCCGACATTGCGCGGCGAAAGCGTGGTGCTGGACGTCGGCGCGACCATTGGGGCCGATGCGCAACAGCTCATTGATTTTGCCATTCTCGGCACCGGCATGGCGCGCTCGGTCTTCGGCATAGCCCGGCCCAGCGTCGGCCTGCTCAATGTCGGCGTCGAGGAGATCAAGGGCCAGGAAGAGGTCAAGGAGGCCGGGCGCATGCTGCGCGAAGCCAACATGGCCTCGATGAACTATCACGGTTTCGTCGAGGGTGACGATATCGGCAAGGGCGTGGTCGACGTCGTCGTCACCGAAGGCTTTGCCGGCAACATCGCGCTGAAGACGGCGGAAGGCACGGTGCGCCAGATCGGTGGCTATCTGCGCGCCGCGATGAGCCGGACTCTGATGGCCAGGATCGGCTATATCTTCGCCAAGGGCGCCTTCGATCGCCTGCGCGAAAAGATGGATGTCGGCCGCTCCAATGGCGGCGTTTTCCTGGGGCTGAGCGGCATCGTCGTCAAAAGCCATGGCGGTGCTGATTCTGACGGGTTCGCCGCCGCGATCGAACTCGGCTATGACATGGTCCGCAACAACCTACTCGACCGCATCGAGGCCGATCTGGACCTGTTTCATGCGCGCAACCCGCGTGCCCTGTCAGCTAGGAAATCCGACGTCGTCACCGACGCAAAGGAATAGGAAAGAACTTTGATCAGATCAGTCGTGCGCGGCACGGGCGCCGCGCTGCCCCGCCGAATCATGAAGAATGCCGATTTCGAAGGCATGGTCGAGACCTCTGACGAGTGGATCGCCCAGCGTACCGGTATTCGCCAGCGACATATCGCTGGTGACGACGAGACCACGGCTTCGCTCGGGGAAGCAGCGGCACGTGCCGCACTTGCCAATGCGGGCCTCACGCCCGCCGACATCGATCTGATCGTGCTGGCGACCTCGACGCCAAACAACACATTCCCGGCCACCGCCGTCGAGATCCAGAACCGGCTCGGCATGCATCACGGCTTTGCCTTCGACCTGCAGGCGGTCTGTTCGGGCTTCGTCTATGCCGTGACCACCGCCGATCTCTACATCCGCGGCGGCCTGGCCAAGCGTGTCCTGGTGATCGGTTCGGAAACATTCTCGCGCATCCTCGACTGGAGCGACCGCTCGACCTGTGTGCTGTTCGGCGACGGCGCCGGCGCCATGATTCTGGAAGCAGGCGAGGGGGCGGGCACGATCGCCGACCATGGCGTTCTGGCGGCCAGCCTGCGCTCCGATGGCACGCACAAGGACAAGCTTTTCGTCGACGGCGGGCCGTCGACCACGGGTACGGTTGGCCATCTCCGGATGGAGGGTCGCGAAGTCTTCAAGCATGCGGTCGGCATGATCACCGACGTCATCGAGGCGACGTTCGCGCAAGCCGGTATCTCGGCCGATGATCTCGACTGGTTCGTGCCCCACCAGGCCAATAAACGAATTATTGACGCTTCCGCCAAGAAGCTCGGGATAGCTGAGCAAAAGGTGGTGGTTACGGTCGATTTGCACGGTAACACCTCGGCTGCTTCCGTGCCGTTGGCGCTGTCGGTGGCCGTCGCCGACGGCCGCATCAAGAAGGGCGATCTCGTCCTCCTGGAAGCGATGGGTGGCGGCTTCACCTGGGGCGCTGTCCTGGTTCGCTGGTAAGTGCCGAACGGTCCAGTTTCGGTCCTTGACCTTGACGGATCAATTACTTAGGCTCTGCCGTTGTTGTGCCGAATTTTATGTTTTGAGCTGATGGGACGGTCGCATGGGGGGAAAGACACTTACGCGCGCCGACCTTGCCGAGGCAGTTTACCGGAAGGTCGGCCTGTCGCGCACTGAATCGGCCGAGCTCGTCGAAGCGGTGCTGGATGAAATCTGCGAAGCCATCGTGCGCGGCGAAACGGTGAAGCTGTCGTCCTTCGCGACATTCCACGTCCGCTCCAAGAACGAACGCATCGGCCGCAATCCCAAGACCGGCGAGGAAGTGCCGATCCTGCCGCGTCGGGTGATGACCTTCAAGTCGTCGAATGTGCTGAAGAGCCGTATCTTGCGCTCCCATCAGAGCGGCAAGGCCAAAAGCGGCAAGTAGTCCATTGCGCGGTTGAAAACTGCCGCCGCCATGACGCCGGGCTTGAATATTGCTTCATAAACCGCTGAAATAAGCCCCGATTCGGCAGGTAGGCCGGATCATCGTCCAGCGTGAGGATTCGCCCATGGACAAGAGCCCCGACGCCTTTCGTACCATCAGCGAGGTCGCCGAAGATCTCGATCTGCCGCAGCATGTGCTGCGTTTCTGGGAAACGCGTTTCAACCAGATCAAGCCGATGAAGCGCGGCGGCGGCCGTCGTTACTACCGGCCGCAGGATGTCGAACTGATCAAGGGCATTCGCCACATGCTCTACGACCAGGGCTACACCATCAAGGGCGTGCAGAAGCTGTTGCGCGAGAACGGCAACCATTTCCTGGTTGCCATCGGCAATGGCGACATGGCCGCCGTCGAGGCGATCTCACAGCGAAGGCAGGCTGACCAAGTGCCGCTGACGCCGGCGGCCCAGCCGCGTGGCATGGACGACGAACTGGTCGGCCAGCCGCGGGTGAAGCCCAGCCGCCGCTTTTTCGGCCTGGGCAAGAGCGACGAGGACGGTCCGGTGCAGCCGGATGCATCGAAACTCTCGCGCGACAACAGGGCCTTGCTGCAGGAGGCGCTGTTCGACCTCCTGGAATGCAAGCGCCTGCTTGACCAGGTGCGCTGACCGCAGCCCGACGCGACATCGATAGTTCGAAAACCGGAACCCGTCTTCGGGTGAGGCGTTACGCTTCCTTCTGCAAGTGAAGGAAACATACCATGGCATCATTTTCGACCCTCTCGGACATCGATCTCGACAGGCAGGTCGCGGTTCTCAGCAAGGAACTGGCCAGCTTGAAGAGGGCTGTGGCGAGGCGAGGCGGCGCCTACTACGAGGACGGTCGCGATGCCGCGCTCGACACCTATTCCGATCTTGCCGGCCGCCTGCACGATGCCATGCCGGCAATCCGCAAACAGGGCAGGGTGATCGAGAAGTCGGCCCGCGACCATCCGGCAGCTGCCGCCGCAGTGGGCCTTGTGGTGCTCGGTCTTGTCGCCAGTCTGCTGTTCAGCCGGCGCTGAATTCTAAAACCCAAATCCCACAGATACGAGCAAGAAGAAGTGACGGCTCGCCCTAAGGTGATCCGTCATTTTCCTTGCGAGCGGCCATGTCTGTTGTCGCTCCGGCATCTGGCGAGGAGCGTGTCGGCATAGAGGCGCCCAACACCTCTGTGTCGCCGGCGCAGGAATGCGGATTGGTCAAGCCGCCAGAGCCGCTCGATTCGCCGGTGAACGCCGGATTGGTGGTGGTGCCATAGCCAGCGCCGGGATGACGATCTCACCGGCGTCGCGCATTGGATTTGCGTGAATTGTCGATCCGCGATCGAGCCTCGCGGGGCGGAGTAGCCGGCCTTGGACAGGAAGCCAAGGCCGGTCTTCTCGGTGGCGGTCTGCGGAGCTTAGGCCTTGTTTCCGATCACATGGTGGTGGTGGCGGTGATGATGGTGGTGGCGGACATGGTGGCGATGATGATGGTGGTGACGATGATGCTTTGCCATCGGGGCGGCATCCGCACTCGTCGCACCGATGACGGGCACCGTGAAAGCCAATGCAACTGCAAGCCCGAGGGCCGAGAGGAGGGACTTCTTCATGGATCGTTTCCTTTTGTTTCGCGGGCGTATGGATCGGGGCGATAGCCCGGCCGCCGCGAATGGAATTACGCGCCTGAATTTTTTCGTCAGTATTTCCCGATTGTAGAATTTTGTTTCTGTACTGTTTCTGCCCAATTCAGCCTCCTGCCACCATGCACGGCAAGATCGAGAGGCGGCCATTGGCCGCCCGTCCCACTACATCGGCGGCACGACGCCGTTGTTTCCGACCACGACGCGGCTGGCGCTCAGCGCGCCGTCACTGCCCCGCTCAGCGGTGACAAAGACCGTCGCACCCGGCTTGAGGTCGGTAGGCGTCGCCGGCGCGAAGGTCACGACGGGCGTGGTGTCGGGGATCGAAATCTTCTTGGTCTGGCCATTGTCATAGGTCAGGGTGACGGATCGCCCGCTTATATCGGTAACGTCGGCGACGGTGCCGTTGGTCATCCGGCTGTTTGGCTGCAGGTCCCAGGGACGGTCGCCCTCGCCAGTGCCTTTCAGCGCGGCCGGAAAGACCACCACCTCCAGGGCGCCGCTGCCGCCATCCGCTTTCGAAACGGAGGCAATGCCGAGGAAATCCCCCTGCTTGATGTCCTTTGCCGAGGCGTTGGCGACGCCCGAGATCTTCCAGCCAGCCTTGAGCTTGATCGCGTCGGTATCGCCCTGGCGGGTTTTCACGGTGAGCAGCGTGGGCTCAAAACTGACCACCGTGCCGCGCACACGCAGCGCGTCTGCGGCTTGGGCGGCGCCCGCGCCGGCGACGGAAAGGCTGGAAATCGTGCCGAGCACGACCATGAATGTCTTCAAGTTCATTGCAAAAATCCTTCCGGGAACGAGCTGGCTGGAACCGGATGGTTTCACGCCAGCGACCCGGAGATAACGAACGTGCGCGGCGAAACTGCCGGCAAAAGGCCGATCGGACCTTCAAAACAACTTGATCGCGACGTGTACGCGAGAGGGCCGCGCCAGGCGCCTGGTTCACGATCCCGTGACGGCCCTTTTGGCTCTTGGCAAATCGCCGGCGAGAGGGCATCTTCCCGACCGTCTCAGGCAACACTCCTCATTTGATCAAACTCTTTCAGTCATGGAGTTGCCAATGCCCCATAATGCGAAAAGCGAACCCCACTCCGAACCGGCAACCAACGGGAGCGGGCCAGATTACAACACCCTCAGAGCGATGCGGGAGACCCGCGGTTACAGCGTGGAAGAGCTCTCCCTGACATGCGGCCTGGCGGTGGACGAGATTGAGGATATCGAAAGCGGGAGAGTGACCGACCCGTCGAAGCTGCGTCGTATTGTGTCCGCGCTTCACCTTCCCCAGGAGGCTCTGATCACCCCGGCTGCGCCGACGCCGGCGGCGCAAGGTCGATCGCTGGCGTAGATCCGCACCATGCATTCCAGAGAACCCGCCAAGGCCCCTTGGCGGGTTTCTTTGTACCTGCCGCAGCGCTTTGCTTCAGCCTGGCACTTGCCGATCTGTCTATCGCACGTGCCTATGCGTCTGGCTGCTGGACCGTAATCCGCCGTCCATAACGTTTTTGAACCGTCGGTTTTTCGATATGAGCCTGGAATCCGTTCGTGCCTTCTTCGCCGCCCATGCGCCGGACATCCATGTCATCGTCACGCAGGCGAGCTCGGCGACGGTGGCCCTGGCGGCCGAGGCGCATGGCGTGCTGCCGGCCCAGATCGCCAAGACGATCTGCCTGCGCGTCGGCGACCGCACCATGCTGGTGGTGACCAGCGGCATCGCCAGGCTGGACAACCGCAAGTTCAAGGACCAGTTCGGCGGCAAGCCGCGTATGCTCGACGCCACCGAGGTTGTCGAAGCAACCAGCCATCCGGTCGGCGGCGTCTGCCCGTTCGGCCTGCCGGCGCCGCTGCCGGTCTATTGTGACGTGTCGCTGCGCGAATTCGACGAAGTCGTGCCCGCTGCCGGCGCCACCAATGCGGCCGTGCGGATTGCGCCGCAGCGCATGGTTGAGCTCATTGGGGCTGAATGGGTTGATGTGTGCCAAGGGTAGAGTTGGCGCCCAAGCCGGAGTTCAAATGGGAGAGGACATGGTTGCCCAGATCCGAGATTTGGCCGGGCTGACCGGGGCATCTGGAGGGGCGGACTTCGGGGGCAAGTCCTGCTTTGAATTGGTCGGAGTGGCCGGATTCGAACCGACGACCCCTTGACCCCCAGTCAAGTGCGCTACCGGGCTGCGCTACACTCCGGACCGGTCGCGATGTATCGTGATAACCCCGTGCGGGTCAACCGAATTCCGCGACTTTTATCCCGCTGCGATTGCCGGTGCCGGCGAGCCCTGCAAGGCAGGCCGCAACAGCCGCTGATGGCTGTATTCCAGCGCGATGGCGCCCCAGATCAGGCCGAGCAGCAGATAGACGTGGCGCCAGTGGTCGATGTCGATGAAGGTGCCGAGCCCGATATTGCCGATAAAGGCGACATAGGCGCACAGGAGATAGGGCTGCCACGGCCGGTCGCGCAGCAGGATGCGGAAGCCGGCTGCTATCGTCCATAAGACGAGCGCCAGGAACGACACGAAGCCGAGCCAGCCATAATCCATCAGCATCTTCAGCCAGATGTCGTGGGTGTCTTCACCGAAGATCGTGCCGAAGACCAGCGGGCCGATGCCGAACGGATGCTCCATCGCCATTTGGAAGCCGATGCCGTAGCGGGCGAAACGGCCGAGGCGGGCGGTGTCGTAGCTCTGCTCGAGATGGGCACGGTTGGAGAACATCTCCGAGACGCCGGGCAGCTGCAGGATGACGATCATGGCGACGACCAGCAGCGCCAGTGCTGCAATCGTCATCACCACCACGCGCAGCCGGAACATTCCGCTGGCGCTCTGCAGGAACAGGCAGCCGGTGAGCAGGACGGCCGAAACGGCGAACATGCCCCAGGCACCGCGCGAGAAGGAAAAGAAGATGCCGGCGGTGATGATCAGCAGTGGTACCGCCAGCAGCGGCATGCGTGTCACCGGTCCGGTCAAAAGCAGATAGAGCAGATAGATGCCGGGCAGCACCAGGAAGGGGCCGAACACGTTCGGGTCCTGGAAGGCGCCGGCGGCACGATCGTATTTGGTGAACATCTCCGCGCCCGGAAAGGCATGGAAGTAGCCTGCAATGCCAAGCAGCGAGGTGGCCACGGCCGAAACCACATAGGCAATGAAGATCAATCGGTAGAGGCCCGGCTGTACGGCGGTGATCGATGCGAAGAACACCGCGCTGAAGGCGAGAAACAGCGAGACGGCGAGATAGAGCGGTGTGTTGGCGAGGTCCGCCATCTGCGTCATAGAGATCATGCCGCCGATGTTCATCGTCACCAGCAGCACCAGCAGCGGCGTGGCCGCGCGGGAAATCCGCAAGCCGAAAAGCGCACAGATGGCGATCAGCCCGGCCATGTAGAGCTCATAGGGCGCCGGCTCGCTGATGACGAAGCCGGACAGCAGAATGCCGAGGAAGACCGCGCCCGAGGAAATCAGCGCGACCAGCTTGGCGTTGACCGCCGCGCGCGGCAGATCATGGCTGATCGCGCTCAATAGGCGTTTTCCGTGTTGAGCAGCCGGAGCGGCGTGAGGAACAGAATCCGCAAATCGAACAGCAGCGACCAGTTCTCGATGTAGAAGAGATCATACTCGGTTCGCATGCGGATCTTCTCGTTGGTGTCCATCTCGCCGCGCCAGCCATTGATCTGCGCCCAGCCGGTGACGCCGGGCTTGACCTTGTGGCGGGCGAAATAGCCGTCGACAACCTCGTTGTAGAGCAAATTATGCGACTGTGCGGCGATGGCATGCGGGCGTGGACCGACCAGCGACAGCGAACCCAGCAGCGAGTTGAAGAACTGCGGCAGCTCGTCGATCGAGGTCTTGCGGATGAAGCGGCCGACGCGGGTGACGCGCGGGTCGTTCTTGGTCACCGTCTGCTTGGCGGTCGGATCGGCCTTGTCCGTATACATCGAACGGAACTTGTAGACCTCGATGATCTCATTGTTGAAACCGTGCCGCTTCTGATGGAACAGCACCGGCCCCTTGCTGTCGAGCTTGATGGCGATGGCGGTCGCCAGCATCACCGGCGAGAACACGACGATGCCGATCAGGCTGAAGACAATGTCGAAGGCGCGCTTGGCGACCGAATCCCAGTCGTTGATCGGCTTGTCGAAGATGTCGAGCATCGGCACCGCGCCGATGTAGGAATAGGCGCGCGGGCGAAACTGCAGCGCGTTGGAATGCGCCGAAAGCCGGATGTCGACCGGCAGCACCCACAGCTTCTTCAGCAACTGCAGAACGCGCGATTCGGCGGTCAGCGGCAGCGATACGATCAGCATGTCGATGCGGGCGATGCGGGCGAATTCGATCAGTTCCGAAATGGTGCCGAGCTTGGGGTAGCCGGCGACGATGGGCGGCGAGCGCTTGTCGCCGCGATCGTCGAAGATGCCGCAGATGCGGATATCGTTGTAGGGCTGCTTTTCGACCGAGCGGATCAGGATTTCCGCCGCCTTGCCGCCGCCGACGATGACGGCGCGCCGCTCCATGCGGCCATCGCGCGCCCAGGCCCGGATCAGCTTCGACATCACCAGCCTGAGGCCGAAGATGAGAACGAAGCCGATGACGAACCAGCTGCCGAACAAAAGGCGCGAATAGTCCTGCGACATCTTCATGACGAATGCCGTCAGCGCCATCAGGGCGAAAGTGCCGGCCCAGACGAGCAGCACGCGGCCGAAATTGGCGATGGGCCGCATCAGGGCGACGATCTGGTAGCAGTCGGTGACGTCGAGCAGCACCACGGCAAGGAACGAGCCCGCTGCGATCGTCACCGGATATTGCCAGGCGAGATAGTTGAAGAACCCGACATAGTGGAAATAGACGGCGAGTCCGGACAGGAACAGCAAGCCGAATTCGACCATGCGCAGGACACCGCTGACCATGATCGGCGACATCGTATCGCGCCGGTACTGCGAGGCGACCTGGCGGGCGACATCGTTCATGCCGCTTGGCGTGTCGCCGTCGGCCGGGCCGTCGAATTTACGCACCGCCTCTGCTGAAAAGCGGCGCGCGGGGTCGATCTCGTTCATGAGGGCTTTCCGCAAGCTTCCCCCCGGTCATAGCAAAAGAGAGCTAAGAAACCCTTGAAACAACGCATGGCTTTGGAACGGCTTGGTCCTGCGCCTACGTGTCGAGCGCGGCGAAATAGGCCTTCTCGATGTCGGCGGCCATCACATCGGCGCCGAAGCGTGCCTTGAGGTTGGCGCTATCGGGCATCAGGTCGCGATAGGCGGCCGGGTCGGCCAGCGCCTGGCTCATCCTGTCCGCGAGCTCGATCGGGTCAGGTCGGATCAGGGCGGGGGAACCGATGTCGAATATCTCCGGAATGCCGCCGACCGCGGTTGCGATCATCGACTTTCCCGCGGCAAGCGTTTCCAGGACGATATAGGGCATGGCTTCGGCGCGCGAGGGAACGATGATAAGCGCGGCAAGGGCAAAGGCCTCCCTGGCCGGCATCGGCGGCAGGAAGCGGACATGGCGCTCGAGCCCGAGGCGTTTCACTTGCCCGTGGTAACGCGGAAGGTCGTCGCCGTCGCCGACCATCACCGCGGTCAGCGCGCGGCCGAACCGCGGGCCGGCGAGCGCCAATGCGTCGATGAAGATGTCCGGTCCCTTCAGGTCGCGCATCATGCCGATATAAAGCAGGTCGGCTGCGTCCGGCGCGGTGATCACCGGCTCGAATTCAGTGGCGCGCAGGCCGTTATAGACGAGGGTGTTGGGAATGGGCGGCTCGCCTACCTTGTGGCGATAGGTCCGCCGCTCATAGTCCGAGACAAACAGCAGATAGTCGGTGAAGCGAGCCATGAAGCGCTCGAGCGCGAAGAACAGCTTTCCGGTGGTCGTGTTCTCGTCATAGTGGAGCGAGCCGCCATGCGGCGAATAAAGGCGGGCTACGCGAGACCTTGATACCCGCAACAATGAGCCGAACAGACGGGCATAGGCGCCACCCTTGGCGCCGTGCCCATGCAGTACGTCCGGCCGCAATTCCTTGATGATCCTGTACGTGCGCCAGGCCGAGGCAAGGTCGCCGGGACCGACGTGGCGCTGCATCGGCGTGCGATGAATGCCGAGCGCCAGCAAGTCCTTCATCTGCTCGAACAGATGTTCCTCGAACGTGCCGCCTGTCGTCGAATCGCAGACGATGCCGACGGAATGCCCGGCGGCGACCTGCGCCTCGGCCAGGTCGCGCACATGCCGGAAAATTCCTCCGACGGGTGAGCGAAAGCAATGGACGATCCTGAGCCTGTCCGCCACTTGGTATCTGTCAGAACAGACGTTCGCGGACGTAGACCGTATCGCCCGGCAGCAACGGGTCGGAGGTGACCACGCGGCCGGTCATCACCTTGCCGTTGATGTCGCGGGTGATGTCGACGCTTTCCTGGTTGGCGCGCGGCGTGAAGCCGCCGGCAATGGCGATCGCCTTCTGCACCGTCAGGCCGGGAACATAGGAATATTGGCCGGCGGCACCCACTTCGCCCATGACGAAGATCGGGCGGTAGCGGTCGATCTCGACCGAAACGTCGGGATCGCGCAGATAGCCTTGCCGCAATTTGTCGGCAATCTCCTTTTCCATTTGCTGCGCGGTGTGGCCGCGCGCTGGTATGGCGCCGACAAGCGGGAAGGAGAGATAGCCGGATTGATCGACGCTGTAGGTGTTGGTCAGCCCGTCCTGCTCGAACACGGTCACGCGGACGCGGTCGCCGGCGCCAAGACGGTAGGGCTGATCGAGCACCTCATGGAAGGCGGCCGGCGTCGGCCGGTAGCTGGAACAGCCAGCCAGCATCGATACGGCAAGCAGCGCGCGAAACAGGGAAGCAGTGCTTTTCATGGCCGGACAGGTACCTTCGACTGGTCGCTGCAACGTCGCAGCAACTCTAGGGATCGAGGTCCGTTATCATCCTGTTAGGGTTAATGGCCGGTAAAGGGAGCGGCCGACACGTGGCGCATCGGCAAGAGTTTTTGTGATTTTTGGCGGTTTTGTTTGTCACCCGCCAGTAAACCCTAACGGAAACTTACCACGATCTTAACGGCTGAGTTACCATAGTTGTTTACGGTGCGTGCTGACCCAGTATCGGAGTAGGGATGCATGTCCGTTCAGTCCGCGGCCGCAGATGTCGATGTCGATCTCAGGCAGCTCTTCGCCAGCCTGGCGAGGAACTGGCTGCGTATAGTCCTCGTCGTCCTGTTGGCAACCGGGCTGGCCTTCGCTTTCGCCTCGCTGGCAACCCGGCACTACAAAGCCGAGACGCAGGTGGAGATCGCGCCGCGCGAATCCATCTACACGCGGCCGGCCAGCAACAACAACGACACCGACAAGCCTATTCTCGACGAACAGGGCGTCGCCACCCAGGTCCAGATCATTTCCTCCAACGAAATCCTCAAGCAGGTCTCGCAAAAGCTCGGTCTGGAAAAACTGCCCGAGTTCAATGAAGCGCTCGACATGTCGGCGCTGAGCCGCGCTCTGGTCCTGGTCGGCCTGAAAAGCGACCCGATGGAAATTCCGACGGAAGAGCGCGTGCTCAAGAAAATGCACGAGAAGCTCAACGTCTATGGCGTCGAGAAGACCCGCATCATTGCCATCGAGTTCTCATCGGAAGATCCCAAGCTCGCGGCCGCCACACCAGACGCGATCGCCGCCGCCTATATAGCGGGGCAAGGGGCGGCCAAGCTCGAATCGAACAGCGCCGCGGCGGACTTCCTGGCGCCGGAAATCGCCGACCTGCAGCGGCAGGTCAAGGATGCCGAGGCGAAGGTCGCCGCTTATCGCGCCCAGTCCGATCTTCTGATGGGTGGCAACAATTCGGTGCTGGCCACCCAGCAGCTTTCAGAACTGTCGAGCGAACTGTCGAAAGTGCGCGCCAACCGCGCCGCTGCGGAAGCGACCGCCGACGGTGTGCGCAGGGCGCTGCAGAATGGCGGTTCGCTGGATGCCGTGCCGGAGGTTCTGTCATCGGACCTGATCCAGCGCTTGCGTGAGCGACAGGTCGAATTGCGCTCCAACATCGCCGATCTGTCGACGACACTGCTTGGCAATCATCCGCGCATTCGCGCGCTGAAATCGCAACTGTCCGATCTCGACGCACAGATCCGCAGCGAGGCCCAGAAGATCATGAAAGGCCTGTTGATGCAGGCCGAGACGGCAAAGGCCCGCGAGAACCAGCTTGTCGCAGACGTCAACACGTTGAAAGCCGCTTCGGCGCAGGCCGGCGAACAGCAGGTCGATCTGGACGCACTGCAGCGCGACGCGACCGCCAAGCGACAGCAACTCGAGCTCTACCTGACCAACTACCGCGAAGCGGCATCGCGCCAGGATCGCAACTATCTGCCGGTCGACGCCCGGATCGCCTCGAAGGCTTCTGTTCCCTCCGAGGCCTATTTCCCGAAGGTCGGGCCGATCGTCGGCGCGGCTTTCGCCGCATCGCTGCTGATCATGGCCATAGTGACGCTTCTGCGGGAGCTGTTTTCAGGCCGCGCGATGCGGCCGGCGAGCGGTTCCCGTTTCGAACGGATCGATGAGGTGGCGATGCCCCATGTGGCCCAGACGCCGGTCTCCGAGCCATTTGTCCGCCACGAGCCTGTCATCCTGCGGGACCCTGTCATTCGCCAGGAACTGCCTGAACGTGCGGATGAAGCCGATGCGGAGCCCTATGCCGCCGCGATGCCGGCCATGGCCGAAGCGCAGGACGTGGTCGCAATGCCCGCTACGGCTGCGACTGAGCAAACGGCTGTCGAGCCCGAACCGGCGCGTTCCACCCTGGGCGAGATCGATATCGAGAAGGCTGCCGAAAAGCTGATCTCCAGCGGTGCGGCGCGCGCCATATTCGTCTCGCCGGAAGGCGACGAGGCGGCTGCATCCGCGATCCTGGTGGCGCGCGAGGTCGCCGACGCCGGCCTGCGCGTGCTGTTGCTGGACCTCACCGCGTCGGGGGCCGCCTCGCGGCCGATGCTGGACAGCGGCCTTTTCCCGGGCATCACCAACCTGCTCGCTTCGGAAGCGCAGTTCAGCGACGTCATCCACGCCGATCTCTACTCGGACTGTCACGTCATTCCCGTCGGAACCGCCGATCCGGTTCGTGCCATGCGTGCCGCCGACCGGCTGCCGATCATCATGCAGTCGCTGACGACAGCCTACGACCTCGTCCTGGTCGAGTGCGGACCGGCCGACGCGCAAGGCATCGGCCGCCTGACTGGCGATGCCACCGAGGTCTTTCTCTCCATGCTGGAGGCCGACGATGAGGTGACGCAGGCTGCGGTCAAGCTGATCGAGAACGGCTACCCCGACCTGACGCTGGTGACGCCGCTCGGCCACGAACCGCCCGGCAATCCGGTGCCGGGACGGCGCACTGCCGCTGCCTGAGGGAGCCGCGGATCGCTTGGCGGAGCCGTTCAGCGGTTCGCCCGATCTATCCCAGTTCCAGGGTCGTTACGCCGAACACCCTTTGCAGGTCCAGTTCCGGGGCAGGACCTTTGTACATGCGCGTGGTGGTGAAGGTCGGCGCAAAGCCGGCCGCATCGAGCGCAGTTATGAAGCCGGTGTTGTCGGCGGGGACGTCGATGTGCAGCTCGCCACCGTCACAGGCACCGGCCAGTCCCTCCAGGAGTTGCAAAGCGGTTTCCATATCGTCGGCAAACAGCGGGCCGATCTTGAAGCCGGATCGACAGCGGCGCGCCACGCCAAAGCCGGTGACGCCGCGCGAACCGATTGTCGCCAGCCCATGATGCGGTTCCTGCAGCCATCGCTTCAGGAAGGTGCCTCGGGGCGCCGGAAAACAATGGGAGTCATAGGCGATGACATCGGACAGGAGCTGCGTTGTAATCATCCGCAACCCATCGTCCCTGACCGCCGGGCCTGCCTTGCGCCCGGTGAAGCGGATGGTCTCGTAGGCCGGTGCGAAGCCCTTGCGCCGGTAATTGGCCTGCTGCTCGGCGACGCCGTCAAGGCCGACGGTCCGGCCAGCGAGCCTTTTCATGCCGGCGTCCCACACCGTCTTGCCGTAGCCCATGCCGCGCATGTCAGGCCGGGAGATGTAGAGGCCGATGAAACCGAATTCGCTTCCATAGGCCACGGCCGAAATTGCCGCGGCCATGTCGTCGCCGACAAAGGCGCCGATGAAGCCTTCGGGGTCCGCCGCCTGGAGCATCGCCGGGTCTTCAAGACCTGGGTTCCAGCCTTCCGCGGCCGCCCAGTCGACGAGAAGCCCCAGTTCCTGCAGGGACAGTGTGCGGATGATCGGCTTCATGGCGTCAGCTATCTTCTTCCGAGGGCGCTGCCTGACCGGCGGCTTTGCGGCGCAGCACCTTGGTCAGCTTCCAGATCATCGGGCTGTTCTTGACGAAGGCTTTCAGCCGCGCGCCTTGCCGAAGCGTCAGCGCCAGCATGCGGCCCTTCACGGTCAACGGGACCAGCACTTCGAAATGCCGCGTTTCGATATCGCACCACAGCCGCTTGTAAGGCTCATCTCCGACCGAAAAGTCATAGACCTCGAAACCGGTCTCGCAGGCTTCCTGGATGTTGTCGAAGAACAGGAAGTCGCCGGGGCTGGCGTGCCCGAGATCGTCCTCGGCGATCGCTCCGAATTCGCAGATCAGGCGTTTGCCCGAGCGGCTTGAACCGGTGATGGCGCGCAGCTTGCCGGCAACCTCAAGTCCGTGCAGCACGAACGAAGGCTTGTCCTCGGCAAGCGCCTGCATGAACAGCGCGCGGAAGAAGCCGCGTACCTGCGCGTCGCCAAAAACATTGGCGATGCCCATCTTGCGGAAGCGGAGCTCCTTCATCTCGAAGAAGGCGTCGAGCAGCGTGTCCACCTCGTCCGGGGTGCGGGCCTCGATGCGCCGATAGCTGCCTACGGCCTCGAATTTCCGGATCTGCGACCGGTGCTTCTTGCGTTTGCGTTTGCCGCTCGCGCGGGAAAGCAGCGCATCGAAGCCGCCGGCGAGATCGACGGCCAGCGACAGATTGGGGCTGGAAAAATGGTCGAGCGATGCGAGCGGATTGGCGACGCCGTCGAGATCGGGCAGCAACCGCTCGAGCGCGACCAGATCGATGTCCGGGCGTGCCTTGGCGATGGCCGCCAGTACCGATCGGAGGGCCGGTATATCCGCCTTGGCCAGCCAGTTCGGGTCCGCGGCGACGAAGTTGCCGTTGGCGTGGCGCCCACCCATGAAGCGGGCGATCCGGAACAGCCCCTTGGAGGCAACCTCCAGCGCCAGCGAAAAAACCGGTTTGCCCTCGACACTCAGCGTCGCGACAAGCAGGTCCGGTCGTGTCTCGGCCGCCCAATTCTGGACCCAGGCAGCACTCTGCGCCGGCCCAAACAAAGCCGAGCGGCAGAACTCGGCATAGGCCGCGAGTCCGTCCGCGGACGCCACTGAAATCGACAGGTCGGCATGGTCCCGTGGCAAGGCCCGCGACGATGCCTCGGTCGCCGCAAGCCGATTGCCGTCAAATGACGCAGTTGCGTCAACCATACCTCAATCCTTAGGGCGTATTGATCGCGATTTGGGGGTTCGCATAGGCGCATTCCGTGCTTGGATCAGCCTAGGCGCAAAAGGTGAATGAATGATCGACGGCGGGGAGGCAATCCGGAAACTGGCGCTGAACGTCGCCCGCTATACCGGCCTTGCACCGCTGGCCAAGCCGTTCATCGGCGGCATTGGCGCCATCCTGATGCTGCACCGTGTTACCGCGACGCCGGAAAAGCCGGACAGCGTCAACCGGCATCTGAATATCGCGCCCGGCTTCCTTGACGCCATGATCGCCGACATGAAGGCGCATGGCTATGCCTTCGTCTCCATGGACGAAGCGGTGGAGTGCATCAAGGTGGGCGGCAAAGGCGGTCAGTTTGCCACGATCACCGCCGACGATGCCTATCGCGACAACATGGTCGAGGCGCTGCCGGTGCTCGAGAAGCACGGCGCGCCGATCACCATCTATGTCGCGCCCGGGCTGATCAACGGCACAGCCGACCTGTGGTGGGACGTTGTCGAGGACATCGTCAACGCGCGCGATACCCTCACTCTGACGCGGCTGAACGGTCCCCTGACAATCGATTGCTCGACCCCCGCGAAGAAGCTGCAGGCCAATGCACGCCTGCACGCCTATCTCACCGCCGAAATCCGCGAGGAGGACCTGCAGGCTGTGTTGCGTGACCTAGCTCGCGCAAACGGCATCGACTCCGACGGCCCACGCTTGCGCACATTGATGAGCTGGGATGAAATCCGTCGCATCGCCGCGCATCCGCTGGTGACGATCGGCGCCCATACGATCAACCACAGCAACCTGAAGCGGCTCTCCGAAGCCGATGCCCGGCACGAGGTTGGCGCCGTGCGCGCCATGTTGCAGGCCGAACTGGGCGAAATGCCCCGCCATTTCGCTTATCCCTATGGCTATGCCAGCGCCGTCGGCTGCCGCGAAGTGGGCTTTGCCCGCGACGCCGGCTATACCTCCGCCGTGACGACGCGCCACGGCGTGCTGCGCGCCGAGCATGCCGGGTTCCTGCACGCCTTGCCGCGCATCTCCGTCAACGGCCGCTACCAGAGCCTCGCCCACATCCGCACCATGCTGTCGGGCGTGACGACGCCGCTCGCCAATGCCGGCAAGATGGTCGTCACCATCTGACGCTGGCGGTTTCGCCTAGCGCTTGGCTCTCGGCTCCAGCATCAGCCATTTGATGATGCCCATTGCCGGCAGCACCCAGAGCAGGCCGCTGAGCAGGAAGAAAAGGAAATGCACCCACGGACCCGACTCCGACAGCCGGGCGACCGCGAAGATCGATGCGACCAGCGCATAGACGATGACCAGCGCCACCAGCAGAAACATTCCGATCAGCTTTTTCAGACGCAGGGGCATGGTTGGTCTCCTGATCGAGCATGCCGGAATTTGCACAGGCGGCTTGGCAGGCTCAAGGGGTATTGGCCTCGCATATGCCTTGAGGCGAGACTGTGCAACCGGTGAGACGCGGCGCGACGGCGTGCCGCGCCGTATGGTCTTGCCAGCACGGGTGCGATGGTCCACCAATCCGCCAAATCAACCTGCCGGGACAAGATCATGGCTGCCATATCAGCTGCCGCGCCATACGTCGCCCGCGACCGCGACCTGCATAACCGGGCGCTGCTGCGCGGCTGGCTCTATGTGGTGCTTCTGGTGCTGTTTGCGCTGGTGCTGGTCGGCGGCGCCACCAGGCTCACCGATTCCGGCCTGTCGATTACGCAGTGGAAGCCGATCCATGGCGTGATCCCGCCGCTCAACGACGCCGAGTGGCAAGAGGAATTCCAGCTCTATCAGCAGATCCCGCAATATGCCGAGCTCAACAAGGGCATGAGCATCGAGGCCTTCAAGTCGATCTTCTGGTGGGAATGGGCGCACCGCATCCTGGCGCGCAGCGTCGGTCTGGTCTTTGCGTTGCCGCTGCTGGTTTTCTGGGCGACGCGCCGCATCGAGCGCGGCCTGGGCCCGAAACTCGTGGGCATTCTCCTGCTTGGCGGCCTGCAGGGCGCCATCGGCTGGTGGATGGTGGCTTCAGGACTGGTCGACCGTGTGTCCGTGAGCCAGTACCGGCTGGCGACCCACCTGACGCTTGCCGCGCTGATCTTCACCGCCACCATGGTGGTCGCGCGAGGGTTGGCGCCGCATTCCGAGCCTGCCGCCGATAGGTCGACGCAGAGGCTGGCCGGCTTCATCGTGCTGCTGGCGCTGATCCAGATCTATCTCGGCGGCCTGGTCGCCGGGCTCGACGCCGGCCTCAGCTACAACACCTGGCCGCTGATGGATGGCAAGATCATCCCGGGCGATCTGCTGATCCTCGAGCCGGCATGGCGCAACTTCTTCGAGAGCCCGAAGACGGTGCAGTTCGTCCATCGGCTTGGCGCTTACACGGTATTCGTCGTGGCGTTGTGGCACATGATCGCCACGCGCCGGCGGCTGCCTGAAACAACGCATGCGCGCCGCGCGACGCTGCTGTTCTTGGCTGTGCTGGTGCAGGCCTCGATCGGCATCGGCACGCTGCTGATGCATGTGCCGCTGCATATGGCGCTGACCCATCAGGGATTTGCGCTCATCGTCCTGGGGTTTGCAGCCGCCCATTGGCGCGGCACCAAGGGCGCCTATCCCTTGCCGCACGAAATCGCACGCAGGGCCTGACCTCGAACCGATCGGCCAACTACATCCAGAATTCGTTTGTAGATGTCGTCTTCTCGCCATCGAATTCCGCCTGCCGCAACGCCGCGGCGGACGGCGCGGACTGGTCCTGAGCGGCTTTGGCTACCTTGTCGGCGGCCTTGAGCGCATCGAGCCTGGCCTGGGCCACGGCGATATCCTGCTGCACCTGGGCAGCCTTTACCTGATCCGTGATCGCCTTGGCCTGGTCTTCCAGGTCCTGGATCTGCTTTTCGAGCGCGGCCTCCTGGGCTGCATTGCTCGAGGAACTCGACGAGGAATACTGGGCTGCCTGGGAGGAACCCGAAATCGCGCTAACCATGACAAATCCCGAAGTGGAGCCGAGGCCAGTCAGTAGCCCATCGCTGTGAACAAGCGATTACCGCGCCGCAGCCCGCGATCAGAAGCTTGCCCGCACCGCCCGGATCGCCTCGGCGATCGACAATTCGCGGCTCTCCTCGACCTCATTGTCGTCCTCATGATGCCAGGCAGCCGACAGGCAACCATAGGCGATGGCATGATCAAGGACGGCTGGTGGCGTCTGGCCCAGTGTTTTGGCGAAGATCTCGGCCATATGCGCGATCCGCTCCGGATCGAGGCAAAGCTCGTCCCGGTCGAGCGGGTTGTAGAACATGTTCGCGGCGTCGAAGCCGGGGTCGCCGAGAACGCCCTTCGGATCGATCGCCAGCCAGCCGCGCGGCCCGTGCAGGATGTTTTCGTGATGCAGGTCGCCGTGCAGGGGCCTGATATCGTGCGGATTGGCCAGCAGTCGATCGGCGATGATGGCGGCCTCGACATAGAGGCTGTCATGGCCCGAATCGCGGTCGATTGTCGCCTTCTTGAACAGGCTTGAAAACCGTTCCCGGAGCGGCTGAAGCTCGGGCGGGAAGGGGTCTTTCCCCTGTGAAAATAGTTTCGCCATCACCTCGGCCGCGATTTCGGTGGCGGCGTTGTCGCCCTGTTGGTCGAGCACCTGCTCCAACAAGGTCTCACCGGCATATTCGAGCAGCATGCTGTGGCCGTCGCGGCCGAGCAGGCGCACCGCGCCTTCGCCGCGTCGCCAGGCAGATAATGCTCGCCGCGCAACTCGTCGGCGACGTCGTCGAAAGGCTTGAGCGCCTTGACGATCGCCGGCGAGCCGTCTGCGCGCAAAACCTTCCAGATGCGGCTCGAAAAGGTCTCGGCAATGAGTTCGGGTGCGCTGACTTTCCAGCGCGCCGGAAAGGCGGGCGTGTCCATCAGAGGCCGAGCATCAGATCCATGTTCTGCACGGCGGCGCCCGAGGCACCCTTGCCGAGATTGTCGTAGACCGCCAGCAGCAGGGCCTGCGCCCGTTTGTCATTGGCGAAGACATAGACCTTCATCCGGTTGGTGCCGTTGTAGACCTCGGGATCGATCTCCGGCATGCGCTCCGAATGCGCATAGGGCGCCACCTCGACCACGCCGCCCTTGATAGCGGCGAAATGGTCGGCAATCGCCGCATGCAGTTCCGCACCGGTCGGCACATGGTCGAGGCCGCCAAGCTGCAACGGCACGACGGTGATCATGCCTTGCGCGAAATTGCCGACCGCCGGCTGCATGATCGGATCATGCGACAGCCTGGCATAGGCCCTCAATTCCGGCACGTGCTTGTGCTGAAGGGTGAGGCCGTAGGGCAGGAATTCCGAGGCGTCCTCGCCCTTGGCGACATAGTCCTCAATCATCGGCCGTCCGCCGCCCGAATAGCCCGAAATGCCGTTGACGGTGATCGGGAAATCCGCCGGCAGCAGGCCTGATGTGACCAGCGGCCGCAGCGTGGCGATCGGTCCCTGCGGCCAGCAGCCTGGATTGGCGACGCGTTTTGCCGAGGCGATCGCCTTTGCCTGGTCCTTGTCCATCTCGGCGAAACCATACGCCCAGCCTTCCGCCACGCGATGCGCGGTCGACGCATCGATGACTTTGGTGGTGTCGTTGGCGATCAGCGAGACGCTTTCCTTCGCCGCGTCGTCGGGCAGGCACAGGATCGCGACATCGGCGGCGTTGAGGAACTCGGCGCGTGCCGCCGTTTCCTTGCGGCGTTCGGTCGGGATGGAAATGATCTCCAGATCACTGCGCTCGGTAAGCAGCGCCCTGATCTGCAGGCCTGTGGTGCCGTGTTCGCCGTCGATGAAGATTTTCGGTTTCATGGGTTGATCAAATTCCTTGGTATTTCAACACTATATGCCCTGACCTTGAATCACTGCGGCACCATTGTGGTTGCCGTTGTTCAACTCTTCAAGCCGGGCCTTTCGCTCAGCCAGCAGGCCGAGATATTGCATGGCCACCATCGAGCCGGCGATCGCCGTTATATCGGCGTGATCATAGGCCGGCGCAACCTCTACGACATCGGCGCCGACAATATCGATCTGGTTGAGCTGGCGCAGCGTTGACAGGATTTTCGCCGAGGACGGTCCGCCGGCGACCGGCGTGCCGGTTCCCGGCGCATAGGCCGGATCGAGGCAGTCGATGTCGAAGGTGAGATAGGTCTTCTTGCCGCCGGTGCGGTCAACGATGGCGTAGGCGATATCGGACGCCCGCATCTCCTCGATTTCATGGCCATGGAGGATCTTGATGCCGAACGTGTCGGGCGCATGAGTTCGGATGCCGATCTGGATCGAGCGGTCGGGATCGATGATGCCTTCCTTGACGGCACGGCCTACGAAGGATCCGTGATCGATGCGCTTGCCGTCGTCCGGCCAGGTGTCCTGATGGGCGTCGAACTGCACCAAGGCGAGCGGACCATGGATGGCGGCATGCGCCTTGAGCAGCGGCCAGGTGACGAAATGATCGCCGCCGAGCGTCAGCAGGAAGGCGCCCGACTTCAGGATCTTGGCCGCTTCACGTTCGATCGTGCCGGGTGTCTTCTGATGATTGCCCGAATCGAGCAGGCAATCGCCATAGTCGACGACCGCCAGATGCTCGAACAGATCGCGTGAAAACGGATATTGCGGGTCGTTGTCGAGGATCGCCGAGGCACGGCGGATGGCCTGCGGCCCGAAGCGGGCGCCCGGCCGGTTGGTGACGGCGGCATCGAAGGGAATACCCCATACCACAGCATCCGCGCCCTTCACGTCCTTGGTGTATTTGCGCCGCATGAACGACAGCGCGCCGGAATAGGTCGGCTCGAACGCGGCGCCCGTTTTGGAACGGGCGGTGAAGGCGTTGTCGATGTTGTTGTTCGCCATTACGGATCCTCGTTTTTCATCGGGTTGCAACAACTACAGAACCGGCACGGAAGATGCCAGTCACAGCTTGGCGAGACGGAATGGCGCTGCCCGAGTGCCACGGCAAGACAGGATTGTATCATCATGACGCAGACCGCGTTTCTCAACCCCACCCGTGCCGCGGCGTCGACCCACACCGGCACGGTCGCCGGTGAACGCTTCCTGGTGCTCGATTCGTGGCGTGGCATCTGCGCGCTTCTGGTGGCGCTGTTTCACTTTCCGACCGCTTCGACGATTTCGCAAAGCGCCTTCATCGGTTCGTCCTACCTGTTCGTCGATTTCTTCTTCGTCCTTTCCGGCTTCGTCATCGCCAGCAGCTACGGCGATCGGCTGAACCAGCCGGAACAGGTCGCGCGCTTCGCCTTGGTCCGTTTCGGCCGCATCTACCCGCTGCACCTGCTCATGCTTGCCGCCTTTGCCGGCTTCGAGCTGCTGCGGCTGATGCTGCCGCAACTGCATGGAACCGGGGCTGCTCCCTTCACCGGCGGCTTCGATCTCAAGAGTTTGCTTGCCAATCTTCTCCTGCTCCAGGGTGTCGGCTTCGAGGATCAGCTGACCTGGAATGCGCCGAGCTGGAGCATTTCGGCCGAGTTCTTCGCCTATCTCTTGTTTGCCGGCGTGGTCTTCGTCGCCGGCGCGCGCGCCTGGATATGGTTCGTTGCCGCCGCCGTCACCGCACCGCTGTTCCTGCTCGGCTTCTCGACCCATCATATGGATGTGTCCTTCGATTTCGGCTTCATCCGCTGCCTGTATGGCTTCTCGCTCGGCGCCTTGCTGGCCTGGTTTCAGCATGATTCCATTGCAGGGGCGCGACAGGTCCTCGCCAGGAGTGGCCCGCGGATGGCCTGGACCCTTGCCGAGATCGTCATGGTGGCGGTCATCGTGCTTTTCGTCTCGCTGGCGGGCGACAATGATTTTGGCATCGCGGCCCCCCTGGTGTTCGCGCTGGCGCTGTTTCTGTTCGCCCATGAAGGCGGCTGGATCAGCGCCTTGCTGAGAGCCCCGTTCATGCTGACCCTCGGCGCGCTGTCCTACTCGATCTACATGGTCCACGTCTTCGTTCAGGCGCGCATGATCAACGTCGCCGGGCTCGTCGAGCGCAAGCTCGGCCTCGGCCTGATCGGCGACTTCACGCTGCGCGGCCAGCCTGCCACCGGCTTCGGTGCCGGCTGGATGGGAGCGGTGGCAATCGCCGTCATGCTCGCCGCCACCATTGCCGCCTCCTGGATCACTTGGCGCCTCATTGAGATGCCGGCCATGGCGTGGTTCCGCAGGCTCTCAAAACGCATCTGACGCGCACTCCCCGCGAACAACCGCTAGCCGGCTTCGTTCACCTGGATGTCACGAGGGTCGCCTATCCCGATTTCGATCCGGCAAGGAGCGATTCTCGATGCGGACCATCTGGCTGAGCCTTCTGTTTTCCTCGGCACTTGCGGCCTTTTCTGGCCAGTCATTGGCCGGCGAGACCCGCGCCAGGCAGATTCTTGACCGCTTCGAGCACGCCAACCAGTGGCGCGACCACGTCATGGTGGTCGCGCATCGCGCCGGCAGCATGCAGGCGGGCAAGACGCTCTACGCGGAAAATTCGATTGCCGCCGTGGAGGGGGCGATCGCGATGGGCGCAGAAATCGTCGAGGTCGATATCAGGCGCTCGAAGGACGGTGAGTTCGTCGTCATGCATGACAGCTGGCTCGACCGCACCACGACCTGCAAGGGCGAGGTGGTCAAATACACACTGGCCGAACTGAAGACCTGCAGGCTGGTGATCGAGGGCACCGGCGCCGTCACCAATGAGACGGTTTCGACGCTGCGCGAGATGCTCATGGCAACCAGGGACAGGATCCTCATCAACCTCGACAACAAGCTCGACGTCGGCGACCTCTCGGGCATGATCGCGGTGGCTCGCGATCTCGGCTTGGCCGAGCAGGTCATCGTCAAGGAGAATTTGTGGAACCAGGCCAGGATCACCACGGTTAAGGCCGCCATGGCCGCTATCGGCGGCGGCTTCCAGTTCATGCCGATCATCGCCGATGATGCGGTGCGTGATGCCGGCTTCGCCCGGACGGTCGACCATGCCTTTTCGCCGCGCGCGATCGAGCTCATCAACTGGCGGGCAGGCGCCGACACGCTGACCGAAGCCGGCGGGCCGCTGTTCAGCACGCGCATGCGCGCGGCCGCGGTGAGGGGCAACTGGCACATCTGGGCCGACACCTACGCCATCGCCAACAAACCGGGCGGCTTCCTGGCGGGCGGCCGCGGTGACGAACTGGCCATACAGGCCAGCCTGCCGCGCGAAGCCTGGGGTTTCTGGGCCGATCGCGGCGCCACCATCATCCAGACCGACGAGCCGAAGGCGGCCATCGGCTGGCTGGCGGCGAATGGTTTTCGCGTGCCCTATGCGGACGAGGCGCGGCCCGTTGAGCCGGCGAATACGGCCAGTATCAATTAGCAATCCGATGCTGGCGCAGTCACCCCACCTTGGGAACGCCGGCGCCATCACCCCACCCGGCGCTGCGCGCCGACCTCCCCATCGAGGGGAGGTAGGAGGTCGCGGCTATTTTCGATCCGCCGGGGGCCTGCACGACCAGGTAGTAGTCTGGATGTAAAGCGCGGCGCCCCACCTCCCCTTGATGGGGAGGTCGGCGCGAAGCGGGCGGGGTTACTGCCGAGCCCTAAAAAGGCCGTCCGAAGACGGCCTTAGCTTCCATAGCTGCATGCAGGTCCTGCGCCTCAAGCCGCCGTCGCCATCCCATCCAACTCTCCCAGCACATCATCTGAAAGTACCAGTTCGGCAGCCGCGAGGTTCTCCCTGAGATGCCCGACCGACGATGTACCGGGGATCAACAGGATGTTGGGCGCGCGGCGCAGCAGCCAGGCGAGCGCAACCTGCATTGGCGTGGCGCCGAGGCGCGTTGCGACGTCCGACAGGGTGGAGGATTGCAGCGGGTTGAAGCCGCCGAGCGGGAAGAACGGCACATAGGCAATGCCGTCCCGGGCAAGATCGTCGATCAGGGCGTCGTCGCCGCGATGCGCAAGATTGTACTGGTTCTGCACGCAGACGATCTCGGCGATCCCGCGTCCTTGCGCGATCTGGGCCGGCGTCACGTTGCTCAATCCTATGTGCCTGACCAGGCCCTGTTGTTGAAGCTCGGCCAGCACGGTGAGCGGCGCTTCGATCGATCCCTCGGCTGGACCATGGGTATCGAACATGATGCGTAGGTTGACGACGTCGAGCACATCGAGCCCGAGATTGCTGAGATTGTCATGCACCGCCTGGGTCAGCGCTTCGGCAGAAAAGGCCGGCAACCACGATCCATCCGCGCCGCGCCGGGCGCCGGTCTTGGTGACGATGACGAGATCGTCAGGGTAGGGCGCCAGCGCTTCGCGGATCAAAAGGTTGGTGACGTGCGGGCCATAGAAGTCGCTGGTGTCGATATGGTCGATCCCCTGCGCAATCGCCTCGCGCAGCACGGCCAATGCCGCGTCATGGTCCCTAGGCGGTCCGAAAACGCCGGGACCGGCGAGCTGCATGGCGCCGTAGCCGAGCCGCTTCACGGTATGACTGCCGAGCTTAAAGGTGCCGGATTGTTGGATGTTGGACATGATTGATCTCCTTTGAGGAGGCAGAGATAGGCGCTGCCCAACCTCGTGATAATCCGGTACAATCCACACAGGCCGTGCGGAATGGCGAACAATGATGGACCTCAGCGATCTGAACGCCTTCGTGGCGGTGGCGCGCGCCGGCGGTTTTCGCGATGGCGCGCGTGCGAGCGGCGGCAGCGCCTCCGGGTTGAGTGAGGCGGTGCGTCGCCTGGAAGTGCAGCTTGGCGTCAGGTTGTTCAATCGCACGACGCGCAGCGTTGTTCCCACCGAGGCGGGCCTCAGCCTGCTGGAGCGGCTCGGCCCGGCGCTGTCGGAGGTGGAGGCGGCGCTGGACGTGGTGAACGGCTTTCGCGACAGGCCGGCGGGCTCGCTGCGTCTCAATGTGCCGGTCAGCGCCGCGCGGTTGATCTTGCCCGATATCGTGCCGGGTTTCCTCGCCGCCTATCCCGGCATCCGGCTGGAGGTGATCGCCGATGAGAACTTCGTCGATGTGCTGGCGGCCGGGTGCGACGCCGGCATCCGCTATGATGAGCGGCTGGAGCAGGACATGATCGCGGTGCCGATCGGACCGCGCGTGCAGCGCTTCGCCACCGCCGCCAGCCCTGCCTATCTTGCTCGCCATGGGCGACCGCAACACCCGAGCGATCTGCTTGGCCACTCTTGCGTGCGCGGGCGCTTTGCCAGCGGTGCGATGCTGCCCTGGGAGTTCGAGCGCGACGGTGAGGTGGTGCGGGTCGATCCGACAGGGCCGCTGATCGTGCGCATCGGCGGCGCGACCGATCTTGCCGTCGATACGGCCATCGCGGGCACAGGCATCATCGGCCTCTTCGAGGGCTGGCTTCGCCCTTACTTCGAAAGCGGCGCGCTTGAGCCCATTCTCGAACCGTGGTGGCCGAGTTTTCCCGGACCGTTCCTCTATTATCCCGGCCGGCGCCTGGTTCCGGCCCCGCTGCGGGCGTTCATCGACTATATCAAGGGCGGCAAGGCCTGACCTGTTTTGTGACGGCGCCATCACCCCACCGGCACTACGCGCCGACCTGCCCGTCGAGGGGAGGTCGCGCCGCAGGCGCGGATGGGGTGACTGCCGAGCCGCAAACAAAAAGGCCGCCCGGAGGCGGCCTTTCGATGGTCTGAAGCTGCGGAGCGTTTAGCGCTTCGAGAACTGGAACGAACGACGGGCCTTCGCCTTGCCGTACTTCTTGCGCTCGACGACGCGGCTGTCGCGGGTCAGGAAGCCGCCCTTCTTGAGCACGGCGCGCAGCGTCGGCTCGTAGTAGGTCAGCGCCTTGGAGATACCGTGACGCACGGCGCCAGCCTGGCCGGAGAGACCGCCGCCGACAACTGTCGCGACGATGTCGTACTGCCCGGCGCGGTTGGAGGCGACGATCGGCTGGTTGAGGATCATCTGCAGGACCGGACGCGCGAAATAGGTCGCGAATTCCTTGTCGTTGACGATGATCTTGCCGGAACCCGGCTTCACCCAGACGCGCGCAATGGCGTTCTTGCGCTTGCCGGTGGCATAGGCGCGGCCCGACTTGTCGAGCTTCTGGACGTGGACGGGGGCCGCCGGCTGGGTATTGGTGTTGCCGGTGGCGGCGCCCAGTTCTGCGAGCGAGGAAAGCTCAGCCATCTTATGCGACCTTCTTGTTCTTGGCGTTCAGCTTGGCCACGTCGAGCACGACGGGCTGCTGGGCGACATGCGGATGCTCGGCACCTGCATAGACGCGCAGGTTCTTCATCTGGCGACGGCCGAGCGGGCCACGCGGGACCATGCGCTCAACGGCCTTCTCGACGACACGCTCGGGGAAACGACCCTCGAGCAGCTGGCGCGCGGTGCGCTCCTTGATGCCGCCTGGGTGGCCGGTGTGCCAGTAATAGACCTTGTCGGTGAACTTCTTGCCGGTGAACACCACCTTGTCGGCATTGATGACGATGACGTTGTCGCCGTCGTCGACATGCGGGGTGAAGGTCGGCTTGTGCTTGCCGCGAAGATGATTGGCGATGACGGTGGCCAGACGACCGACGACGAGACCTTCGGCGTCGATCAGGATCCACTTCTTCACCACATCCGCAGGCTTCTGCGAAAAGGTTGTCATGTTTTCTGCTCTCGGTTCTGACCTTCACGAGGGAAGGCGTTTCTTGTTGCTTGGATTGTCGGAAGGACGCTGCCCGCCGCCAATAACAAAACGGCGGCCTTTGCGGGCCGCTGCTTCGTGATGGGCTTATAGGCGAGGGTGTTTGTGGCGTCAAGGTGCACGAAACGGTGGATAGCAGGTAAAGTACTGCAAAAACAATAGTTTAGTTAAAAGGTATTATTTTACCACATCGCCATTTCGCTTTGGCGGGATCGAATAGGTGCCGGTGGCGTGCGCCACAGTGTGCCGGTCCGGGCCGGCGACGATGTCGATGTCGAACACCATCAGGCTCTTTCCGAGCTTCAGGATGCGGCAATGGCCATCGATCGGTCCGGCCTCGGCCTTGCGCACGAAATTGATGTCGAGGTTGACGGTAACGGAAAGCGCATCCGGCCCGGCATGGCTGAGCACGCAGACGTAGCCGCCAATGTCGGCCAGCGTGAACAGCGAAGGGCCGGATACGGTGCCGCCCGGACGCAAGTGCCGCTCGCCGGCGTTGAGCCGCACGGTGCAGCCGCCGGGGAACACGTCGATCGCCTCGAAATATTTGAACTGCTCATTGAGCTGCGGATAGACGGTCTCCAGCAGCGCATTGACTTGTTGCGCGGTCAGCACCGGCTTCAAATTGGTTTGGGCGGGCATGTCGGTCTCTCGTTTTTGGCCTACCTGTATGGGCGCGGCGCGGCATTTCTGACAATCTTCGTCCCCTGGTGCAAGCGATCGGTGTTGGACGAAACCTGATCCGGTATTAGATACTCTGGCAGCCCCAGCGGAATCGCGGAGACCTTATCCATGGCCGAAATCCTTGCCATCAAGCCTGCCGCCGTTGAGGGTCCGGTTGTTGCACGACTGGACAAGGGCGTGCTGCGCCTCACACTCGCCAATCCGCCCGCCAACGCCCTGTCGCTGGCGGTGATGGCGGCGCTGACGGCCGAACTCGAGCGCGCCAAGGCCGATAAGGCGGCTCGCGTGATCGTTTTGTCGGCATCCGGCAAGGTGTTCTGCGCCGGCCATGATCTCAAGGAAATGACGGCGCGCCGCACTGACGCCGATCATGGCAAGGCCTTCTTCGCGGAGACGTTTGCCGCTTGTGCGACGCTGATGCAGGCCATCGTGCGCCATCCCTTGCCTGTCATCGCCGAAGTCGACGGCCTGGCCACCGCCGCCGGGCTGCAGCTGGTCGCCAGCTGCGACCTGGCGATCGCTTCGCATGAGGCGACTTTCTGCACGCCGGGCGTCAACATCGGCCTGTTCTGCTCGACGCCGATGGTGGCGCTGTCGCGCAATGTCTCGCGCAAGCATGCGATGGAGATGCTGCTGACCGGCGAGACGATCGATGCGGCGACCGCCAAGGAATTCGGCCTGGTCAACCGTGTCGTGCCGCGCGAATATCTGAATCAGATTGTCACCAAATACGCGCAAACCATTGCTTCCAAATCATCTTTGGTGGTCAAGACCGGCAAGGAGGCTTTTTACGCGCAGGCCGAGATGGGCCTGGCGGACGCCTATGCCTATACGGGCCGGATCATGGTTGAGAACATGCTGGCACGCGACGCGGAGGAGGGCATCGGTGCCTTCATCGGCAAGCGCAAGCCGGAATGGAAGGACGAGTAAGGAGAACGTCATGGAACCGCGCATCTCCATCATCACCATTGCTACCGACGATCTCGACCGTGCGGTGCGCTTCTACGAGGCGATGGGCTTGAAGCGGCATGCCGGTATCACCGACGGTGTCGCCTTCTTCCAGATGGGCGGCGTCATTCTTGGCCTGTTCCCACGTGCCAGCGCAGAAGAGGATTCCGGCATTGCCTTCGCCGCGGCGCCATCGGCGGTCTACCTCGCCTACAACACCCGCTCCGACGCCGAAGTCGACGACGTGCTCGCCAGGGCGCAAAAAGCCGGCGGCCGCATCGTCAAGCCGGCCGGCCGGGCCTTTTGGGGCGGCTGGTACGGCTACTTCGCCGACGCCGACGGGCATGTCTGGGAAGTGGCGCACAATCCGGCCTTTCCGATCGCGGAAGACGGCACGATTTCGCTCCCCGGCTGATGGCCCATCGCAAGCAGCTGACGCGGCTCAAAGCTCCCTACCTCAAGCGTATCCTGCTTGATCCCGCGCGGGTCGAGGATTGGGAAAAATATCCCTGGAACCTGCCGCTGTTTCGCGGCCATGAGTTCGAGCTCGAATTCACCACGCCGATCACCATCATTGTCGGCGAGAACGGCACCGGCAAATCGACGCTGCTCGAGGCGATCGGCGCGTTGGCCGGCTATGATGAGGTCGGCGGCGGCAAGGGCTATCGGCCGGTGGACCATTCCAGCGCCATCGACAAGAGTGGTGCTGCATTGGCCAACACATTCCGCGGTCACTGGCTGCCGAAAGTCACCGCCGGCTGGTTCTTTCGTGCCGAATCCTTCTACTCCGTGGCCCGCTATCTCGATCAGGCAGCGCTGGAGTCTGGCGGGGCGCCGCCGGACTTCCTGTCCTGGTCGCATGGCGAGGGCTTTATCCGATTTTTCGAGGAGCGCTGCCGCAGGCAAGGCATCTACATCCTCGATGAACCCGAGAGCGCACTGTCCCCGACGCGCCAGATCGAACTGCTCAAGATGCTGCGGCGCATGGACCAGTCGGGCACCGCGCAAGTGATCATGGCGACGCATTCGCCGCTGCTGATGGCCTGTCCCGGCGCGCGGCTGTTCCGCATCAGCCGGTTCGGGCTGGAACCCGCCGACTTTCGCGACACGGACCACTTCCGCATGCTGCGCGATTTTAGCAATGACCCGGATGGCTTTCTCGACGAGGCGTTGTATGAGGACGAGGCATGATCCACGATAGTTACGACAACACCTACATCGCCGGCATCCTCAATTCGGTGAAGACCGTCGCCATGGTCGGCGCGTCCGCCAATGATGTGCGGCCAAGCTATTTCGTGCTGAAATATCTGCTGGCCAAGGGCTTTTCGGTGTTCCCGATCAATCCCGGCCAAGCCGGCAAGGAGATACTCGGTCGGATGACCTATGCCAGGCTCGCCGATATTCCGGAGCCGGTCGACATGGTCGACATTTTTCGCGCGCCGGCGGCAGTGCCCGGCATCGTCGACGAGGTGTTGCGGCTCGATCCCCTGCCGAAAGTCATCTGGATGCAGCTTGGCGTGCGCCATGACGAGGCAGCCGCGCGCGCCGAGGCCGCGGGCATCAAGGTGGTGATGAACCGCTGCCCCAAAATCGAATATGGCAAGCTGTCCGGCGAGATCGGCTGGACCGGCGTCAATTCCGGCGTGCTGTCGTCGAAGAAGCCGCTGATGCGCTCTGGCTTCCAGAGTTTTGGCGTCCGCCAGAAATAGGCGAGGGGCGAAAGCGCAAAATTATTCCGGCAAACGCCGTATTTTCCTGCCGCTTGATAGAAGGTCCTGCACGGAAGGGTATTTTCTTCTTTGCATTCGAGGCCGGGCTTCGCCAAGAATGCCCGGCGAATTTCAGAAGGTTTTTCAGGGAGGTTTTCAGTGACCCGCACGCCAGGTTTCAACACGCTCGCCGTCCATGCCGGCGCCAAGCCCGACCCGGCGACCGGCGCTCGCGCCACGCCGATCTACCAGACGACCTCCTTCGTCTTCGACGATGCCGACCATGCCGCCTCACTGTTCGGACTGAAGGCTTTCGGCAACATCTATACCCGCATCATGAACCCCACCCAGGCGGTGCTGGAAGAGCGCATGGCGGCCCTCGAAGGCGGCACGGCGGCTCTTGCGGTCGCCTCCGGCCATGCCGCGCAGGTGATCGTGTTCCACAATCTGATGCAGCCTGGCGACAATTTTGTTGCCGCCAACAAGCTCTATGGCGGTTCGATCAACCAGTTCGGCCATGCCTTCAAGAATTACGGCTGGGAGGTGCGCTGGGCCGACACCAACGACATCTCGACCTTCGAAAGCCAGATCGACGACAGGACCAAGGCTCTCTTCATCGAGAGCCTGGCCAATCCGGGCGGCACCTTCGTCGATATCGAGAAGATCGGCGACATCGCACGCAAGCACGGCCTGCCGTTGATCGTCGACAACACGCTGGCCTCGCCCTACCTGATCCGGCCGATCGAGCATGGTGCCGACATCGTCGTCCATTCGCTGACCAAATTCATCGGCGGTCACGGCAATTCGATCGGCGGCGCCATCGTCGATGGCGGCACCTTCGATTGGTCGAAGTCGGGCAAATATCCGATGCTGTCGGAACCGCGCCCCGAATATGGCGGCCTCGTCCTGCACGAAACCTTCGGCAATTTCGCTTTCGCCATTGCCGCGCGTGTGCTCGGCCTGCGCGATCTCGGCCCGGCGATCTCGCCGTTCAATGCCTTCCTCATCCTGACCGGCCTGGAAACCTTGCCGCTGCGCATGCAGCGCCACTGCGACAACGCCGTGACGGTTGCTGCCTGGCTGTCCAACCACCCCAAGGTTGCCTCGGTGAACTATCCCGGCCTGCCCAGCGACAAGAACAACGCCCTGCAGAAGAAATACTCACCACTTGGCGCCGGCGCCGTGTTCACCTTCGCTCTCAAGGGCGGCTATGACGCCGGCGTCAAATTCGTCGAGGCGCTCGAACTGTTCTCGCACCTGGCCAATGTCGGCGACACCAAGTCGCTGGTCATCCACCCGGCCTCGACCACGCACCGCCAGCTTTCCGACGAGCAGAAGGTCAAGGCCGGCGCAGGACCGGACACGGTGCGGCTTTCGATCGGCATCGAGGACGTCAACGACATCGTCGCCGACCTCGAACAGGCGCTTGCCAAGGTCTGATCTTTTTTACCCTCCTCCTTGTGGGGAGGGTCGGCGCGCAGCGCCGGGGTGGGGGTGAGCCGACGCGAAGCCGGCTCTTTCATGGAGGCAAGTTCTTGTCCGCGCATTACCTGACAATAGCGACTGACGCCGTCGAGCCTGAATCTGGCGCGCCGGCGCCGGACCGGCTGATCTCGGGCGATCCCAAATTCCGCACCTGGAATGTCGAGGAGCGCGACGGCGGCCTCTACGCCGGCATCTGGGAATCGACCCCGGGCAAATGGCGCATCGTCTATGACGAGTGGGAGTTTTGCCACATCCTGTCCGGCGTTTCGGTGATCGCGGAGGACGGTGGGCAAGCGCGCACCGTTCGGGCCGGCGACAGCTTCGTGCTGAGGCCCGGCTTCAAAGGCAGCTGGGAAGTGCTTGAAACGACTCGCAAGGAATATGTGATCAAGCTGTAGACCATGATCCCGAAAAGTGGAGGCCGGTTTTCGGGTAAAGATCATGGTCGAACAACAACAGATGTGCGGATCAAACGATGCGATCGATATCGCTGTCCGAGAATCCGTATCGCGCCATCATCTGTCGGTGCCAGTCGCTGCCCACCAATTCATCGAGGCAAGCATCGATGCGCCGGAGCAGGGCTGAATTGCCTTTGGCGATCGCGAAGGCACCGGCCGACGGCTGCTTTTCAATCGAGGGAACCTCGACAAGTCCAAGCCGCATTTCGGGCCGCCGGGTCAGATAGCCTCGATGCGCCATGGCGACGCTGGCATCGGCGTGCACGACGCCGTTGGCCACTGCGTCCGCCGCATCCGCCTGCGTTGCAAACATCCTGATCTGCCCAGGCGCAATTCCGTTGTGCAGCGCCGTAAGGTGCTGAACCTGATCGTTTATGACACCAATCAACGCTGTTCCGTCCTCGGCAATGGATTGGTAGCCGCGAAAGCCGCACGGATTGTCCACCGCGACCAGCAACCCGTCCTGCAACGCCCATATCGGCCGTGTGAAGTCGACAAGCTGCCTGCGCTCTTCGGAGAAGAACAGGCCGGTCGTCATGGTCCAACGGCCCTCGACCAACCCAGGCAGCAGCTCAGCGAATTCGGTTTCGATCGGCTTAAAGCTCGCCAATCCGAGCATGTCACCGAGCCTGCGCGCAAGCTCGACGTCACAGCCTGAGACCTCGCCCGGTGCGCCGGTGAAGCAGAATGGCGGCTCTTCCAGGAAGGCGAATTTCAACTCGGTCATGTCAGGCAAAGCGTCGCCGTCCTATTTTGCCGGAAACTGGCTGAGGCAGCCCCAGGTTCGCGATCGTCAAAAGCCGACGGCGAGCGTTTCCAGCCCATGGAAGTGGTAAGTGTCGCGGAAGCTTGGGCTTTCGGCAAGATGCAGCTTCGGATGCCGTTCGAACAAGGTTTTCAGCGACACCTGCAATTCGAGCCGGGCGAGCGGCGCGCCGATGCAGAAATGGATACCGGCGCCGAAGGAGACGTTCTTCTGGTCGGCACGGTCGGGCCGGAAAGCGAGGGGATCGGCGAAGGCGCGCGGGTCATGATTGGCCATGCCAAGCAGCAGCCCGATCGTCTGCCCCGGCTGCACGACGATGCCGGGCGAGACTTCGATCTCCTGATAGGCGTAGCGCGTGAACATGTGCAGCGGCGCGTCGAACCGCAGGCATTCCTCGACCGTTGCCGCGGTCGTCTCGGGCGAGCCGAAGAAGCGGCTGACATCGCCCCCTTGCGCAAGGATCGAGCGGACGGCATTGCCGGTCTGGTGCACGGTCGCTTCATGGCCGGCATTGAGCAGCAGGATCGCCGAGGACACCATCTCGTCCTCCGACAGCTTTTGGCCATCCTCCTGCGCCGAGATCAGCAGCGACAAAAGGTCGTCGCCGGGATTCCTGCGTCGTTCGGTGACGTAGCCACGGAGGAAATCCGCAAATTCGCGCGCGGCGCGGTTGGCCGTCTCTTCGATTTCGCGGGTGCGGCCATGCATATACATGGCAACCATCTGGTGCGACCAGTCGAGCAGTTGCGGCCCCATTTCGACCGGCACGCCGAGCATTTCGGCAATGATGGTGATCGGCAAGGGCGCCGCGAAAGCAGGCAACAGGTCGACCGTCTTGCCTGGTTCGAAACGGTCGATCAGGTCGTTGGCCAAGGCCTCGACACGCGGCCGCAGCCTTTCGACCTGGCGCGAGACGAAGGCGCGGTTGACCAGTGTTCTCAGACGCGTGTGCACCGGCGGCTCCAGTTCCAGCATCGAATTGGCTTCGAGCCCGTCGAAGGCCCTGAGATGGCTGCGGTCCTGTCCAATGCCGCGGCTGTCTGGAATGCCGGCCGGGTTCTGGCGGCCGAAGCGGCGGTCGCGCAGCAGCCGGTTGACGTCGTCGAAGCCGCCAAAGCACCAGAAGCCGAATTCTTCCCAGAAGAATGCATTCGATACGCCATGCAGGAAAGCATAGGCATCATAAGGGTTTTGAAAAAAGGCCGGCTCGTGCGGGTCGAGCCGCAGGCGTCGAGTGGCTGGATCAAAGACCAGGGCGGGTGGCGTCAATTTGCTCATGCCAGACCAATAGCGCGGCTTGCCAGCCTGGTTCCAGACCGTATGTTGGCGCCCGCAATCGAATACGTTGAGCCAGCCGACCGGCTGCGGAAAGTCTGATTTGATGAATGTGATCGTTGTCGGCGCGGGCATTGCCGGTCTCTCCACGGCGTGGTCGCTGGTCAAGGCCGGCCACAGCGTTTCGATCGTCGAGCAAGGGCCGATCCCAAACCCGATGGCCGCGTCGGGCGACCATCATCGCATCATCCGCCGCGCTTACCGCGCGGGGACCGGCTATGGCCGGCTGATCACCGAAGCCTACCAGGCCTGGGACGAGATGTGGGCCGATCTCGGCGAAAGCCATCTTGATGCGCGCGGATTTGTCTGCGTTTCGCGCGAACCGGGCGACGAGGCCGAGGAATATCGCGAGGGCCTGGAAGAAGGCAATTTTCCGTTCGAATTGCTGGAGCCCGATGCAGCAGTGAAACGCTGGCCGTTTCTCGAAGCCGGCTCGTTTCGCTACGCCTATTTCTCGACCGAAGGCGGCGCCCTGCATTGCCGCAAGATAGCCTCCGGCATGGCAAACTGGCTGCGCGCCAACGGCGCCAATGTCTACGAAAACAGCAAGGTCATCGAAGTCGACGCCGAAGCCGGCCACATCGTGCTCGAAAGCGGCGAGACGATGCAGGCCGACCGTATCGTTGTCGCCGCCGGCGCCTGGGTGCTGAAACTGTTTCCGGAACTGGACGGCGAGCTGAAGACCTATCGAACCGCACTCGCCTATGTCGAACCGCCGGCCGACCTCAAGGCCGCCTGGCGGGTGGCACCGGTTGTCCTCGATGTCGGCGGCGCGATCGACGGCTATGTGATCCCGCCCTCCGGCGGCGCCGGCATGAAATTCGGGTCCGGGCTGCACAGGGTGCCGACCAGCGACGCCGATTGGAACCGTCAGCCGGTGGCGGGCGAGGGCGAGGCGATCCGCAACCTGTTTTCGCCGCCGATCGCGCGCATCGAGGAATACAGGGTGACCGAGGTGGTCACCTGCGCCTACACCTTCACCGAAGATGAGAAGTTCTTCGCTCACGAGCGAGGAAAATGCCTGATCGTCTCGGCCTGCTCCGGCCATGGCTACAAATTCGGCGCTGCGGTCGGCCGGCGCGTTGCGGCCGCGGTGGGCGACGGCGACATCGCCGGCCTGAAGACATGGCTGCGGGCGGAAGTGGCCTGAACGCCGCCAGGTTGAAGACTCACTCAGCGATTGATTTCGTCTGCGGCGGCAATGACTTCGGACACAATCGCCTGCACGTCATCTGGGGTCGTTCGGTGATTGACGAAACACGCGCGCAGCGCGAAATGGCCGTTGATCGTCGCATTCGACAGATACACCCGGCCGCGCGCGATCACGCGGCGCAGGATCGCTTCATTGTTCTTTGAGCGGTGGCGGAAACAGACTGCGCTTAGCGATACGGGTGCAAGCTGTTCCAACTCCGGCTGCGACGCGATTGCCTGCGCCAACATCTGGGCATGGTTGAGATCGCGGGCGATGGCTTCGCGATAGGCACGGCGTCCGTGATACTGCAGCGACATCCAGAGCTTCAGCGCACGGAAGCGTCGAGAGAGTTCGATCGACTCCTCAAAGAACGCAAATGCTTCCGTAGGGTCATCGCTCAGTATCCTGACGTAGTCGTCGCTGTGCGAAAAAGTCTTTCGCGCAATGTCCGGGTGACGATAGAGCAGGCAGCCGCAATCGAGTGGCTGATAGAGCCATTTGTGCGCATCCAGTGACAGCGAATCCGCCGAAGACAACCCTTGGAACTTTTCCGGCGCCGCAAGAGCCGCCAGCCCTCCGTAGGCACCGTCGACGTGCATCCACAGCGCCTCCCTCCGGGCGATGTCTGCAATCTCGGGAAGGGGATCGATCGCACCGGAGATGATGGTGCCGACCGTGGCCACGATGGCGATGGGCATGTTTCCGGCCTCGCGGTCGACGGTGATAGCCGCCTGGAGGGCATCCGTCCGCATCCTGAATTTGTCGTCGACAGGGATCAAACGGAGATTTTTTCTACCGATCCCCAACAGCGCGACGGCCTTTGGAATGGACATGTGCACTTGCTCGGAAGCATAGATCACGCAGGGCCGCACGCCTGTTTCGTTGGCTGGTAGCTTCGCTTCCCGCGCCATCGCCAGGGCCATGAGGTTCGCCGTCGAGCCGCCGCCGCACAGGCTGCCTGTAAATCCGGGGCAACCGACAGCCTCCGCCAACCACCCGATCACGGCGCGTTCGATCGATGTCGCAGCCGGAGCCGACCGCCACGACGTCACATTCTGATTGAGCACCGCAGCCAGCAGCTCCCCCAGCGCGCCGACCGGTTCGCCGGAGCCGACGACATAACCGAAGAATCTGCCGGTTGAAGGCCGCACATGCTCCGCGATCGACTTGAAATCCTGCAAGACTTCCCGTCCGCGGCCGCTCTCCTGCCAAGGCCGCGAGAACAGTTCGGTCGTCTGTTTGCCGCTGGTCGTGGGATACGTCCGACGTTCCTCGAGGGAGGCCCAGTAACCTTTGGCAAGCGCCAAGGCTTCTTCGGCAAGGTCTGACAATTCCTGATTGGAAATTTCCAGGTCGCGCATGCCCTCAGCCCTACGGAGATCCGCTGCGACGCAGGTTACGCTATGCTCGCTAATCCTGGCAATGCCTGGGAATATGCACCCGCCGCCAGCCCGATGAACCTTCGCGAACCAGCACGCGGCGCGCGATGGTCTGGTAGGAGGCGGGAACATCGATGACGCGCCTTTGCTCGGGCTGCACCAGCACCTCCTGGGCGATCCTGTCGTACTGTGCGGGGATGACCACGCGCCGCGTGCGTTCGGGCTGGATCACCACGGTTTTGGCAACACGTTCGTAGCGCGCCTTGTGCCATACCTTGCACAGCACCTTGCGGCCATGGATGACGCGCCATTCCCAGGAGTAGCCGCCGCCATCGACCCGGACCGTGCGGTAGACGGTGCGGGTGACGGCCGGCACGATCTGGTAGGTCACTTGCGCCGGAACGGTCATCACGACGCGCTCGCGCGTGCCATAGATAGGGGCGATATAGTCGACCTGCTGGCCGGGCGGACTGATCATCACGTCTTCATAGACCGTGTCGTAGACGGCCGGACTGCGGACCGGTTCATAACATTCGACGGCGCGGCCGCCGGCCGCCGTCTGCGAAATCGTGCCAAGCATGGTCAGCCCGGCGATGGTGAAGCATGCGGTTTTCCCGGGCATGACACTCCCCCTGTTGAACTCTACGCATAAGTTCAACGTTGAATTGTAGAGGAAGCCGTTTCGGAGAAAAGCGGTTTCGGCGCATTTCGTTAAGTGACGCGGTTAAGAAACTGCTACCTTGCGCGGCCGGCCATGCGGCTCCGGACCCGCGGAAGCATCCGCCGCCGCGAATCCTTGGTCAGAAAGCTTGATTCGACTTACCCAGATGGCTAGGAGGGGTCGGCCTTGCACAAGGATGAGCCGGCATCCTATTTACGGAATAACGATCCAGAACCGATTCTGCCCGATCCGCCAGCATTCCCGGCGCCGGAATCCCACCGCGAGATAAGAGACAACTGATGAAGAACCCCGTCGAAACCTACATGAACCTCGTTCCGATGGTGGTCGAACAGACCAATCGCGGCGAGCGGGCCTACGACATTTTCTCGCGTCTCCTCAAGGAGCGCATCATTTTCATCACCGGTCCGGTCGAGGACGGCATGGCGACGCTGGTCTGCGCGCAGCTTTTGTTCCTCGAAGCCGAGAATCCGAAGAAGGAAATCAACCTCTACATCAATTCGCCGGGCGGCGTCGTCACCTCCGGCATGGCGATCTACGACACCATGCAGTTCATCAAGCCGGCCGTGTCGACGCTCTGCATCGGCCAGGCGGCTTCGATGGGTTCGCTGCTGTTGACCGCCGGCCACAAGGATATGCGCTTTGCCACGCCGAACGCCCGCATCATGGTTCACCAGCCTTCCGGCGGCTTCCAGGGCCAGGCGTCCGACATCGAGCGCCATGCCCTGGATATCATCAAGCTGAAGCGTCGCCTCAACGAGGTCTACGTCAAGCACACCGGCAAGAGCTACGAAGAGATCGAGAAGACGCTCGACCGCGACCATTTCATGACCGCTGACGAAGCCAGGGATTTCGGCCTCATCGACAAGGTCATTTCGTCGCGCGAGCCGCCTGAAGGCGCTGTGGCATAAGGGCTTATTGGCAGTTGGATGGCGGCATCACGCGCTTTTGGTGTGTCTTGCGGCATTTCGGCCACAATTGGCTGTTCCCTCGGGGGACAGGATTGCCTACGTTAAGGCTATGTTGAGTTTCGGCGGCTTAGCTTTATGCGGGGTTGTCGCGAATCATTGCCACGTTTTCTGATTTGTGTTTCGTACGGAATGCGTTGCGGGAGCCGGAACACACTGGCGGCGGCGGATTCCCGCGATAGATAGAGTATGCGCCCTTTCAGCCAGACCATCGGCGGGCGGCCATGAAAGGACATGAAAATGAGCAAGGTCGGCAACAACAGCGGCGATTCCAAGAACACGCTTTACTGCTCGTTTTGCGGCAAAAGCCAGCACGAAGTGCGCAAGCTGATCGCCGGTCCGACGGTCTTCATCTGCGACGAGTGCGTCGAACTCTGCATGGACATCATCCGTGAGGAGAACAAGACCTCGATGGTGAAGTCGCGCGAAGGCGTGCCGACACCGCAGGAGATCCTCAAGGTTCTCGACGATTATGTCATCGGTCAGCCCTATGCCAAGCGCGTGCTGTCGGTGGCGGTCCACAACCACTACAAGCGCCTCGCGCATGCCGGCAAGAACAACGATGTCGAACTGGCAAAGTCCAACATCCTTTTGATCGGCCCGACCGGTTGCGGCAAGACGCTGCTCGCGCAGACGCTGGCCCGCATCATCGACGTGCCCTTCACCATGGCTGATGCGACGACGCTGACCGAAGCCGGCTATGTCGGCGAGGACGTCGAGAACATCATCCTGAAGCTGTTGCAATCGGCCGACTACAATGTCGAGCGGGCCCAGCGCGGCATCGTCTACATCGACGAGATCGACAAGATTTCGCGCAAGTCGGACAATCCCTCGATCACCCGCGACGTGTCGGGCGAGGGCGTGCAGCAGGCGCTTCTGAAGATCATGGAAGGCACCGTCGCCTCGGTGCCGCCGCAAGGCGGCAGGAAGCACCCGCAGCAGGAGTTTCTGCAGGTCGATACGGCCAACATCCTGTTCATCTGCGGCGGCGCCTTCGCCGGGCTGGACAAGATCATCTCGGATCGCGGCCGGAAGACCTCGATCGGCTTCGGCGCGGTCGTCGCTTCGCCGGAGGATCGCCGCACTGGCGATGTCTTCCGCCTGGTCGAGCCCGAGGATCTGTTGAAGTTCGGTCTTATCCCCGAATTTGTCGGCCGTCTGCCGGTTCTGGCGACGCTGGAAGACCTCGACGAACCGGCGCTGATCCAGATCCTGACCGAGCCGAAGAACGCGCTGGTCAAGCAGTATCAGCGGCTGTTCGAGATGGAGAATGTCGACCTGACCTTCCACGAGAACGCTCTTTCGGCGATCGCCAAGCGCGCCATCGAGCGCAAGACCGGCGCGCGCGGCCTGCGTTCGATCATGGAGGCGATCCTGCTCGACACGATGTTCGAGCTTCCCGCGCTCGAAGGCGTGCGCGAAGTGGTGATTTCGGAGGAGGTGGTGACCGGCAGTGCCCGGCCGCTCTACATCTACTCCGAGCAGAAGGAAAAGAAGGGCAATGTCAGCGCCTGACATGAGCCCGCAGCGAAATTCTGGAACGGCGCCGCAAGGCGCCGTTTTGCTGTCGCGCAGGGGTTTTGCGCGGCGTACGGCTTGGCGTCGCAAATGTGTCACTCGCGGACGGGTTGGAAGTGCGGATTTGGACGCGCCCCTTGATCTTTGGGGGTCGTGCATCCAACTAACTGGAGAAGGCCGAGGTGCCCGATTTCTGTGCTGTAAAACTCCCGTCACAAACGGTGGTAGGCGGAACGATCCCCGGTCGTTAATATAAGATTCGCGGTTGGCTGATTGGCAGCCGCGACATGAAAGGTTGGACAATGGCCAAAGTATCCAAGGCACCCAGCGACGGCGTCTTCGCAGTTCTCCCACTGCGCGACATCGTGGTGTTCCCGCACATGATCGTGCCGCTCTTCGTCGGGCGTGAGAAGTCGATCAAGGCGCTGGAAGAGGTGATGGGTCAGGAAAAGCAGATCCTGCTTGCCACCCAGATGAATGCCGCCGACGACGATCCCGAGCCCGATGCCATCTTCGACATCGGCACGCTCGCCAATGTGCTGCAATTGCTCAAGCTGCCCGACGGCACCGTCAAGGTTCTGGTCGAAGGCGCTTCGCGTGCGAAAATCGTCTCGTTCACCGACCGTCCCGACTTCCACGAGGCCCGCGCCGCGGCGCTGGTCGAGCCGGAAGAGGAAGAGGTCGAGGTTGAGGCGCTGGCGCGTTCGGTCGTCACCGACTTCGAGAACTACGTCAAGCTGAACAAGAAGATCTCGCCCGAAGTGGTGGGTGCTGCCAGCCAGATCGACGACTATTCCAAGCTCGCCGACACGGTTGCCTCGCATCTCGCCATCAAGATCCCTGAGAAGCAGGAAATGCTGGCCACGCTCTCGGTCAAGGAGCGGCTGGAAAAGGCTATGGGCTTCATGGAAGCCGAAATCTCCGTCCTGCAGGTGGAGAAGCGCATCCGCTCGCGCGTCAAGCGCCAGATGGAGAAGACGCAGCGCGAATACTACCTCAACGAGCAGATGAAGGCGATCCAGAAGGAACTCGGCGAAGGTGAGGACGGCCGCGACGAGGCCGCCGAGATCGAGGCGCGCATCAAGAAGACCAAGCTCTCCAAGGAGGCCCGCGAAAAGGCGGAAGCCGAGTTGAAGAAGCTCCGGACGATGTCGCCGATGTCGGCTGAATCGACCGTCGTGCGCAACTATCTCGACTGGATCCTGTCGATTCCGTGGGGCAAGAACTCCAAGGTCAAGCAGGACTTGGCTTTTGCGCAGAACGTGCTCGACACCGATCATTTCGGCCTCGACAAGGTCAAGGAGCGCATTGTCGAGTATCTCGCCGTGCAAAGCCGCCAGAAGAAGCTGAAGGGGCCGATCCTGTGCCTCGTCGGCCCTCCCGGCGTCGGCAAGACCTCGCTCGGCAAGTCGATCGCCAAGGCGACCGGTCGCGAATTCATCCGCATGGCGCTTGGCGGCGTGCGTGACGAGGCCGAGATCCGTGGTCACCGGCGCACCTATATCGGCTCGATGCCCGGCAAGGTCATCCAGTCGATGAAGAAGGCCAAGAAGTCCAACCCGCTCTTCCTGCTCGACGAGATCGACAAGATGGGCCAGGACTTCCGTGGCGATCCGTCATCGGCGTTGCTCGAGGTCCTCGATCCGGAACAGAACTCGACGTTCATGGACCATTACCTCGAGGTCGAATACGATCTGTCGAGCGTCATGTTCGTGACGACGGCGAACACGCTGAACATCCCGGCGCCCTTGATGGACCGCATGGAGATCATCCGTATCGCCGGCTACACCGAGGACGAGAAGATCGAGATCGCCAAGCGGCACCTGATGCCGAAGGTGATCCGCGATCATGCGCTGCAGCCGAAGGAGTTTTCCGTCGGTGAGGACGCGATCCGCGCCATCGTCCAGACCTACACCCGTGAAGCGGGCGTCAGGAGCCTGGAGCGCGAGCTGATGAAGCTCGGGCGCAAGGCGGTGACCGAAATCCTGAAGACGAAGAAGAAGACGGTGAGCATCACGGCGGAGAACCTCTCCGAATACCTTGGTGTGCAGCGCTACCGCTTCGGCCAGGTCGAGGCTGACGATCAGGTCGGTGTCGTCACAGGTCTTGCCTGGACGGAAGTCGGCGGCGAACTGCTGACGGTCGAAGGCGTCATGATGCCCGGCAAGGGCCGCATGACGGTGACCGGCAATCTGCGCGACGTGATGAAGGAATCGATTTCGGCGGCGGCCTCCTATGTCCGCTCGCGCGCCGTCGATTTCGGCATCGAGCCGCCGCTGTTCGACAAGCGCGACATCCACGTGCACTTGCCGGAAGGCGCCACGCCGAAGGACGGCCCGTCTGCAGGTGCTGCCATGGCGACAGCCATTGTGTCGGTACTGACGGGTATTCCGGTCCGGGCGGATGTGGCGATGACCGGCGAGATAACGCTTCGCGGCCGCATCCTGCCGATCGGCGGGCTCAAGGAGAAGCTGCTCGCCGCACTGCGCGGCGGCATCAAGAAGGTGCTGATCCCGGAAGACAATGCCAAGGACCTGGCGGAGATTCCGGACAATGTGAAGAACGGCATGGAGATCATTCCGGTCTCACGTGTCGGCGAGGTGTTGCGCCACGCGCTGGTGCGTATGCCGGAGCCGATCGAATGGGTCGAGCCGGTCAATCCGCCGGCCGCGACAGACAGTGCCGACGACGCTGGAAAGTCCCTGGCGCATTAGAGTTCCGGGCGTCCATCTGGACGCGCAAAGGACGCTCTAACGCTCAGACTTGCGCATGGCCCCTGCCGAAAACCGGCTACGGTTTCGGGGCCATGTGTTGGTTTTCGTCAAGGTTGCAGCGCACAAACGGAGAGCCGGGCCTAGCGCCCGGCTTTTTCATGTGAAAAACCCAGCATTTCCGGGCTTTTTCCGCTTTTTTCCTGCCTTTTCGACTTGGTTGCGGCAACGCTTCTTTCTAAAGTCCGTTTCCTGCCGGATGAGTCGTTAGTTCCGGTGTTCTCATGGAAGGGAATTTTTATGAACAAGAACGAACTGGTGTCCGCTGTCGCCGACGCCGCGAGCATTTCGAAGGGTGACGCGCAGTCGGCGGTCGATGCGGTATTTTCCACCATCACCGGCGAACTGAAGAAGGGCGGCGATGTCCGGCTTGTCGGCTTTGGCAATTTCACCGTGTCAAAGCGTGCCGCCTCGACCGGCCGCAATCCTCAGACCGGCGCCGAAGTGAAGATCCCGGCGCGTACCGTGCCGAAGTTCTCGGCCGGCAAAGGCCTCAAGGACGCAGTCAACTAAGCGTTTTTTCTTTTCAGAGACCAGAAAAGCCGGGCTTGCCCGGCTTTTCATTTTTGTGCCAGACGCTGACGCGACGGCGGCCGGCTATGCGGTCGGCGCTTCAGGGCGCATAAGGCCTTCCTTCTTGAGATCGGCCCAAAGGGCTGCGGGCAGTTTCGCATCGAGCAGCGAGCGATTGCTCTCGACTTCGCTCGGCCGCTGCCCACCGGGGATCACCGAAACGACTGAAGGATGCAGCAGCGGGAATTGCAGGGCGGCCTCGATCAGCCTGACACCATGACGCTTGCAGACGCTCTCGATGCCGGCGACGCGGTCGAGGATGTCCTTCGGCGCTTCGGAGTAGTTGTAGTAGGCGCCGGGCTTCGGTCCGGTCGCCAGGATGCCGGAGTTGTAGGGGCCGCCGAGAACGATGCCGATGCCGCGTGCCTGGCAGAGCGGCAGGAAGGACGTCAGCGCCTCCTGTTCCAAGAGCGTATAGCGCCCGGCCAGCAGGAACAGGTCGAAGTCCCCGCGCTCGGCCAGCGTCTGCGCGACCTGCCACTCATTGATGCCGCCACCGAACGCCTTGATCACGCCCTGGTCGCGCAGCGACAGCAAGCCGTAATAGCCCGAGCGCATGAACTCCTCGATGCGCCGGTCGGAGGCCTCCTTGCTGCCATGGGTGAAGATGTCGACATCGTGCACGAAGAGGATGTCGATCCGGTCGACGCCGAGGCGCTCAAGCGAGGCTTCGAATGAGCGCATGACACCGTCATAGCTGTAGTCGTACACCTCGCGGCGCGACGGCGTGTCGAAGAATTTGCCGATGCCGGTGCGCTCTTCGGGCGGGCAGGCACGCATGATGCGGCCGACCTTGCTCGACAGCACATAGTCGTCGCGCTTCTTGCCGCGCAGGAACGGGTTGAGCCGCGTTTCCGAGAGGCCGAGCCCATAGAGCGGCGCGGTGTCGTAGTAGCGGCAGCCGGTCGCCCAGGCGGCCTCCAGCGTGGCGTTGGCGTCCTCGTCGGAGACGGCACGGTAGAGGTTGCCGAGCGGCGCCGTGCCGAAGCCGAGCTCGGTGAAACTGATGCCGCCATTGCCGATGCGGTCGAAATGCCGTGTCTTCATATGCTGCCGTTTGCCTCGTTTGATTTGTCTGACATGACACTATCATGCCTGTGGTCCGGCAAAAGCATCGCTGCGCGTTGGACACGCATTTTCGCGGTTGCTAGCATGAACGAAATCAAGCTGTTCGTAGCAGCAAGAGCGGCAAATCCCAGGGTAATTTTCAATGGCAGGTTTGCGGTGAGCAACAAGAGCAAAAGCCTGTTCGAGACCGCGCTTGAGGAGCTCGGCGGCGTGCTGGCACGCATCGACGAAAGCCGGATCGACGCCGCCTGCAAAATGCTGGCCGGCGCGCGACAGATCGTCGTCTATGGCTGCGGCCGCGAGGCCTTGCAGGTCAAGGGTTTTGCCATGCGGCTCTACCATTTGGGCCTGCCGGTTTCCGTGGTCGGCGACATGAACACACCGCCGCTGGGGCAGGGCGATGTCTTCCTGGTCAGTTCCGGGCCGGGAGAGACCTCGACCGTGCTGACCTTGATGCAGGTCGCGCGCCAAGCAGGTGCAACCAATCTCCTGTTGACCGCCCAGGCCGAAGCCAGCGCGGCAAGGCTTGCCGACTTCACCCTGCTCATTCCCGCGCAGACCATGGCCAACGATCAGGGGGCGCAAAAAACATCGGTCCTGCCGATGGGCTCGGTGTTCGAAGGCGCACTGTTCCTGCTGTTCGAGGTGATGGTGCTGAAGCTCAGGGAATTGATTGGCGCGTCGCCTGAAGCAATGCGCGCCCGCCACACCAACATGGAATAGATCATGCGCTACGAACTGATGCTGCCACACCAGATCCGCAGGGCGATCGCCGAGAATTGGCCGGTCGCTCTGCCGCTCGGCGTGCTCGAATACCATGGCGAGCACATGGCGGTCGGCATGGACACGCTGGCCGTCGTCAAGACGCTGGAGCTGTTCGAGAAGGAGAGGGACGTCGTCATCCTGCCGCCGTTCTACTACGGTGCGGCGAGCTACGCGGTGGCGCCGCCGGAAGGCAGCGGCTCGGTGCAGGTCGGCGGCGCTGCGCTGGCGCCGTTTGGCGAGGAACTGTTCTACAGCCTGCTGCGCATCGGCTTTCGCAACATCCACGCCATCATCCACCACCAGACCGAGAATTTCGCCGCCGGCATGCCGACCGATCTGGCGTTCAAGACCGCCGGCCGCCAGGCGATCTTCCGCTTTCTCGAAAAGGAGCGCGGCGAGGGCTGGTGGGGTTCGCAGGCGATGGCCGACTACTATTCCGGGCACGCCGCGGGTGAAAATTTCTTCAACTGGGTACAGGTTCATCCGCTGATGCCGGCTGACATGAACGGCAAGTACCCGTTCGACCATGCCGGCATCGGCGAGACATCGCTGATGCTGGCGCTATGCCCGGAGGCGGTGGACGCCGGTCACTTCGACGACAACAAGAGCTGGTATACGGCGAGCGCCAAGGATGCTTCGGCTGAGCTTGGGCAGAAGGGTGTGGCTATGATCCTCGATCACCTGCGGATGATTCTAGGGGCCTAGCGCGGTCTTCCTTCTCCCACAAGACAATGGGGAGAAGGGAAGAGGCCGCCCTGCTACTTCACCGCTCCCGCGGTCATGCCCATGATCAGATAGCGCTCGAGCGCTATGCCGATGACGGCGAGAGGCGCGATAGCCGCCGTGGCGAGCGCTGCCATCGACCACCAGTTGATGCCTTGCGAGCCTGTCTGGCTCGCCACCATGACCGGGATGGTCTTGGCGTCGGTCGAGGTCAAAAGGGCGGCGAAGAAATACTCGTTCCAGCACAGCACCATCGCCAGGATGAAGGCGGCGACCATGCCCGGTAGCGCGATCGGCATGACGATGCGGAAGAAGGCGCCCCAGATCGACAGCCCGTCGACAAGTGCGGCTTCCTCGAGCTCGACCGGGATCGAGTTGAACTGGTCGCGCATGATCCAGATGACGATCGGCAGCACCATCAGCGTGTAGAGCAGGATCAGCCCGATGCGCGTGTCGAGCAGGCCGACCTCGCGGTAGAGCACCAGGAAGGGTAGTGCGAGCACCACCGGCGGCAGGATCAGCTGCGACAGGAAGAAGAACGAGATGTCCTCGTTCTTGAACCAGGCGAAATGATAGCGATAGCGGGTGAGCCCGTAGGCGGCGAGGCTGCCGATGACGATGGCGAGGCTCGACGCGCCGACCGAGGTGATCACCGAATTCATGAAGCGCTTGAGGAATTCCTCGCGCACCGTCGAGGTCTGGAAGATCGAGTCCGGCGACAGGCCAAGCGAGCGCCAGCCTTTCCAATCCGGCTGGAAGTCGACGAAGGGAATGAGATGGCCTTGCGTGACATCGACCGCCGTTTTGAATGAGGTCGTGATCGTCCAGTAGATCGGGAACAGGCAGATGAACGCCCAGAAGGCCAGCGCCCCATAGATGAAGACGCGGCTGGCGAGGAAGCTCGCCGGCGAGCGGATCTCCGAGGCGACATATTCGGTGGTCTGAACGCTCATCTCAGCTCAATTCACATTTCGGACAAAACGGTTGGCAAATTTCAACAGCCACGTGACGAACACGACGATGATCACCAGATAGGCCATCGCCAGCATGGTTCCGTAGCCGACATTCGAGCGGTCGCGATATTCGCGGTAGATGAAGCTCGACACGGAATCAGTGGCGCCGCCGGGGCCGCCGGACGTCACCGTGATGATGATGTCGGCAAGCTTCAGCTTGAAGATGATGCGCAGGATCACCGCCGTCACCGACACCGGCAGCATCAGCGGAAAAGTGACCTGCCAGAAGGTCTGCCACGCACTGGCGCCGTCCACGCGTGCGGCTTCGAGCACCTCGCGCGACATCGCCTGCAGCCCGGCCAGCAGCATGATCATCATGAACGGAATGAAGGTCCAGGCATCCAGTATCATGATCGATATGCGCGCGATGATCGGGTCGGAGAAGAAGGCCGGATTTTCCCAGCCGAGATGGCGCGCCAGCGTTGCGGCCGGTCCGAACCGGTATTCCATCAGCGACTTGCCGATCATCCACGACACGGCGACCGGCGACAGCATCAGCGGCATCAGGAAGACGACGCGGAAGAATTTTCGCGCCCGGATCTGGGCGTTGAGGAGCAGCGCCAGGCCGAAGGCGATGACATATTCGACCGCCACCGCCAGCACATAGAGCACCATGTTGAACAGCGCGTTGCGGTAGTAGGGATCGGCCAGCATCTGCCAGAAATTGTCGAGCCCGTTGAACTTGCGGCCACTGAAGGAACTGAGGTTCCAGTCGGTGAGGGCGATGTAGAATCCGAACAGCGTCGGGAAGATCACCATGGCGATGGTGAACAGCAGCGCCGGCAGCAGGAACAGGGCACGCTGGCCATCCTCGCCGCGCGTCAGCACCTGGCCGGCGCCGATCGCCACGCCCCACAGAACATAGGCATAGACGACGGGGCGCCAGGTCTCGAAGCCGATCGTATCGGCGCTGCCCTTGTAGAGGATCTCCAGCACGATCGTCGCCAGCAGGCCAAGCGTCGCAACGGCCATCAGCGCCCAGCCAAGGCGTTTGCGGCCTGGAGAGATCAGATCGGAAGGGCCGGCATCTGCCGGCCACTGGTTCGCGGTCGAAGTCTGGTCAGCCACAAATCTCGCCCGTTTGAAGGCTCTCGAGGAGCCGGAGCCGGTCTAAAGTGGTGGGGGGGGGGGGGGGGGGCGCCGGGGATTTGGGCGGAGGACAAACCCGCGCCGCCTTGTTTTGCGGTGTGTTGTTTTGGGGGGGGGAGTGGTGGGTGAGCGGGGGTAGAGGGTTAAA
>NZ_JAMYOM010000021.1:0-144870 GCF_040319805.1 Mesorhizobium sp. M0848 | reverse complement strand
CCCGCCCCCCCCCCCCAACCCCGCCCCCCCCCCCACCACCCCCCCCCCCCCCCCGCCCCCCCCCCCCGCCCCCCCCCCCTCCCCCCCCCCCCCCCCCGCGGCCCGCGCCCCCGCGCCGCGTTCCTTGATGCTTTCGCTCAGGCCGCGAGCCGGGCGATGCGCTGCAATCGCCGCAGCGTGGTGTCGTCCTGCAGCGCCTGCTGGAAAAGCGAAATCTCCTGATCGATGCGGTCGCAGAGGGCCTCGGTGTTCCCCTTCAGCAGGCCGCGCGTCTGCAGCAAGGCGGCGACCGGCTTCTTGACGAGTTGTCTTGCCCGGCCGAGAGCCGCCTCCTCGACGGTGCCCCCCGGCACGATCTCCGCGACAAGGCCGAGCGCCCTGGCATCTTCGGCGCGAAGCGTGTCGCCGAGGCAGAAGAAGCGGAAGGCACCGGCATAGCCGAGCTTCTGCGGCGCCAGGATGCTGGTCGCCGCATCCGGCACCAGGCCGAAATCGACGAACGGCACCCTGAACGTGCTCTCATCGGACGCGATCACCATGTCGCAATGGAACAGGATGGTGCAGCCGACACCGACGGCATCGCCATCGACGCAGGCAAGGATGGGCTTGGGAAACGTCGCCAGCGTGCGGAACAGGTCGGTGACGGCGGCAATCAGTTTCTGGTGCTTGGTGGCGTCGAGGAATTCGGAGAAGTCGCCGCCCAGGCAGAAACAGCCTGCCAGGCCGCGCAGCACGACGACGCGAACCTCCTCATTATCGGCGGCTTCATGGAAGGTCCTTGCCAGGCTTTCATAGGCCCTCCTGTCCAGCACCGGCCGGCCGTCACTCGACGACACGGTGACGACCAGCGTGTGGTTGCGAAGTTCAGGTTGCGGATGTGTGCTCATGGCTGTCTCCGATCTCATGACGCACGCCTTTGCCCGAGCATGTCAGGATATCCCCTGGCCAGCACGGGAGCAAAATGATTGCGGCGCGACCGCACCACATCGAGGGTGTGTTCGTTGAAGGTGAGCAAAGTGGCGACGACCTGCTGGTTGCCATAGGTGCGCTGATAGCCCAGCGGGGTCGCCAGGAAATGCAGTTGCAAGGCGCGCAGCACCCACATCGGCTCGAACTCGATGATCACCTTGTCGACGCCGCGCTTCAGCCCCCACTCGACGAAACCGGCAATCAGTTCGGTGCCGACGGTCGAAACGCCGCGACGGCCGTCACGAAAACCGGGAGCCACCGCGTAGCGGGTCAATTCCCAGATGTTTGGACCCGATGGCGGCGTTCCTTCGGAAAGATCGGCCAAGACCTCGGTCAGCAGATGTGGCCGCGTCGTCGGCAACATCCTCTGATAACCCGCCACTTCACCGCCCCTGATGACGATCTGATGGACCGCCTCGTCGTGATCGAACTGGTCGAGTTCGAGCCCGTCGGGGCGCCTGAGGTCATCCCACCCCATCTCTTCGACGAATATCTTGTAGCGCAACCGATGGACGGCCTCCCAAAGGTCGGGACGTTCCATCAATTCCTGGGTTGTAAGGGAAAAAAGCATTCCGCCGTCTCCTGCGTTCAGAGGAAGATACGGCCGTGCTTTGATGAGAAAATTGCGTGATCGCGTAGGCAAAAATTCCAGGTCGGCACGGCCGACCTAACTAATGTAGCCGCGCCGTATCGCTTCCGCGACGGCCTGCACCCTGTTGACGGCACCTAGTTTGCTTTTGGCGTTAAGAAGATGTTTCTCCGAGGTGTGTTCGGAAATGCCGAGGATTTGCGAAATCTCCCATTCGGACTTGCCGACGGCGGCCCATTGCAGGCATTCGCGCTCGCGCGGCGTCAGCACGATATGATCGATGGTGCTGTTCGCCATGGTGTGGAGTTGCATGGCGCGGCCGACCGCGTAGGTCGAGACCAGCGACACCTGGCCGAATTCGGCGACGGACAATTCCACGGCCTCGCCGCCGAGCGACACCATGACGATCTGGCCGTCGAGCGTGATCAACGGAAAGGCCAATCCATCACGCAGTTTGAAGGCGCCGGCATCGCCCATCACTTCGCCGCTGCTCTTGTCGATGCGGATGCCCTGCGACGCCTCGTGCCACTGGAAGGGCGCCTGCAACTGTTTCATATGGCTGACGACGGGGTCATGATCGACATAGTTGCGCGCGACATAGCGCTCCAGCCACTCTCCCGGCCAATCGCAGAGAAGCACATGCTGCTTTTGCTGGCCGGCCGGCGTGCCTGGCTGCGGTACGGTTCCAGCCATCAGTGCGGTGAGACCGAAATCCGATGTTATGCCCAGCAGCCTTTCACAGACCGCCGCCGCCGTTGCGGCGTGCTGCAGTTGGTCTATGTATTCCAGCGTGCGATCGAACTGACCCATCGCAACATCAACCCCATGTTGCCTCGTGCATTGCGGCCAATGATGCGTGCCTGATTTACACTTCGCCACCGACCACGGATTGCAAAATCGCATACTTATTTTGTGGCTTCCCTCACCGAGGCGGCCGGAGCTGATTTGCAAACCGGTTGAATCATATCCTGAAATCGGCGGGTTGAAATCAAAAACCATTGTGCCTGTACCATTTTCGTACCAAAACCGGTGCGAGCACGACTGTGGCGGAGTTTTATCTTGGCGTTCCGGTGGAGATCCTTCGCCTTTGCGATGCTGATCGGATTGCTGTCGTTCGCCGACGGCGCGCGCGCCGCGGCGCCTCAGGTTCCGATGCTGTGGGATGCCAAGGAGCGGCTGCCCAAACCAGACCTTTCGACGCTGCCCCGGCTGAGATTCCTGACCACCACGGACTTCCCGCCCTTCAACTTCCTCGACGGTGCGGGAAAGCTGTCCGGCTTCCATATCGATCTGGCACGCGCCATCTGCGCCGAGCTTGGCATCGTCGAAAAATGCCAGATCCAGGCCCTGCCTTGGGCCGAGCTGGAAGGCGCACTGCGGAAAGACGAAGGCGAGGCGATCATCGCCGGCATCGCCGCAACACCGGAATCGCGCACGACCTACGCCTTCTCGCGCTCCTATCTACAGTTTCCAGCGCGCTTCATCATGCCGAAGAGCAAGGCACTGACCGAGCCCATCTTTGACAAATTGCACGGCAAGCGTGTCGGCGTGATATCAGGCTCGGCGCATGAGCGCATGCTGCGCGACTATTTCAGCACGGTTCAGGTCATCCCTTTCGACAGGCCGGAAGACCTCTATGCCGATCTCAAGGCCGGCAAGGTCGACGCCGCCTTCGGCGACGGCATGCGCCTGGCTTTCTGGCTGGGCGGCTCGGACGCGGCGGGCTGCTGCCGCTTTGCCGGCGGGCCCTATCTGGCGCCCGAATATCTGGGCACTGGCATGGCCATCGCCACCAAAGCGGACAATCCGGCGCTGGCCGCCGCGATCGATTACGCGCTGCAGGAAATTTCGATGAAAGGCACGTTCGCGGAATTCTATCTGCGCTATTTTCCGGTGAGCTTTTTCTGATCCGGTTCCGGTCAGCTTTGCCGGCCTGAGCCGAATCTCAACAACGCCCGGCCAAGGACTTTCAGGTCATCGTGCGCAGCCGCGCCTTGGCCGCGCGGCCGATGGCAGCAACCGTCAGCGTGTCGAGGTCGAGCTGCCGCCGGATCAGCTGCAGCACCCGCACCTCTTCCATGCGCATTTCGAGGTCGACGGCGGCAACCTCGAAGGCGGCGGCATAGGCGGTATCGCGCAGCCGCTCAGGCAAGACCTCGGCGACTTCAGCCAGCACGCCCTCCAGCCCATGCTTTTCGTGCAGGCGCTTCTGGCAGTCCTGGGCGACGCCGACCAGCCTGTCGTGGTTGAAGTCCTCGAACACCGGCCAGGAGCGGACGACCTCGCCGATCCGCGCCAGTTCGACATCGGTCATGTCGCGGTCGGAGGCCGAGGTGATGACCATCAGATAGATCAGGGCTTCATGAAGTGTCGGCAATTTTTTCTCCTCGAACCGGACCTCGAAGTTAGGAACGCCCATTCTGCACCGCAAGGAAAAAGCGCCGCACGCGTTGACGCTCCGGCGCTGCACGCCTAGAGACCGGTTGAAAAACCCTTGCTGCGGCCCGCCTTCGGGCCGGCAAATGATTTGGAAAACTGTGACATGGCGGGATCAAACATCATCGATCTCAACCCCGAGCTACTGGCGGCCGCGACCGAAAGCAAGGCGTGGCCGTTCGAGGAGGCCAAAAAGATCATCGAGCGCTACAAAGGCGCCGACTTCCCGCAAACAGTCCTGTTCGAGACCGGCTACGGGCCGTCCGGCCTGCCGCATATCGGCACGTTCGGCGAGGTGGCGCGCACCTCGATGGTGCGCCATGCCTTCCGCGTCCTGACGCAGGACAAGGTCGCGACCAAGTTGCTGTGCTTTTCCGACGATAGGGACGGCATGCGCAAGATACCCGACAGCGTGCCGGACCGCGCCGCGCTCGAGCCGCATCTGCACAAGCCGCTGTCGTCGGTCCCCAACCCCTTCGGCGGCGACTATGCGAGCTTCGCCGACCACAACAACGCGATGCTTTGCCGCTTCCTCGACACGTTCGGCTTCGACTACGAGTTCGCCAGCGCGACGCAATACTACAAGGCCGGCCGTTTCGATGCGATGCTCAAGCGCGCCGCCGAACGCTATGAGCAGATCATGGCGGTGATGCTGCCGACGCTCGGGCCCGAGCGGCAGGCGACCTACAGCCCATTCCTGCCGATCTCGCCGAAGAGCGGCCGGGTGCTTTACGTGCCGATGAAGCATGTCGACGCCGAGGCCGGCACCATCACCTTCGACGACGAGGGCACCGAGACCACCCTTTCGATCACCGGCGGCCGCGTGAAGCTGCAGTGGAAGCCGGATTTCGGCATGCGCTGGGCAGCGCTTGGCGTCGATTTCGAAATGTTCGGCAAGGACCACCAGACCAATGCGGTGGTCTACGACCGCATCTGCAACATTCTGGGCGGACGGGCGCCGGAGCATTTCGTATACGAACTGTTCCTCGACGAGAACGGCCAGAAGATCTCGAAGTCGAAGGGCAACGGGCTGACCATCGACGAGTGGCTGACCTATGCGCCGACCGAAAGCCTCGGGCTCTACATGTACCAGCGGCCGCGGCAGGCCAAGAAGCTGTATTTCGACGTCATCCCGCGGGCCGTGGACGAATACTATACGTTCCTGGCCGCCTATCCCCGCCAGGACTGGAAGGAACGGCTGGGCAATCCGGTCTGGCATATGCATGACGGCAACCCGCCCGCGATCGACATGCCGGTGCCGTTCTCGCTGCTGCTCAATCTGGTCAGCGCCTCCAACGCGCAGAACAAGGATGTGCTGTGGGGGTTCATTTCACGTCATACGCAAGGCGTGACGCCAAAGACGCATCCCGAGCTCGACCGGCTGGTCGGCCATGCGATCCGCTATTTCGACGATTTCGTGAAGCCGACGAAAACCTTCCGGCCCGCCGACGAGGTCGAGCGCGAGGCGCTGGCAGCCCTCGACGAAGCGCTTGGGGCGCTGCCGGCCGACGCCAGCGGCGAAGCGATCCAGAACGCCTCGCTCAATGTCGCACGCAGGATCGAGCGCTATCGGGATCATTCCAAGCAGAGCCCGGAAGGCGGCCCCGGCGTATCGGGCGCCTTCTTCCAGATGATCTACCAGGTGCTGATCGGCCAGGAGCGCGGCCCGCGCTTCGGCTCGTTCGCAGCACTCTATGGCGTTGCCGAGACACGTGCGCTCATTGAGCGGGCGCTGGCTGGTCAGCTGGCTTGAGCACGCCATCGACCTCTTCGAGGATCGAACCCGGCGCCTGAGGCGCCGGGCCGGGCGCGGCCGGCATCGCCGGCATGCCGGACAGATCGGGCGCCGATCCGAAAATGCCCTTCTTCGCCGTGCGCGCCTTGTCGCCGGCCTCGATATAGGGGCCGCCCTTGGCGGCGCGCGCCCAGCCATTTTCGACCAGCCACTGACCGACATCCTGCTTGCCGATCCGGCACTCGGCTGCGATCAGGTCGCGGCCACCTTGTGGCGGCACCGTGCAGACCACCGCGCGGCCGCGCAAGAAGGCGCGGAACGCCGTCCGCGCCCGGACGCCGCACGGCCAGGACTTGCCGTCCTCGCTGCAGGTCTCGTCCTGCCTCACGATGTCGATACCGGAAACCGCGACCGAATAGCCCTTCGCTTCGATCAGGCCGGCGGCCGGCGCAACCGGCTGGAACAGCTTTGTGCCGTTCCAATCGTCGGGCATTTTCGGCTTGGGCGGCACAGCCAGCGCGAGCTTGCTCAACGGCTCGCGCGGCTCGACCCGTTCAAGCCCGTCGGCGGGCAGTTCCGGCGGCGCGACGATTTCGGGATCGATTGCCCTTGAATGCGGCCCCGGCTTCGGCGGCTGTGGAGCTGCCATGGCTGAGGTGGCCGGCTCCCGCGGCACCGTCCCGGCAGCCTGCTGCGCCATCGTATCGGCGCCCGGATCAAGCTGGTCCACCGTGACGACGCTGTCGCTTCCTTTCAGCGTGCGACCGCCAGCGACGACCATGGCCGCCATCACAGGGAGCAACAGAACCGCCAGCGCATGATGGAGAAGCCGCACCAGCCTGACCTATTGGCTTGCCCAGACAATCCGTGCCACCCACTCGACATCGCGCATGGGAATGTCGCGGTCGGGATGATCGGGATTGAGCGAGACCAGCGCAATCGACTTGACGCTCTGGCGCTCGAGCACCTTGGCCATCACCTCACCTGATGTGGTCTTGACAACGACGCGATCGCCCTTGCGGGTGACGGCGCCCGGTTCGACGATGAGGACGTCGCCATTGCGGTAGAGCGGCAGCATGGAATCGCCCTGCACCTGCAGCGCGTAGGAGCTCTCGGTCGATTGCGCCGGCAGTTCGACCAGATCCCAACCCTGCCCGACTGGAAAGCCGGCATCGTCGAAGAAGCCGCCTGCGCCGGCTTGGGCAAAGCCGAGCAACGGCACGGAGCTTCTGCGGGCGACCGAAGCGGCATTGCTGGTCGAGGCACCATTGCTGATCCCGGGCCGGCCTTCGATCAGACTGGTGAATTCGTCGAGTGAGGCGCCCGTCGCCTCGATGATCTTGGCCAGTGATTCGGTCGAGGGCCAGCGCGGCCGGCCATCCGACGACAAACGCTTCGACTTGTTGAAGGCAGTGGAATCGAGCCCCGCACGCTTGGCCAAACCCGAGGCCGAAAGCGAATAGCGCTTGGCAAGAGCATCGATGGCAGCCCAGACTCGGTCGTGCGAGAGCATGCTCGCTCTCCTTCGGTGCAGGAAAAAATACCTTTCCCTTCTAGTCTTGGAATGTCGTTTTGTCCACCGGTCGTGGAGTGGTTGCAAACGTTCCCGTCGATCGCGGAAAGTCCGATTACCGGGATCGATCGACGCCCTTGGCCAAGCTGCGCAGACCCTGGTGCGATGTCATGAAAATCCGCTCCGTTTGCGTCGGTGGCCGCGGGTTCACGGCACGACCAAGTGCCGCAACGACCTCGTCAATCTCAAGAAAGTTGCGAGCCTTGCGATCGTAGACGCCGGCTGTCGTCAGGATCAACGCGGCCGTCTCGCCATTGTCGAGGACGAAGCGGTGCTTGCCGACAACCTGGGTGCCTTCCCAGGTCTCGATCGAGGACACCACTTCGAAGCGGCGCCACAGCCTGATCTCGCGTGCATAGACCGCCTGCAGTCCGCCCATCATCGGCGCCCAGCCATTCTTCCTTGCCAGCGTGATGAGGCCTGCACGAACAAACAGGTCGATGCGGCCGAGATCGGCCAGCATCATGTAGCGCGCATTGTTGAGATGGATGTTGAAATCGATGTCGGTCGGCAGGCAGCGGAAAGCCAGCCGGCCTTCGCCGCCCATCACATAGGGGCCACGGCTGCGTGCCGTGGCCATCATGCGCACCATGCGCGCCCAGACATACATTACAGCGCCGCGCGTCCTCTTGGACGCGCAAAGGACGCTGTAAGACTCCTGATTTTACCCATGCGTCAGGCTGCCTGCTTCACGTCGCCTTTCGCATAGGGATCGAAGCGCTGGTAGAAGGTCTCGCCCTTCTCGGCCATGTCGAGCAGCAGCTTGGGTGCCTTGAACTCGGCGCCGTATTTCTTCTGCAGGTTCTTGGCGATCTTGACGAACGCCTTGGCGCCGATGCCGTCGATGTAGGACAGCGCACCGCCGGTGTAGGGAGCGAAGCCGAAAGCGAGGATCGAGCCGACATCGGCCTCGCGCGGGTCGGTGACGATGCCTTCTTCCATCACCCGCGCCGCTTCCAGCGCGATGGTGACCAGCAGCCGCTGCTGCAGTTCCCCATAATCGACCTTCTCGGGTGCAAGCTGCGGATAGAGATCCCTAAGGCCCGGCCACAGCTTCTTCTTGGCGGGCTTTGCCGGGTAATCGTAAAAACCCTTGCCGTTCTTGCGGCCGAAGCGGCCGTGATCGTCGACCATGGTGTTGATCAGCGCCATCTGCTTGGGATCGACCGCCTTGTCGCCCAAATCCCTGATGGTCTGCTTCATGATCTTCTGGGCAAGGTCGATGGCGGTCTCGTCGGTCAGCGCCAGGGGGCCGACCGGCATGCCGGCTGCCTTCGCCGCGTTCTCGATCATCGGCGCGGGAACGCCTTCGATCAGCATCTTGTAGGCTTCCGACATGTAGCGCAGCACGCAGCGATTGACGTAGAAGCCGCGCGTGTCGTTGACGACGATCGGCGTCTTCTTGATGGCGCGAACGAAGTCGATCGCGGTGGCCAGCGCCTTGTCGCCGGTCTTCTTGCCCAAAATAATCTCGACCAGCATCATCTTGTCGACCGGCGAGAAGAAATGGATGCCGATGAAATTCTTCGGCCGCGCCGAATTCTTGGCCAGCGACGAGATCGGGATGGTGGAGGTGTTCGACGCGAAGATCGCCGATGGCTTCAGCACGGCTTCCGCCTGTTCGGTGGCGCTCTTCTTCACGCTCGAATCCTCGAAAACGGCCTCGACCACCAGATCGCAGCCGGCAAGGTCGGCATAGTCCGCCGTCGGCGTGATCAGCGACAGCAGTTTGTCCTTGTCCTCCGGCTTGGCGCGGCCCTTCTTAACCTGATCCGAGATCAGGCCGTCGGAATGCGCTTTGCCCTTGGTAGCCGACTCCAGATCACGGTCGAGCAGCACCACCGGGATGCCGGCCTTGGCGGTGACATAGGCGATGCCCGCGCCCATGAAGCCGGCCCCGAGAATGCCGACCTTCTTGAACTTGGTTTCGGGCACGCCGGCTGGGCGGCGGGCGCCCTTGTTCAGTTCCTGCAGCGACACAAACAACGAGCGGATCATCGCCGCCGCTTCCCTGGTCTGCATGATCTCGGTGAAATAGCGCTGCTCGATGCGCAAGGCGGTGTCGAACGGCACCAGCAGGCCTTCATAGACGCATTTGAGGATCGCGGCGGCGGCGGGATAGTTGCCGTAGGTCTCGCGACGCAGGATGGCGATGGCCGGTGGCCACAGATTGGCGCCCGCCACCGAGTAGATCGGGCCGCCGGGCAGCTTGAAACCCTTCTCGTCCCAAGGAGCGACCGGCTTCAGGCCGTTCCTGATCATCGCCTTGGCGGTCTCGACCAATCTGACCGGCTCGGCGATCTCATGGATCAGGCCCATAGACTTGGCCTTCTGCGGCGACAGTGTCTGGCCGGAGGTCAGCATCTGCAGCGCCTGCTGCTGATCGGTCAGCCGCGGCACGCGCTGGGTGCCGCCGGCGCCCGGGAAGATGCCGATCTTCACCTCCGGAAGCGCCATCTTCACCTTGTCGCTGTCGGCGGCGACACGGCCGTGGCAGGCGAGCGACAATTCGAAGGCGCCGCCCATGCAGGTGCCGTTGATCGCGGACACCCACGGCTTTCCGCAAGTTTCCAGCTTGCGAAACAGGCCGGTCATCATGCCGGCATTGTCGAACAGCGCCTTGGTCGCCTTTTCGGCGTCCTTGCCCTTTTCCGCGGCGAAGGTCGTCAGCATCTTCTGCAGCAGGGTGATGTCGGCACCGCCGGAGAAGGTGTCCTTGCCGGAGGTGATCACCGCACCCTTGATGGCGGCGTCACCAGCCACCTTGTCGACGATGGCGTTCAATTCCCGCATCGCCTCTTCGGTGAAAACGTTCATCGAGCGGCCAGGCATGTCCCAGGTGACCAGCGCAATGCCGTCGGCGTCGATGTCGAGGGTGAAATTGGTGTAGCTCATCGTTTCTCTCCCCGTCAGACGCGTTCGATGATGGTTGCGGTTCCCATGCCGGCGCCGATGCACAGCGTCACCAGAGCGGTGTTGAGATCGCGGCGCTCGAGTTCGTCCAGCACCGTGCCGAAGATCATCGCGCCGGTGGCGCCGAGCGGATGACCCATAGCGATAGCGCCGCCATTGACGTTGATCTTGTCGTGATCGATGTCGAACGCCTGCATGTAGCGCAGCACCACCGAAGCGAAGGCTTCGTTGAGCTCGAACAGGTCGATGTCCGAGAGCTTCATCTTGGCGCGCTTCAACAGCTTCTCGGTGACGTCGACCGGGCCGGTCAGCATCAGCACCGGCTCGGAGCCGATGTTGGCGAAGGTACGAATGCGCGCGCGCGGCTTCAGCCCCATCGCCTTGCCCGCCTTCTTCGAACCGAGCAGCACGGCGGCGGCGCCGTCGACGATGCCGGACGAATTGCCGGCATGATGGACGTGATTGACCTCTTCCACCTCGGGATGCTTCTGCACGGCGACGGCATCGAAGCCGCCCATTTCGCCTGGCATGACGAAGGACGGGTTGAGCGAGGCCAGCGACTGCATGTCGGTGGACGGGCGCATATGTTCGTCATGGTCGAGGATGGTCAGGCCGTTCTGGTCCTTGATCGGGACGACGGAATTCTTGAAGCGGCCATCGGCCCAGGATTTGGCGGCGCGCTTCTGGCTCTCGACCGCATAGGCGTCGACGTCGTCTCTGCTGAAGCCGTATTTGGTGGCGATCAGGTCGGCCGAGATGCCTTGCGGCACGAACCAGCCGGGCAGGCCGACCGAAGGATCCATGAACCAGGCGCCGCCCGAGGCGCCCATGCCGACACGCGACATCGATTCCACGCCGCCGGCAATGACGATCTCATCGGCGCCCTGCGCGATCTTGGCGGCGCCGAAATTGATGGCGTCGAGCCCGGAAGCGCAGAAGCGTGAGATCTGCATGCCGGGCGCCTTGGTGTCGTAGCCGGCCTCGAAGGCGGCGGCGCGCGGAATGACCGAGCCGGCTTCGCCGACCGGATCGACGCAGCCGAAGATGATGTCATCGACATTGCCGGTGTCGAGCCCATTGCGGTCGCGCAGCGCCTCGAGCGTCTTGGCGGCAAGCCGCACCGCCGGCACCTCGTGCAGCGATCCCTCCTTCTTGCCCTTGCCGCGCGGTGTGCGCACAGCGTCATAGACATAAGCTTCAGCCATTGCTTGCTCCTTGGGTTTGCCGGTCGTTGCCCTCAGAGAGAGCGGCCGATCAGCAATTTCATGATCTCATTGGTGCCGCCGTAGATGCGCTGGACGCGAGCGTCGCGGAACATGCGGGCGATCGGATATTCATTCATGTAGCCATAGCCGCCATGCAGTTGAAGGCATTCGTCGACGACTTTTCCCTGCAGGTCGCTGAGCCAGTACTTGGCCATCGACGCGGTCACAGGATCGAGGCCGCCGGCGATGTGGCGGGTGACGCAATCATTGTAGAAGACGCGGCCGATGGTGGCCTCGGTCTTGAGTTCGGCCAGCTTGAACTGGGTGTTCTGGAAATCGATGATCGCCTTGCCGAACGCCTTGCGCTCCTTGACGTAACGAATAGTCAGCGCCAGCGCCCGCTCGATCATCGCAATGGCGCCGGTGCCGATCTGCAGTCGCTCCTGCGGCAGTTGCTGCATCAACTGGACGAAGCCCTGCCCTTCCTCGTGGCCGAGCAGGTTGGAGGTCGGCACGCGCATGTCGTTGAAGAACAGCTCCGACGTGTCGTTGGCCTTGAGCCCGATCTTGTCGAGGTTACGGCCGCGCTGAAAACCTTCGACCTCGTCGGTCTCGACGACGATCAGTGAGGTGCCCTTGGCGCCCTTCTCCGGATCGGTCTTGGTGACGACGATGATGAAGTTCGCAAGCTGCCCATTGGTGATGAAGGTCTTGGAGCCGTTGATCTTGTATTGATTGCCATCCTTCTGCGCCCGCGTCTTGACGCCCTGCAGGTCAGAGCCGGCGCCGGGCTCGGTCATGGCGATGGCGCCGATCAGCTCGCCGGTCGCCAGTTTCGGCAGCCATTTCTTTTTCTGCTCCTCGGAGCCGTAGTGGAGGATGTAAGGGGCGACGATCGAATTGTGCAGGCCGATGCCGAACCCGTCGACACCGACATGGCCGATAGCCTCGATGATAGCGCTCTCATGCGCGAATGTGCCGCCGGAACCGCCATATTCCTCCGGCATCGAGGCGCAGAGCAGGCCGGCGGAACCTGCCTTCAGCCAGCTTTCGCGATCGACCATCTCGTTCTTCTCGAACTCGTCGTAGCGCGGCGCGATCTCCTCCGACATGAAGCGATGCGCCATGTCGTAGAGCATGCCGACCTCGTCCGCCGCCCAGGCGGGCTTCGGAAGGCCAAGGATTTCAGCTGGGTTGGTCATGCTGGTATGATACTCCTCCCGAGATGCATCATCGAAACTGAAGCCGGCGCACTGCCGCAACGACCCCTCCCGGCCCTTCGGGCCACCCTCCCCTCGAGAGGGAGGGGGACGCAGGTCATCTTTAGAACGCTTCCGCCGGCAGTGCCATCAATGTGTCGGCGCCGCTCGAAATGCGGGCGAGATGCGCCGACGTCTCCGGCATGATCCGCTCCATGAAGAAGCGCCCCGTCACGACCTTGTTGTCGTAGAAAGCCACGTTGTTTTCATAAGAGGATTGCGCGCCATTGGCGTCAGTCTTGCCAAGTGCCACCTTGGCCATCTGCGCCCACATATAGCCCAGAGCAACCAGGCCGAAGAGATGCATGTAGTCGGTCGAGGCCGCACCGGCATTGTCGGGCTTGGCCATGCCGTTCTGCACCAGCCACATGGTCGCCGCCTGCAAATCGTTGAGACCTTTCTTCAGCGCCTTGGTGAATGGCGCCATCTTCTCGTCGGAGCGGTTCTCCTCGCAGAACTCACCGACCTCCTTGAAGAAGGCCTGCACGGCGCGGCCGCCATTCAGGCCGAGCTTGCGGCCGACGAGGTCGAGCGCCTGGATGCCGTTGGCGCCTTCATAGATCATGGCGATGCGGGCATCGCGCACGAACTGGCTCATGCCATGCTCTTCTATATAGCCGTGACCGCCGAACACCTGCTGCGCCATGACGGCGTGGTCGAACCCTTTGTCCGTGAGCACGCCCTTGACCACCGGTGTCATCAGGCCGGTGTAATCGTCGGCGGCCTGGCGGTCCTTATCGTCGCCGGAGCGGTGGGCAATATCGGACTTGATCGCCGTCCACAGCGCCAGCGCGCGGCCGGCCTCGTTGAAGGCTTTCATGGTCATCAGGCTGCGGCGGATGTCGGGATGGACGATGATCGGGTCGGCCTTCTTGTCCGGCGCCTTCGGCCCCGACAATGAGCGGCCCTGCAAACGGTCCTTGGCGTAGCCGACAGCGTTCTGGTAGGCGATCTCCGACAGCGAAAGCCCTTGCAGGCCCACACCAAGGCGCGCCTCGTTCATCATCGTGAACATCGCCTTCAGGCCGCCATTGGCCTCGCCGAGCAGCGTGCCCTCAGCCTCGTCATAGTTCATGACGCAGGTCGAATTGCCATGGATGCCCATCTTCTCCTCGATGGAGCCGCAGGAGACGGTGTTCCTGGTGCCCGGATTGCCCGACGGGTCGAGCTTGAGCTTCGGCACGATGAACAGCGAGATGCCCTTGACGCCTTCCGGCGCGCCCTCGATGCGGGCCAGAACCAGATGGACGATGTTGTCCGACATGTCGTGTTCGCCGGCCGAGATGAAGATCTTCTGGCCTGAAATTTTATAGGTGCCATCGCCGTTCGGCACCGCCTTGGTGCGCAACAGGCCGAGGTCCGTGCCGCAATGCGGCTCGGTCAGGTTCATGGTGCCGGTCCAGGCACCCTCGATCATCCTCGGCAACCATGTCGCCTTCTGCTCGTCGGTGCCGTGGGTGATGATCGCGGCGATCGCACCCTGCGTCAGGCCCGGATACATCATCAAGGACATATTGGCCGAGACCATATATTCGGCGACAGCGGTGTGCACGGCATAGGGCAGGCCCTGGCCGCCGAACTCGACGGGTGCGGCCAATCCCATCCAGCCGCCCTCACGATACTGGTCGAAGGCCTCCTTGAAGCCTTTCGGCGTGGTCACCGAGCCATCGTCGTGACGCACACAGCCTTCCATGTCGCCGACACGGTTCAGCGGATGCATGACGTTTTCGGCGAGCTTGGCGCCTTCGGCGAGGATCGCCTCGAGTACATCGGGCGTGGCATCGGCAAATCCGGGAAGGTTCGAATAACGCTGGTAACCCAGAACCTCGTTGAGCACGAACAGCGTATCCTGTACCGGAGCCCTGTATGTCGGCATGCTTTTTCTCCACCCTGCAAACCCGGTCCGAATACCCCGAAGACAAGCCAGGGCGGCATGCGGACCCATATTGGGAGTGGGATAGCAAAAATTGACGTTTGCGTAAACGTCAATTTTTTCGATGCGACAAGATTCCCCGCCCACTGGAGCAATGAGCGTAGCGGCGCGACGTTGCGCAAGCCAGCGCCGAAAGGCCATAAGAGTGGGCTAGGACAACGAAAGCCGCGTGGCAGGCCACGCGGCTCGACAGAACTTGGACAATCAGCGGACGACTTGGTGTCTGGCGCAACTCCGGACGGAATTGCTTTAGCTGGCGGCGCTCGCCTGCGGCGCCGAACGCTCGCTCAGCATCTGGCGCACCGCCGACATCGAGCCGCTCAGCTCGTTGATGGCGTCGTCGATCAGCGCCCTTTGCTTCTGCAGGCGGGCAAGCTGCTTTTCCGACTTGTCCAGCGCGAGCTTGAGCTGCTTGGTGTTTGAACCGGTCGGATCGTAGAGATCCATCATCTGCTTGACGTCACGCAGCGAGAACCCGACCTTGCGGCCAAGCAGGATCAGCTTGAGGCGGGCCTTGTCGCGGCGCGTGTAGAGACGGGTCGACCCGTCACGCTGCGGGTTGAGCAGGCCTTTGTCTTCGTAGAAACGCAGCGTGCGCAGCGTCACTCCATATTTCTTCGCCATCTCGCCGATGCGGACGAGGTCCTCGCCGGCTTCGGCAGATATATTGGTATTGGCCGCGGTCTCGCCGGCCGAGATAAGCTTCATGGTCACTGGCTTTCCCCGTCTGGTGGCGTCGCGGTCTCGGACCGTGCGTCGCCTGACTGGAAGCGGGGGCCTGCTTCCAGTCGTGGTTTCAACAAACAAATCGCAAACATGCGCTCAATGCGCCTTTTACGTTTACGTCAATTCTATACCGATTGCCGCATGATGACGCAAGGGCGTTCTGCGCGCCGCCCTTTATGCCGCACCGTCAGGCCGGCAGCCGACATCCTTTCGATTTCTTAAGTTTGGTTAACGCGTTGTTTACCACGTTGGGGGAAATGTGGGCGCGTCGGCTACCCGTGTTTATCCTGTATCGAATTTTTCACGGTTTTTCGGAGCGCGGGCGAGAGCCCGGGAAGCTCGTCTTCCGCCGCGGCATCGCCGCCGGTCGCCTTCGTTCCGATAGGGACCTGGGGGAACTGGCCGCGAGCCAGCCATTCTGAAAGACGGACGCACCGATGAACAGCAAGCGGTCCTATCTCGATACACTCAATGCCGGCAGGCAGCGCAGGCCGCAGACCACGCTCGAGCAGTTGAACCAGTCGCTGGAGACGCTGGAGCAGCGGCTGGAGCGGACGCGCGAGGATCCGATGGCACGTTCCGATCCCCGCCAACCAGATCTGCGCCAACCCGATCCCCGCCAATATGGTGCCGACGCGCGCTATCCCGCCGCCCGGCCCTCCGGCCAGCAGCGCTGGTATGAGGACCCGCAGCCCGCGCCGCGTCCGAAGAGCCCAATGCAGGGAGCCGCCGCTTTCGAGCAGAATTACCAGGCCATTGCCCGCGATATCGATCGCGTGCGCGGCCAGGAGGATGGCGTTGCCATGGTCGGCAAGATCGCCGGCGAATTGCGCGGCATGCGCGAGGAACTGCGCCACCAGATGACCGCAGGTCTGCAGCGGGAATTCGAAGCGCTGCGCAAGGACATCGAGCGGGCTTTCCAGTCAGGCGCAAGGCCCGGTGCTTTGGCCAAGGGCAGTGCTGAACTCGGCCTTGAGTTCGAGCGGCTTTCGGGCGCCATCCAGACCCTGGCCGAGAAGAGCGACGACAGAAGCGTCAACATGCTGCGGCTCGAACTCGAACAGGTCAAAGCCGCACTCGACACGCTGGCACGCGAAGAGAGCGTGCAGAAGGTCGACCGCCGCTGGGACGATTTCGATCGCCGCTGGACGGCGTTCGAAGACCGCGTCGACGCCGACCAGCGCAAGCGCTCGGACGACCCGGGCCTGTCTGCTCTGACGGCCCGGCTGGAGCAAATCAGCAATGCCGTCAACAATTTGCCGGAATCGTTGTCGCTGCGCTCGCTGGAGGAGAAGGTGCGCACGCTTGCCGGCGCTGTCGACCATTTCGCCAGCCAGCAGGACAATCGCGGCAGCGACACACTTGGCATGATCGACGAGCGGCTGGACGAGATCTCCCGCGCCATCGTCGCATCCACGGTCGCGGCGCAAGCCAATTCATTCGACCACGAGGCTTTCGAGCGCATCGAGAGGCGGATCGACTCGCTTGCCAGCCAGATCGAGGAAGTGGCGCAGGATCGTCCAGGCAACGCGGTCATGGACCGGCTGAGCACGCTGTCCGGTCGGGTCGACGAGCTCGGCGGTCGCGCCAATCTGCCCGAGCAGGCGATGGAGCGCCTGGCCAAGCAGATCGCACTCATCGCCGACAAGATCGACCAGGCGCCCGCCATGCCTGACGCCGACTACATCTTCCATGGGCTGGAGCAGCGCTTCGACGTGCTGTCGAGCATGATGGAACGCCGCCAGGGTGACGCCATCGAACAGGGCAACATGCTGTTCCGCGATCTCGAGCGCAGACTGGACGAGGTTGCCGACAGGCTCGACCAGCGCATGCCGCAGGTCGACAGCGCCGGCATCATGGAAGCCATCGATGCCCGCTTTACGGCGCTCGCCAAGCGTATGGAAACGCGTGTGCCCGATCCCGCGGGCGAAGCCGCGATCCGCGGCCTGGAGAGCCGGCTCGAAGACATTTCAAGCCGGCTGGACGCGTCGGCCGCACAGGTCGCCGGCATCGATCCGGCGCTGATCCGCAGCCTGGAAGCACAGGTTGCCGGCCTGTCCGCTCATCTTTCCAAGCCCAGCACCCCGCTGCCGGAATTCGAGGACATCAGCCCGCGTCTCAACGAAATTGAAAAGTCGCTCGCAGGAACCCGCGATTCCATCCTTGGCGCGGCGCGCGAAGCGGCCGAGAACGCAGTGCAATCGCTGGCCGGTTCGAGCGCCAATACGACCGCGGTTTCCGGCCTCGCCCAGGATTTGAAGACACTTGAAACGCTGACGCGGCGCTCCGACGAGCGCAATTCGAGAACGTTCGAGGCCATCCACGACACGTTGCTCAAGATCGTCGACCGGCTAGGTTCGCTCGAACCCGGCGAGCCGGTCGAGGCGATGAGCGAATTGCTGGATGCGGCACCGGCCGAGCCGAGCAACTGGCGCGGCGCCCGGCGGCCCAAAATGGCTGTCGACGCGCCGTCGATGGATATCGATCAGCCCCTGCCATTGACCGGGGACATGGCCGATCTCGATGGCCGTGCCGCCGCCATCCTGCGCAACGAGCCGAGTGCGCGTGGCGACCTGGGTACGCGTGGCGACCTGGGTACGCGTGGCGACCTGGGTATTGGTATCGGCACGCGCACGCCGGCCGAGGCTGCGGCGGCGGCTGCCATGGCCGCGCTCGGTTCGGACACGATCGCCGAGAAAGGCGAACAGGCAGGCGGCCGCAAGTCGTTGTTCGGTGGCCTGGCTCGCGCCTTCAAGGGCAAGAAGGAGGCGGACATGCCGCCACTGGCCGGCTCGGCGCCGAGTGCCCCGATCCCGAGCGTCGATCTCGACGAGCCGCTCGATCCGAAAATGGCCAACCGGCCGCTGGAGCCCGGCTCCGGCGCACCTGACCTCAATGCCATCATGAAGCGCGTGCGTGACGAGCGCGGCCAGCCGGCCAAGCCCAGCGACACCGATGCCGCCAAATCGGATTTCATCGCCGCGGCCCGGCGCGCGGCGCAGGCCGCGGCCGCCGAGGCCGATGCGCTGAAGCGCCAGTCGACGGTGACCGGACCGGTGAAGGCGCTGCGGATCGGCGACCTGCTCAAGGCACGGCGCAAGCCAATCCTGATGGGGACAACCGCGATCCTGCTGGCGCTGGGCGCTCTGCAACTGGGCAAGGCCTTCTTCGCTGATCCGGCCCAGGTGGCGAGCAACGATGTCGCGCCGATCGTCGCCTCGCAGCCGGTGCAGACCGCCTCGCTCGATGCCGCGAGCCAGCCAAAGACGGACGCGCAGCCCGCGGCAGTGGAAAGCGCGCCGGACCATGCCGTCAGACAGGCCGAGCCGTCCGCACCGGCAACCAAGGACGACATGGCCGCGCAAAGCATGATTGCCACGCCGTCAGGCGCCGAGCCGTCGATGGGTGCCGCGCCGACCGCCGAGCCGGTTCCGGCGCCCGTCGCCTTGGCCACATCGGCCGATGCGAACCCAGCGGTGTCCGAGACAACAGCCCCGGCTGCGCCGCCCTCGACCGTTCCGGTCGCCCCGGAAGCTGCCGATACCGACACCGGCATCCAGCCTATGGCGGCAGAGCCGACCATCGCCAAGGACACCACGGGCGCGGTTCCGCCGGTGGACGCTTCGCCGGCGACGACGGCAAAGTTCGACATTCCCGCTGACGCCGGCCCGCCCGCCTTGCGTGATGCCGCCGCCGGCGGCGACGCCAAGGCGCTGTTCGAAATCGGCTCGCGCTATGCCGAGTCGCGCGGCGTCAAGGAAGACATGGCGGCAGCGGCCAAGTGGTACGAGAAATCGGCGGAACTCGGCTTCGCGCCGGCCGAATACCGCATCGGAAATTTCTACGAAAAGGGCGTCGGCGTCGCGCGCGACATCAAGAAGGCGAAGACCTGGTACCAGCTTGCCGCAGCACAGGGCAACGCCAGCGGCATGCACAATCTAGCCGTCCTGTTCGCCATGGCGGCAGACGGCGTGACCGACAATGAATCGGCCGCGCACTGGTTCCAGGCGGCGGCCGATGTCGGCGTCAAGGACAGCCAGTTCAACCTCGGCATCCTCGCCGCTAAGGGCGTCGGCATGAAACAGAACCTCGAGGAATCCTACAAATGGTTCGCGCTTGTCGCCAAGACCGGCGACAAGGATGCGGCGGCCAAGCGTGACGAGATCGCCAATGCGCTGCGGCCCGAGCAGCTCGAACGCGCCCGCGCCGCGACTGAGCTGTGGAAGGCCAAGCCGTTGGATGCGGCGGCCAATTCGGCCGACATTCCTGAATCCTGGCAGGACGGCACACCGCAGACGACAGCCAGCATCGACATGAAGAAGGCCGTCCAGAACATCCAGCGCATTCTCAACAAGAACGGCTACGACGCCGGCGGCGCCGACGGCAAGATGGGCCAGAAGACGAAGACCGCGATCATGGCTTTCCAGACCGACAACAAGATGCCGGCGACCGGCGAAGTCGATGAAAAACTGGTCAAGGCGCTGCTGGCGCGCAAATAACGGCGGAGGCGTCGTTTCCACGACGCCTCTGCCACACATTCGCCTGTTAACTGATTGAGATGTTTTTTGTTTCGGCGGCGTAGCGCGGTTTGACTTCGCAGCACCTCCGCCGCAAGAACGAATTGGCTTGTCGGTCCAAGATGCCCGCAACGGTTGCATTCGCCGACGGCAGAACTGATCGAGACTGACGGGTGGGCATCTATCTCCCGATCGCGGAAATTTCCGTCAATATCTTCGTCCTGCTGGCCATGGGCGCGGCGGTGGGTTTCCTGTCGGGCATGTTCGGCGTCGGCGGCGGCTTCCTCATCACGCCGCTCTTGATCTTCTACAACATACCCCCGGCGATCGCGGTCGCCACCGGCGCCAACCAGGTCATCGCCTCCTCCGTCTCCGGCGTCCTTTCGCACATGAAGCGCGGTACGCTCGATTTCAAGCTCGGCGGGGTGTTGCTGGCCGGCGGCATTGTCGGCTCCACCGGCGGCATCTACGTCTTCGCCTTCCTGCGCCGCCTCGGCCAGCTCGACCTGTTCATCTCGCTGCTCTACGTCGTGCTGCTCGGCACCGTCGGCGGGCTGATGTTGGTCGAAAGCGTCAATGCGCTACGCGCCACGCGCAGCGGTGCGGCGCCGGTGCTGAAGAAATCCGGCCAGCACAACTGGATCCACCGCTTGCCGCTGAAGATGCGGTTCAGGGCGTCAAAACTGTTCGTCAGCGTCATCCCCGTACTTGGCCTTGGCGCCGGTATCGGCTTCCTGTCGTCGATCATGGGCGTCGGCGGCGGCTTCATCATGGTGCCGGCACTGATCTATCTGCTGAAAGTGCCGACCAACGTCGTCATCGGCACCTCGCTGTTCCAGATCATCTTCACCTCCGCCTATACGACGCTGGTCCACGCCACCACCAACCAGACGGTCGATGTCGTGCTGGCCTTCCTGCTGATGGCGGGCGGCGTCGCCGGTGCGCAGTACGGCGCCAAGGCCGGCCAGAGGCTGCGCGGCGAGCAGCTCAGGGCGTTGCTGGCGCTGCTCGTGCTGGCGGTGGCGATACGATTGGCGATCGATCTGTTCGTCACCCCGCCCAACCTCTATTCGCTGTCTGCCGCGGGCCTCAACTGATGAGGGCTCGCAACACATTCGCAACCGCCATTGTCCTGTCGCTGCTTGCGGCCGCCGTGCCGGCGAAGGCACAGGTCCCGCTGACCGAAGGCATCCAGATCGGGCTCTCCACCGACAACGTCTCGATCACCGCCGGCTTTTCCGGGGCCGACCTGACCATCTTCGGTTCGCTGGAAAACCCGGATCCACTCGTCGCGCGCCAAGGCCGTTACGACGTCATCGTCGTGCTCGAAGGTCCGCCCAAGCCGGTGGTGGTGCGCCGCAAGGACAGGGTGCTCGGCGTCTGGGTCAATCTGGACTCCGAGACCTTCGAAAACGTGCCCGTCTCCTATTCGGTGGCGACGACGCGGCCGCTGCAGGACATCACCGAACCCAACAGCTACAAGCAGCTGTCGCTCGGCGCCTCCAACCTCTATATGCAGCCCGCCGATGCCGGCGACAGCCCGGCGACGATCGAGGAGTTCACGGCGGCACTGCGGGAGCGCAAGTCGGCGACCGGCCTCTACAGCGAGAATGTCGGCGGCGTGCAATTTTTGTCGCAGAACCTTTTCCGCGCCACCGTCAGGCTGGCACCGAATGTGCCAGTTGGAACCCATAAAGCCCGCGCGTTCCTGTTCAAGAGCGGCCTGTTCATCAAGGAAAGCTCGGCCCAGCTCGAAATCCGCAAATCCGGTTTCGAACAGTCGATCTTCCGTGTCGCGCACAATTATTCGTTCCTCTATGGCGTCTTCGCGATATCGCTGGCCATGCTGACTGGCTGGCTTGGAAGGCTGATCTTCCGGCGGGACTAATGCATGTCGCCCAAAAGTGGCCCCGGTTTTGGGAGAACGACATGCATCGAATCAAGACCTGAAGTGCGTCGCGTGAATCCGCCAAACCGCGACGCACTTCAGAACTTTCCCCGAAAAGTGGTTTCCCTTTGCCGAGGCATGCGGTAGACCGCGCTCCCCAGCCAAATGGCAGACACAAACAATTCGGTTCGGCAGAGCAGCCTGTCCCCGGGCAGCGCGCGATTTCTCGGCGCCTGTCGGCTCGCCGACGACAAATACAGGAACTTGTCATGCGACCAGCCTTCGGCGGCATCGACTTCGGGACTTCGAACTCCACCGTTGGCGTGGTCCGCAACGGGCAGCCGCGGCTCGTCGTGCTTGAGGACGGCCAGGTGACGCTACCCAGTGCCGTATTCTTCAACTTCGAGGACAACCGCACCTGCTTTGGCCGCCACGCCATCGCCAACTACACCGACAGCGTCGAAGGCCGGCTGATGCGTTCTCTGAAGAGCGTGCTCGGCAGTTCGCTGGCCCATGAAAAGACCCGCATCAAATCGCGGTCGATCGGCTTCCTGGAGATCGTCGGCATGTTCCTCGGCCATCTCAAGAAGAGGCTGGAAGCAGATGCCGGCGATACGGTCGAGACCGTCGTGCTTGGCCGGCCGGTGCAATTCGTCGATGACGATGCCGAGGCCGACGCGAAGGCGCAAAGCGAACTCGAGAACGCCGCGCGTGCCCAGGGCTTCAAGCACATCGCTTTCCAGTTCGAGCCGATCGCGGCGGCGCTCGACTACGAGCAGAAGGTGACGCGCGAGGAACTGGCGCTGATAATCGATATGGGCGGCGGCACGTCGGACTTCTCGATCGTGCGCGTTTCACCGCAGCGCTCCCGGTCGCTCGACCGCAAGGACGACATCCTGGCCAGCCGGGGCGTCCACATCGGCGGCACGGATTTCGATCGGCAGCTGAGCATCGCCCATGTGATGCCGCAGCTCGGCTATTTGACGCCAACCAAGGACGGCAAGCGCAATCTGCGGCAAGCTACTTCATCGATCTGGCGACATGGCAGCGCATCAATCTGGTCTACACCGCCAGGGCGATGACGCATCTGCGCCAGATCCGCTACGAGGCCGAGCGCGCCGACCTGGTCGGCCGTTTCATCCACATCGTCGAACACCGCTATGGACACGCGCTGGCGGCACTCGTCGAGAAGGCCAAGATACAGCTGACCGACAGATCGTCCGCAGATGTCGTGGTGAAGCTGCCGGGTGCGGAGTTCGCCGCCGAAATCACGCGCAACGGGCTGGATGCCACGATCGCCAGGGATATCGAGCGTGTCACAGCAACGGTGGCGCAGACCATCCGTGACGCCCAGGTGAAGCCATCCGACATCACCGCGGTGTTCCTGACTGGCGGATCGACCGCGATCCCGCTGGCCAGACGAGAAATCCTGTCGCTGGTGCCGCAGGCGTCCGTCATCGAAGGCGACATGTTCGGCTCGGTCGGACTTGGGCTGGCGCTAAATGCCCAACGGAAGTTCGGCTGATCAGGGTCCATTGATATTCAGGTGATGCCGGCCTGCAAATGGCTGGTACCTGCGCTTCCGGTGCTCACGTACTTTAAGTACGCTCCGCTCCGGTTCTCGGCGTCAGCCATTTTCGACTCGGCCTGACCTGAATCTCAACGGACCCTATCTTGGCGCGGACCCGTTCATCTCCGTACCCAGATGTGCCTTGAGCGCCATCTGGGCCAGGCTTGCCTGGCGATCGCGATGAGTGATCATGGCGAAGTCGCGTTTCGGCAGTTCGAGCGGCACCGATCTCAGACCGCCTTCGGCCACGGCGCGGGCCACGACAAGCTCCGAAATGATGGTGGCGCCGGCTCCTGCCTCGACCGCCTGGCGGATAGCCTCATTACTCGGCAGCACCAGGAATATCTGGAGGTCGGCGAGCGAAATCCCTTCGTGGCGCGCCAGATCCTCCAGCACCTCGCGCGTACCCGAACCACCCTCGCGGATGATCCAGCGCAGACCCTTGATGTCAGGGCGGCCGGGCGCGACTTCGGGGATCTCCGGATGCGCGCTGGCAACCACCAGCATCAGCCTGTCGACGTCGACCTTGGTGCGGCGCAGTATGTCGGACTCGGTGCGGCCTTCGACCAGGCCGAGATCCGCAGCGCCATCGAGGACATTGGCCTCGACCTGCCTGGTGTTGCCGATGGAGACGCTCAGCCTGACGGCCGGATAGGCTTCGTGGAAGGAAGCCAGCCGGCGCGGCAGCCAGTAGCTGGCGATGGTCTGGCTGGCGGCGATCGAGAGGCTGCCGGTGACGGTCTGTGAGACATGCTCCAGCACATTGCGCGCGGCGGCGGCCCGCTCGAGCACGGCCTTGGCCTCCGGCAGGAACCGGTGGCCGGTCTGGGCAAGCTCGATGTTGCGGCCGACGCGGTTGAACAGATGGACGCCGTGCTGTTCTTCAAGCGCCCGGATGGCGGCCGATGCGGCCGACTGCGAAATGCCCAGCAGTTCCGCCGCCTTGGTCATATGGCCGCGCTCTGCGACGGCGACGAAAATCCGCAACTGGTCCAGGGTCATGTCTGCATTAAGAACCAATATCGATCGAATTTACAAGAACAACTGATTAGACAGATCGATAGCTTTATTCTAAGTTTTCGAACGAAGTTAGAAAAAATTCGCCGAGAGATCGCAGAGAACAGAATGATCGGGCGGTTCAGATCCCTGCTTGCGCATTGGACCCGCGGCATAAGACGGCGGCTGGCCGGCGATCGCTACCACCCGGAAGAGCATTACATGCGCGGCCCCGGACCGAAGACGCGGGCCAAATCCATGGGCCGTACAGGCGCCACCGGATCATGATGCAGGGACCGCCGCGCGGCGCGAATTCGGCACCATCGCAACGCCCGCTTGCCGACACGCGAGCGCCTGACGAAGGCGACGGCGTCGACACCTCGCCTGATGTTTCCGACAGCATCGCCAAGACGACCTGCTACATGTGCGCCTGCCGCTGCGGCATCGATGTGCACATCAAGGATGGCAAGGTCCGCTACATCAACGGCAACAAGGACCACCCGGTCAATCGCGGCGTGATCTGCGGCAAGGGCAGCTCCGGCATCATGCAGCACTACAGCCCGGCAAGGCTGAAGAAGCCATTGCTGCGCACCGGCCCTCGCGGCTCCGGCGAATTCCGCGAGATCGAGTGGGAAGAGGCGTTTTCGATCGCCACCGAACGGCTCTCGGCCATCCGCCGGACCGACCCCAAGAAACTGGCCTTCTTCACCGGCCGCGACCAGTCGCAGTCGCTGACCGGCTGGTGGGCGAGCCAGTTCGGCACGCCGAACTTTGCCGCCCATGGCGGCTTCTGCTCGGTCAACATGGCGGCCGGCGGTCTCTACACGATCGGCGGTTCGTTCTGGGAGTTCGGCGAGCCCGACTGGGACAACACCCGGTATTTCATGCTGTTTGGCGTCGCCGAGGATCACGATTCCAACCCGATCAAGATCGGCCTCGGCAAACTCAAGGCGCGCGGCGCCAAGGTCGTCTCGATCAATCCGTGCCGCACCGGCTACAATGCCATCGCAGACGACTGGATCGGCATCCGGCCCGGCACCGATGGGCTGTTCGTGTTCGCCCTCATCCACGAATTGCTCAAGGCGGGCCGCGTCGATCTCGATTACCTGCTGCGCTACACCAATGCCCATGTTCTCGTCGTGCAGGAGCCGGGTGCCGCCGATGACGGGCTGTTCGTGCGCGACGCCGACGGCAATCCCCTGGCGTGGGACAGGGTTGCGAAGACGCCTGTCGGCGCCACCGATGCCAGTGCGAAACCGGCACTGACGGGCAGCTTCACGATCGGCGGGCGCCACTGCGTCTCGGTGTTCCAGCTCATCGCCGACCGCTACCTCGATGAGAGCTATGCGCCGGATGCGGTCGCCGAGCGCTGCGGCATTGCCGCCGATACGATCCGCAGGATCGCCGCCGAACTTGCGCATGTCGCCTTCGAACAGACGATCGAACTGCCGATCGCGTGGATCGATTGGGCCGGGCGCCGGCACGAGACGATCAAGGGGCGGCCTGTTTCGATGCACGCCATGCGCGGCATCTCGGCCCATTCGAACGGCTTTCACACCTGCCGCGCCATCCATCTCCTCCAGGTGTTGCTGGGCACGGTGGATGTTCCCGGCGGCTTCCGTTTCAAGCCGCCCTACCCCCGCTCCGCTCCGCCCGGTCCCAAGCCAGCCGGCAAGACCGTCAAGCCGATGACGCCGCTTGACGGCATGCCGCTCGGTTTCGTCTGTGGGCCGGACGATTTGCTGGTCGATGAGGCCGGCACGCCGCTTCGCATCGACAAGGCCTATTCCTGGGACGCACCGCTGGCGGCACACGGCCTGATGCACACCGTCATCCGCAATGCCTGGGCCGGCGATCCCTACAAGATCGACACGCTGATGATGTACATGTCGAACATGGCGTGGAATTCCTCGATGAACACCGTTGAGACCATTGCCATGCTGACCGACAGCGACGAAGCGGGCAACTACAAGATTCCCTTCATCATCTATTCCGATGCCTATTATTCCGAGACCGTGCCGTTCGCCGACCTGGTGCTGCCGGATACCACCTATCTCGAGCGGCATGATTGCATCAGCCTGCTCGACCGGCCCATCAGCCATGCCGACGGACCGGGCGACGCCATCCGCTATCCCGTCGTCGAGCCGGACCGCGACGTCAGGCCGTTCCAGTCGGTGCTGATCGAACTCGGCGCCCGGCTCGGCATGCCCGGTTTCGTCGATGAGGACGGCACGGCCAAATACCGCGACTACGCCGACTACATCGTCAATCATGAGCGCACGCCCGGCATCGGCCCGCTCGCCGGCTGGCGCGGCAAGGACGGGACCTCGACCGGCAGGGGCGAGGCCAACCCGGACCAGCTGCAGCGCTACATCGACAATGGCGGCTTCTGGCATCACGATTTCGCCGACGACCAGCGCTACTACAAGATGGCCAACCGCTCCTATCTCGACTTCGCCGAGAGCATGGGCTTTATCCCCAAGGCCGAGCCGATCGTCTTCCAGCTCTACTCCGAACCGCTGCAGCGCTTCCGCCTTGCCGCGCGTGGGCATGGCCCTGTCTTGCCACCAAAGGGTGACCGCCAGCGCATCGAGACCTACATGGACCCGCTGCCCTTCTGGCACATGCCCTTCGAGGAAGCGGCCGTCGACCTGGAAGAATATCCGCTGCATGCGCTGACGCAGAGGCCGATGCACATGTACCATTCCTGGGGCTCGCAGAATGCGTGGCTGCGGCAGATCACCAGCCAGAACCGGCTGTTCGTGCATCACCGGACGGCAGCTGGCCTTGGCCTTGTCGATGACGACTGGGTGTGGATCGAAAGCATCAACGGCAGGGTGAAGGGGCAGATCAAGCTGATCGACGGGGTCAACGAAAGCACGGTCTGGACCTGGAACGCCATCGGCAAGCGGCGCGGCAGCTGGGGGCTGAAGGACGACGCGGCCGAGAGCAACCGTGGCTTCCTGCTCAACCATATCATCGGCGACCAGACCTCGGCTGACGCTCAGGGCAAGCGCTATTCGAATTCCGATCCGGTCACCGGCCAGGCGGCTTGGTTCGACCTGCGCGTGCGCATCGTCAAATGCGCAGCCGAAGAAGCCGGCTTCACCGAGCCGCAATTCGAGCGTTTCCGGCAGCCGCCGCATTTCGAACCCTCACCCGACATCCTTCGCTTCGGTGCCGAATTCCGCAGGGCAAGAGAGGCGACCGAATGACCTGTCTGCCAAGCCAAAGCGGCAAGAAGCTCGGCCTCGTCATCGATCTCGACACCTGCGTCGGCTGCCAGGCCTGCGTCACCGCCTGCAAGGAATGGAACACCGGCGGCCACATGGCACCGCTGACCGACATCGACCCCTATGGCGGCCATGTCGACGGCGTCTGGTTCAACCGCGTGCACGCTTACGAGCACACGACCGAGATGGGCGGGCGCACCGTCAATTTTCCGCGTTCCTGCCTGCATTGCGAGACACCGGCCTGCGTCACCGTCTGCCCGACCGGCGCCTCCTACAAGCGGGCCTCGGACGGCATCGTGCTGATCGACGAGGACAAGTGCATCGGCTGCAAATTGTGCAGCTGGGCCTGTCCCTATGGCGCGCGAGAATTCGATACGGACGTCGGGGTGATGAAGAAGTGCACGCTGTGCGTCGACCGCATCTACAATGACAATCTGGCCGAAGAGGACCGCGTACCGGCCTGCGTCGCCGCCTGCCCGACCAGCGCCCGGCATTTCGGCGATCTCGGCGATCCCCTATCGGCGGTTTCGCAACTGGTGGCGGAGCGTGGCGGCGTCGACCTGATGCCTGAGCTCGGCTATCGCCCGACCAACAAATACCTGCCGCCGCGCGCCCACACCACGCGCGCCGCATCGGTGGCAGCACCCGCACTCGAACCGGTGCGGGCCGAAGGCGGTTTCCTCGGCTGGGTCGACCGCATGCTTTCGAACTGACCCATGCATCCAGCCTTCTCCGTCGTCTTCTTCACCACCGCCACCGGCGCCGGCTATGGACTGCTGGCTCTGCTGGGCATGTTCGGAGGCTTCCAGATCATCCCGCCCGATTTCTGGCTGGGCTTCATCGGCATGGGGCTGGCGCTCGGCTTGATCGTAGCCGGACTGTTGTCCTCGACGGGTCATCTCGGCCGCCCCGAACGCGCCTGGCGGGCCTTCTCGCAGTGGCGCAGTTCCTGGCTGTCGCGCGAAGGCGTTGCCTCGGTCATTACTTTTATCCCGGCGGGACTGTTCGGCATCGGCTGGGTGTTTTTCGGCAGCAGCGGCGGTTGGGTGACGGTGGCCGGATTGCTGACGGCCTGTGGTGCCGTCGTCACCGTCTGCACCACAGGCATGATCTACGCGTCGCTGAAGCCGATCGCCCAATGGCACAGCCGCTATACGCTGCCGGCTTATCTGATCTTTTCGGCGATGACCGGCAGCATGCTTCTGAATGCGCTGCTGCAAGGTTTTGCTGTCGGCTCGAAAATTCTTCTGGTGGCTTCCATGCTCCTGACCTTGCTCGGCTGGAGCTGGAAGCTGGCGACCTGGCGCTACAATGACCGGCTGGAAATTCCGACCACCGCCAACACCGCGACCGGGCTGGCCGGCGGCACGGTGCGGTCGCTGGAATGGCCCCACACCGAGGAGAATTATCTACTCAAGGAAATGGGTTTTCGCATTGCACGCAAACACAGCGCGCGGCTGCGCCAGATCGCACAGGGTCTGGCCTTTGCCTTGCCCGCCCTGCTGCTCGCGGCTGCTTTCGCCCTACCCTGGCCCTTCGCAGCGGCGCTGTCGGTGCTCGCCGTGATCGTGCAGTTCGCCGGCATGTTGGTCGAACGCTGGCTGTTTTTCGCCGAAGCGAAGCACACCGTCACGCTCTACTACGGCGGGTAGGGAACGCCAACATGCCCTCGCAATTGCTGGATGTCAGTTAGTGTTGTCGTAAGTTGTGGCTCGGAAGAATGTGTCGTAGTTCTAGGAACGGCATCTTCCGGATTGGCATAGCAGGCGATGATCCTCACTCCCTTCAATTTAGCGTCGCATCTCGCACGAGGGGTTTGCGTTGCAGGCATTTTGGTTTTTGCCTCCCACGATTTAATAGCAGGCGCGCTCGAAGCCGACGCCGCCTTTGAGGCGAAGAATTATACAGAAGCGTACAAAGAATGGACGGCCCTCGCCTTAGGGGGCGATATCACTGCGCAGTTTAATGTCGGATTTCTGTATTCCAGGGGGCTTGGTGTGCCTCTGGATTATTCCAAGGCTGCCGAATGGTGGGATAAGGCGGCGGATCAGGACATGGCAGTGGCCGAGTTGAATCTTGGTCTTTTGTATTCTTGGGGAAAAGGCGTTCAGCAAGACGATGCGAAAGCGGTGGAACTTTGGCGCGGTGCCGCTGTTCAAGGTTTGGTCGAGGCTCAGCAATATCTTGGATACATGTATTTTCTTGGCAAAGGAGTACCCCAAAGCGGTGCCGATGGGGTTCTTTGGTCGACCAAAGCAGCGGAACAAGGCAACGTTGACGCGCAGGTAAACTTGGCCACTGCCTACCTGACCGGCGAGGCCGTGGATAAAAACGACAAGCTGGCCTTTTATTGGTACGAGAAGGCCGCGCAGCAAAATAACGGCAAAGCGTAGTTCAACTTGGGCGTGATGTACTTGAAAGGCGTTGGTGTCGAGAAGAATATCGAGCTTGCTGTCCAATGGCTGAAACGCTCCGCAGCGCAAGGGCATAATGGTGCGGAAGAGGCGCTCGACCGCATACAGGCAGCATTGAAGAAAACTTGAATTCCATCAAGACTAAGCGGCGACCTCAGCCCGGCCGCAGCATCGAGCCGGAAATGGCAAAGATGCGTTGGGCGCCCAGCATATAAGCCATCAGCGTGTCCAGCCGGAACAGCCCGGCATAGGCGCGGTCGAGCACGTTGAGCGAGCCGGTATAGGCGCCGAAGGCCGGCATGATCATGCGGCCGCCGTCGCCGGCAAAGCAGCGGCGCCTCACCGAGCGGCCCTGCTGGACTATGCGGGCGCAGGGATGCAGATGGCCCGCTATTTCGCCTTCGACACGCTGCTTCGACGGCTCATGCCGGAACAGCAGCGAGCCTATAGCAAGTTCACGCACCGTTTCGCCGGGCAGATCGGCTGGCGCTTCCGGATCATGATTGCCGGCAACCCAGAACCATTGCCGGCCTGATATCAGCGCTTCCAGCCGCTCGCGGAAGCTTGCATGCATACGCTGGGCGCCGCCGCCATCGTGAAAGCTGTCGCCCAGGCTGATGACGATCGACGGCTGGTAGTCTGATATCACCGCCTGAAGCCGCAGCAAGGTCGCGCCGGTGTCGTAGGGCGGAATCAGCGTGCCGCGGCGTGCCAGCGACGAACCCTTTTCCAGATGCAGATCGGACACGGCCAGAAGCCGCAGATCCGGAAAATAGAGCACGCCGCGCGGGTCGCAGACAGCGCGCTCGCCGGCGATGCCGACGAGATCGGCCTCGGCGATCAGCGATGTGCGCGCCAGCGAAAAATTCATTCCACACCCATTCCCGGCCCCATGGCCTCCTCGACCAATGTCGCCGCATCCATCAAAAGCGTTTCATCGGCTTCGCCATGGACCGGCATCTTGCCGATCTCGAGCATGATCGGCACGGCGAGCGGCGATATCTGTTCGAGTGCCTTATGCACGATTCGACCCTGGATGCGCGAGAGCATGTCGGCAAGTCTGCTGACATCGAGCAGACCGGTCGCTGCGTCGGCGCGTGTCGCCTGAAGCAGGATGTGGTCCGGTTCATGGCTGCGCAGCACATCGTAGATCAGGTCGGTCGAGACCGTGACCTGGCGGCCGCTCTTTTCCTGGCCGGGGTGGCGTTTCTCGATCAATCCCGAAATCAGTGCACAATTGCGGAAAGTGCGCTTGAGAAGCCAGCTATCGGCCAGCCAGGCTTCGAGGTCATCGCCCAGCATGTCCTGGTCGAAAAGCGCGCCAAGCGAAGGCTTCCTGGCTTTGAACATCGCGCCCATGTCGCCCAGTGACCATATCGCCAAGGCATAATCGGTGGCGACGAAGCCGAGCGGCCTGGCTCCTGCTCTGTCGAGGCGGCGGGTGAGCAGCATGCCGAGCGTCTGGTGCGCCAGCCTGCCCTCGAACGGGTAAGCCACCAGATAGTGGCGGTTGCCGCGCGGAAAGGTCTCGATCAGCAGGTCATCGCGTTTGGGCAGCACCGATTTGTCGGCCTGGAATCGCAGCCAGTCGGCGACCTGCTCGGGCAGCTTCTTCCATCGCTGCGGGTCGTCCAGCATGATGCGGACCTGTTCGGCGAGATAGGTCGAAAGCGGGAACTTGCCGCCGCCATAGTAAGGCACCTTGGCATCGCTGTCGGGCGCGTTCGACACGAAGCATTCATTCTCGCGGATGCCTTCGAAGCGCAGCACCTTGCCGGCGAACATGAAGGTGTCGCCATGCGTCAACGTTTCGAGGAAGGCCTCCTCGATCTTGCCGAGAACCCGGCCGCCACGCGAAGCCGCGCCCTTGCTGCCTGCTTGCACATAGCGCACGTTAAGCGCCGGCACCTCGATGATGGTGCCGACATTCAACCTGTATTGCTGGGCAATACGAGGATTGGACACCCGCCAGAACCCATCCTTGTTCAGGCGTATGCGGGCGTAGCGTTCGTAATTCTTGAGCGCATAGCCGCCGGTGGCGACGAAGTCGATGACGCGGTCGAAAGTCGGCCGGTCGAGGCTGACATAGGGTGCTGCCGTTCGCACTTCCTCGAACAGATCATCGGCACGGAACGGCGCGCCGCAGGCGCAACCGAGCACATGCTGGGCCAGTACATCGAGCCCGCCATCGATCAAGGGAGGCGTGTCCTGCGCGCCTAGATAGTTGGCATCGAGGGCGGCCCGGCATTCCAGCACCTCAAAGCGGTTGGCCGGGATGAGGATCGCCTTGGACGGCTCATCCATGCGGTGGTTGGCGCGGCCGATGCGTTGCGCCAGCCGGCTCGCCCCCTTCGGCGCGCCGACATGCACGACCAGATCGACATCGCCCCAGTCGATGCCGAGGTCGAGCGTCGAGGTGGCGACGATGGCACGCAGCGCGTTTTCTCCCATCGCCTTTTCGACGCGCCGGCGCTGGGCGACGTCGAGCGAACCGTGATGCAGCGCGATCGGCAACGTATCCTCGTTGACCCGCCACAATTCCTGGAACAGCAGCTCCGCCTGGCTGCGCGTGTTGACGAACAGCAGGGTCGTCTTGTGGCGCTTGATCTCGCGATAGATTTCCGGCGTGGCGTAACGCGCCGAATGTCCCGCCCATGGCACTCGCTCTTCGGAATCGAGGATGGAAATCTCCGGTTTCGCGCCCCCGGTGACGACGATCAGTTCGGCCATGTCATGGCCTGTCGAACCCTTGGGCGGATTCTGGCTGACCAGCCAGCGCCGCAACTCGTCCGGTTCGGCCACAGTCGCCGACAGGCCGATCGTCTGCAGACCGGGGACAAAGCTGCGCAACCGCGCCAGACCGAGCGCCAGCAGATGCCCGCGTTTCGACGTCACCAGCGAGTGCAGTTCGTCGAGCACGACGTAGCGCAGATCCTCGAAGAAACGTTTTGCATCGCCTGCCGCTATCAGCAGCGCCAGTTGCTCGGGCGTGGTCAGCAGGATATCGGGCGGCACCAGCTTCTGGCGCTGGCGCTTGTGCGCCGGCGTATCTCCGGTGCGCGTCTCGATGGTGACGGGCAGGCCGATTTCCTCCACCGGCTTGCCGAGATTGCGCTCGATGTCAACGGCCAGTGCCTTCAGCGGTGAGATGTAGAGCGTGTGGATACCGCGGCGCGCCTGGCCCGGCTTTCTCTTGGGCCGGTTGGCCAGTTCGGTGAGCGAAGGCAGGAACCCGGCCAGCGTCTTGCCGGCACCGGTCGGCGCAATCAGCAGGACTGATTGCCCGGCCTGGGCTTTTGCCAGAAGTTCGATCTGATGGGCGCGCGGCGACCAGCCTTTCTCGCCAAACCATCTGATGAATGGTTCGGGCAGGGCCACGGCGGCATTCTGTTCGGCAAGGCGCGGCTGCTCTGTCACCCGCCAGAGGTAGCGCGACGGCGGCTAATCGCCAAGAAGAATCGGAACAAAAGGGGATCGTTCTTCCCTAAGGCCGCCGAAACCCTGTCGGGCTGCCATAGAGATAGCCGATGCGCGCGACGGCGTCTTTCAGTCCCTCGTGCGACACCAGCATGGTGTGGCCGTTGGCGTGGATCATCGTGTCGGCATCGGTCATGACGGCGACATGGCCCTTCCAGAACACCAGATCGCCACGTCGCAACCCGGAGAAATCAGGTGCCGGTTCCAGCGGCCCGCCAAGTGTCGCCGCCTGCATGTCGGAATCGCGCAGCACGTCGCTGCCGGCCATGCGCATCGCCAGTTGCACCAGCCCCGAACAGTCGATGCCGAAACCGGAAGTGCCACCCCAGAGATAGGGCGTGCCGAGAAACGCCTCGGCAACCGCGACATAGTCGGAGGCAGCTTCCCTGAGCGGCCGCAGGTGACCTGCGATCAGCGCCTCGCCGGAAGGCAGGACCGCATAGTGCGTACCGCGCGTCTCGGCGGCCTCCGTCACTGTCACCGTCGATCCCATCGACAATTGTCCGGCGATTGGAAAGCGCAGATCCGGCCCGGGGTAGAGGAAGGTGCGCGGCACGCAGACGATGTGCGTCGGCGCATGGTCCCGTTTGCCCAGCATCGTGTCGGCGACGTAGCCGACATAGCCGTCGCGTTCGGCCTGAACCCAGGCCCAGCCTTCAGCGACATCGAAGACCAGGACATCGTCGCCGAACAAAAGTTGCGTGTTGACCCCGGCGTCCGGCCGCGGCGCCTTGCGCATATCGGCCACTGAGGCGGTGACCCGCGCCGGCCGGCCGGCGACGAAGCGCTCGGCGGCGACCTCGCCCTTCAGCCGTGCATCGGCAAGGTCGGAGCGAAAAGCGTGAAGGCGGGCATCCCTGGCAGTCAAATCGAGCACTCTGTTGAAAAGGTAATTCGCTCACATCGGCAGTTCGAGCGCCTTGGCGATGATACCATCGCCGAAGCGCTCAACAAAGAGCGCGCCCTCGACCGTGCGCCTGATCAGAACATTGCGCTTGTCGAGTTCGTCGCGATGGCGCGAGACGAGTTTCAAAGCGCCCATCGTGTCGAGCGCGCGGGTGATCACGGGCTTGGTGACATTGAGGCGCGCGGCGAGCCCGCGCACGGTGTGCGGCGGCGGATCGAGATAGATGGTGAACAGGATTGCCGTCTGGCGCATGGTCAGATCGGGCGCGTCGTCGCGCACCTGCGACAGCATCACCTGCTGCCACAGTCGCAAGGCCTGGCTCGGGCGCATCGCAATCGACATCGCGCCAGCATGACGGCAAATTGTTTCGGTTCCGTTTCAGTCAAAGCGATTGCCGTCTCTCGCCTGCAACCGTCAGCCGTAGCGTTTCGCGATGATCCGCTCCAGCGCGCGGATGCCTTGTGCCTCACCGCCGGCGGGGCCATGCGGACGGTCAGCCGGGTTCCAGGCGAAGATGTCGAAATGCGCCCAGCCCGCGGTTTTTTCGACGAAGCGCTTGAGGAACAGCGCCGCGGTGATCGAGCCGGCGAAACCATCCGGGGTGACATTGTTGATGTCGGCGATCTTCGACGACAATTTTGCATCGTATGGCTGCCACAGCGGCATGCGCCACAGCGGATCCTCGACCGCGACGGAAGCCGCCGCAAGATCGGATGCCAGCATTTCGTCGCCGGTGTAGAACGGCGGCAGATCGGGGCCGAGCGCGACACGGGCAGCCCCGGTCAGCGTCGCCATGTCGATCAGAAGCTGCGGCTCCTCCTCGTCGGCCAGCGCCAGCGCGTCGGCCAGCACCAGCCGCCCCTCGGCATCCGTGTTGCCGATCTCGACAGTGATGCCCTTGCGGCTCGCAAGCACGTCCCCGGGCCGGAAGGCGTTGCCGGCAATCGAATTTTCGACCGCGGGAATGAGCACGCGCAGCCGCACATTCAGCCCGGCAGCCATGATCATCGAGGCAAGGCCAAGGACATTGGCGGCACCGCCCATGTCCTTTTTCATCAGCAGCATGCCGGACGATGGCTTGATGTCGAGACCGCCCGTGTCGAAGCAGACGCCCTTGCCGACCAGCGTTACCTTCGGCGCCCCTTGCTGCCCCCACTGCATATCGATCAGGCGCGGCGCGCCGGCCGACGCACGGCCGACAGCATGGATCATCGGGAAATTCCGGTCGAGGAGATCGTCACCCTTGACCACCGAGACTTCGGCCTTGTGCCTGGCAGCCAGGGTCCGCACCGCCTCCTCCAAATCTTCCGGGCCCATATCGCTGGTCGGCGTGTTGACCAGATCGCGTGTCAGGAAGACGCCATCGGCAATGCGGCGAACGCGCCCGGCATCGACGCCTGCCGGCAGGCCGAAGCGCAGCGCCCTGCCTGACTTCTTGCCGTAACGGGTGAAGACATAGCCGCCGAGCACCAGTGCGGTGGCCGCGAGTTCGGGCTCGACCGGCGCCGAGGCGAAATGCCAGTCGCCTTCCGGCAAGGCCTTCGACAGTGCGCCGAGGGCGAGCGCGCCCTCGCCATCGCCGACGCCGAACAAGGCGCCGCCGAGCGCCCCGTTTTCGCCGGGCACGACCAGCGTCCTGCCTGCCTCGCCGGAAAAGCCGTTGGCCCTGGCCCAGGCGACAGCGGCCGGCGCAAGGCCGGCCGCGTCCAGACCGTCCCTGGCGATCAGATGGACCGGCAGCGCGCCCGGCAATGTCTTCCCGACGAGTTCGACAGGCATGCGATGTTCTCCGTGTGAGTCGCCATTCTTAACCGTCCGTTAGGGTTAACAGAATATTTCTGCGGGAGGGAAGACGGCCACGCAATGGCCGCGCATGAATGGAGGCTTAGGTGGCCATGCCGACCAACCGCAGGATCGATGCCAGGGGAAAACGGCTCATCATCACGGCCCTTGTGCTGGCGCTGGCGGCGGGCGTCGCCGGTTGCGGAACCGACAAGCTCTCCACCGGCTCTATCGCACGCACCGGCGGCAAACCGCTGGAAAGCATGTCGGCCGGGGAACTGCACAATGCCACCGGCGCACTCGGCCAATCCTACGCGAAGAACCCCAACGACAAGCGGATCGCGACGAATTATGCGGCGGCATTGCAGATGGATGGCGACGCCGATCAGTCGCTCGCCGTGATGCGCAAGCTCGCCATCGCTTTCCCCAAGGATCGTGACGTGCTTGCCTCCTATGGCAAGGCGCTGGCCGCCAATGGCCAGTTCGAGGCGGCGCTCGACGCCGTGCGCCGCGCTCAAACACCGGAATATCCCGACTGGAAGCTGGTGTCGGCCGAAGCGGCCATTCTCGACCAGACTGGCCAGAAGGACGATGCACGCCAGCTTTACCGCAAGGCGCTCGACCTCAAGCCGAACGAGCCTTCCGTGCTCTCCAATCTTGGCATGTCGTATGTGCTGGAAGGTGACCTGCGCACCGCCGAAACCTATATGCGCTCGGCCGCGCAGCAGCCGAATGCGGACAGCCGCGTCCGCCAGAACCTGGCACTGGTCGTCGGCCTGCAAGGCCGGTTCGACGAGGCCGAGAAGATCGCCTCGCAGGAGCTCTCGCCCGAACAGGCGCAGGCAAACGTCGCCTATCTCAGGCAGATGTTGGCCCAGCAGAATGCCTGGAGCCAGCTCAAGGACCAGGACAAGCCGAAATCCGCGACCAACTGAGACCACAATCCCGATGCCCAACGAAGAAGCCGCGCTGCATGCGCGGCTTCTTCGTTTGAGGGAATGCAGGAATTTACCTCGCCGCTACTGGGCGTTTGTTGCCGGCGCCGCATGATCGCCGAAGATACCGCGTTGGCTGACCTGAATGCCGGCGGGACCCAAAATGATGGCGAAGAGCACCGGCAGGAAAAACAGGATCATCGGCACGGTAAGTTTTGGCGGCAGGGCGGCCGCCTTCTTCTCGGCCGCATTCATGCGCATGTCGCGGCTTTCGGCGGCAAGCACGCGCAGTGCATGCGCCACCGGCGTGCCGTAACGCTCGGCCTGGACGAGCGCCTGCGACACCGACTTGACCGAATCCAGGCCGGTGCGGCTTGCCAGGTTCTCGTAGGCCTGCTTGCGCTCCGGCAGATAGGAAAGCTCGGCGTTGGTGAGGATGAATTCTTCCGCCAGCGCCACCGATTGCGCACCGATCTCGTCGGCGACCTTGCGCAGTGCCGCTTCCACCGACATGCCCGATTCGACGCAGATCAGCATCAGATCGAGCCCATCCGGCCATGCCATCTGGATCGACTGCTTGCGCTTGGTGGCGCGGTTGTTGACGTAGATGACCGGTGCGTAGAAGCCGCCGTAAGCAACGAGGACGCAGACGAACAGCCTGATGACCAGTGGCTTGTCGGGCAGCCCTCCGAGCACGAAGATGTAGATTGCGGCCAGCGCGAAACCGACAAAAGGAAGCACGAGACGGAAGAAAAGGAACCGCGTCAGCGGATTCTGTCCACGAAAACCGGCCACCTTGAGTTTCTGCAATGTGCTCTCATCGGCGAGCGCGCGTCTCAGATCCAGCCGGTCGACAATGTTGCGCATGCCGATCGACTGTTCCTCGCGCAAGCCCTTGCGACGGCGGTCGGCCTCGACCGCAAGCCGGGCGCGCTGTTGCGCACGCAGTTCGTCGCGTTCCAGCGCAACGGATTTCATGCGTGACTTGAGCTGGTTTCCGCCAAACGCCGGCAGCAAGGTGAGGACGGTCGCAAACACCGCTATCGCGACCAGCATCGCGATCAGGAAGCTCGGATCCGTCAGGGTCTTGATGACTTGCTCGGTCATGCCAGCATCCTAGACTTCGAAGTTCATCATCTTGCGCATCACCAGGATGCCGATCGACATCCAGACCGCAGAGCAACCAAGGATCAGGTTTCCGACGCTGGTGTTGAAGAGCGGCATCAGGTAGGCCGGGCTCGACAGGTAGACGAGAAAGGCGACGATGAAGGGCAGCGCACCGATGATCGCGGCGGACGCCTTCGCTTCCATCGACAGCGCCGCGACCTTGGCTTTCATCTTCTTGCGATCGCGAAGCACGCGCGAAAGATTGCCCAGCGCCTCGGAGAGATTGCCGCCGGCCTGCGATTGAATCTGGATAACGATGCCGAAGAAGCTTGCCTCGGTGCAAGGCATGGTTTCGGGCATGCGCAAGGTCGCGTCGGGGATAGAGAGGCCCATCTGCTGTGAATCGACGATGCGGCGAAACTCGGTCTTCACGGGTTCGGGCGATTCGTTGGCGATCAAGCGCACGGCGTCGTTCAGCGGCAGGCCGGATTTGACCGCGCGCACGATGATGTCGAGCGCGTTTGGAAATTCGTTGAGGAATGCCTTGACCCGGCGGGCGCGACGAAACGTGACGAACCAGCGCGGCAGGCCCAGCCCCCCGGCCAACAGCACGCCCGGCAAGGCGATCAGCGGGGCTCCGGCCACAAAGGCGACCATCGTCAAAACGATGCCGCATATTGCGGAATATATATAGAAACGCTCGATGGTGGTCTTGAGGCCGGCCTGACGAAGCTGGGCTTTCAGCGGCGGTTTCTTGACGCGGCTGTCCTTGGTTTTCTGCTTGGCGTCGAGTTCGTTGAGAGAATCCTGAACCGATTTGCGCCGCTTGGTGGCTTCCGCCACGCGGTCGCGCGAGGCCTTGACGACGGAGCGATCCGTCTCGGCGGTCCTGATCGTTTCGAGCCGCTTGCCGGCCTGTTTCTCGTTGCTGATCCGGGTGAACAGAAATGCATAGGCGACGGCGCCGGCGCTGAAGCCGGCGAGCACGACAAACGCCAGTACTGTGCCGTCAATTCCAAACATTGGCCCGAACCCTTACACCCCAGCATACGTCAGTCAGCGCGTTTCTCCATCGCCTCGAGCGCAATGGCGAGACGCTGCTCCTCGCCGTAATAGCGTGCACGCTCCCAGAAATGCGGACGGCCGATGCCGGTCGATACGTGCTCACCCAGCAGCCGGCCGTTGGCGTCCTCGCCCTTGATGTTGTAGAGGACGATGTCCTGCGTGATGATGACGTCGCCTTCCATCCCGATCACCTCGGTGATGTGGGTGATGCGGCGCGATCCGTCGCGCAAGCGCGCCGCCTGGATGATCACGTCGATGGAGCCGACGACGATTTCGCGCACTGTCTTTTGCGGCAGCGAATAACCGCCCATGGCAATCATGGATTCGATACGGTTCAGGCATTCGCGCGGGCTGTTCGAGTGGATCGTGCCCATCGAGCCGTCATGGCCGGTGTTCATCGCCTGCAGCAGATCGAACACTTCGGGTCCACGCACTTCGCCGACGATGATGCGCTCGGGCCGCATGCGCAGACAGTTCTTGACCAGGTCACGCATCGTCACCTCACCCTCGCCCTCCAGATTGGGCGGGCGGGTTTCGAGGCGTACCACATGCGGCTGCTGCAATTGCAGCTCGGCCGAGTCTTCGCAGGTGATGACGCGCTCCTCGCGGTCGATATAGTTGGTCAAGCAATTGAGCAGCGTCGTCTTGCCCGAACCGGTGCCGCCCGAGATCACGATGTTGCAGCGAACACGGCTGATGATCTTGAGGACTTCGGCGCCCTGCGGCGAGATGGCGCCGAACTTGACCAATTGATCGAGCGTCAGCTTGTCCTTCTTGAATTTGCGGATGGTGAGCGTGGCGCCATCGATGGAGAGTGGCGGCGCGATGACGTTGACGCGGGAGCCGTCGGGAAGGCGCGCGTCGCAGATCGGGCTGGATTCGTCGACGCGGCGGCCAACCTGGCTGACGATGCGCTGGCAGATGTTGAGGAGCTGCTGGTTGTCACGAAAGCGGATGCCGGTCTGTTCGACCTTGCCGTTGACTTCGATGTAGACGTTCCTGGAGCCGTTGACCATGATGTCTGCGATGTCGTCGCGGGCGAGCAGCGGCTCGAGCGGCCCATAACCGAGCACGTCGTTGCAGATGTCCTCGAGCAGCTCTTCCTGCTCGGCGATCGTCATTGCGAAGTTCTTGATCGCGATGATGTCGTTGACGATATCGCGGATTTCCTCGCGCGCGCTTTCAGGATCAAGCTTGGAAAGCTGCGACAGATCGATGGTGTCGATGAGCGCGGAGAAGACCTGGCTCTTGGTATCGTAATAAGTTTCGCTCTTTTCGCGCTGTGCCCGCTTCGGCTCAGGCGCCAATGGCGGTGCCTCGACCGCACGGCGCGCCGGCGGTGCGACAGGCGCGCTTGGCGCCGCCGCGGGCCGGGTCAGAACCGCCGTGTCCATGGAACCTGCAGCCGGCGGCGCAACGGGCGCCGGTGCTGGCTGGCGAAATTCCGGCGTGAACCGGTTGCCGTCGTCGCTGCCTCTTTTACCAAACATGATCGACTACCGATTCCACTGCTGAAGCGTCACTTCTTGTTGCGCGAGAGCTTGCCGAGCAGGCTGCCGAGCCCGGCCTTCTTCTTGATCTTGATTTCGCTGCGCCCGGTCAGCACATGCGCCATTTCGTTGATCATCGCGACGACCGGGTTCTTGGCATCCATTTCGCCAAGCATGCGTCCGTTGTTGGCGGCATTGCCGAACAGCAACGGATCAAAAGCAATGACCGACATTGGCGACAAGCCGAGCGGCTCGGCGAAGTCGGACGGCGAAATCTCCGGGCGCTTCGGCACGCCGGCCTGGTTGATGATCAGCTTGGGCGGCGGATCATTGGGACGAAGCCGCTTGAGCATATCGACGAGGTTCTTGGTGTTGCGCAGATTGGCAAGTTCCGGTGTCGCGGTGATGACGATCTCGTCGGCCTTGACCAGGGTGTTCTTGGTCCAGCCCGTCCAGGCATGGGGGACGTCTAGCACCAGAAGCGGCACGCTGCGCTGGGCGGTGTCGATGAGCTGAACGAAGGCCTCGGGATCGAAATCATAGACCCGTTCGAGCGTCGAAGGTGCTGCCAGCAGCGACAGATGCTCGGCGCACTGGGTCAGCAGCCGGTCGAGATAGACTTCATCGATGCGTTCCGGTGAAAACACCGCCTCGGCGATGCCTTGCGCCGGATCCTGGTCGAAATTCATGTTGGCGGTGCCGAAAGCCAGATCGAGATCGGCGACGACCACTTCGGATTTGAACAGGGAGGACATCGCCCAAGCCACATTGTGGGCGATCGTCGAGGAGCCGACACCGCCCTTGGCGCCGACGAAGGCGATCGAGCGGCCGAGCGGCTCGGCTTCCGGATCGATAAAAATCGACGACACCACGCTGACGATGTCGGCCATCGAGACCGGCGCGATCACATATTCGGAAATGCCGTTGCGGATGAGCTCGCGGTAAAGGCCGACATCATTGTAGTGGCCGATCACCACCACCTTCGACGTCGGATCGCAATATTCCGAAAGCTGGGCGAGTTGTTCCAGCAATTGCTTGGGCTCGCTGCGCGATTCCAGCAGGATCAGGTTGGGCGTCGGCGCCGATTGGTAGAATTCGATGGCGGTGGGGACGCCGCCCATATGGACCTTGAGATGCGCCTTCGTCATGCGGCGGTCCTCGCCGGCGCGCTCGACCGGGTTGGCGACACCCTCGGTCTCGCAGAATGCCTGGATCGAGATGCGCGGGATCGGCCGCAACGCCTGCATCGCGGCGATGTCCTGCTGCGAGGTATCGCTGCCATCCACCGGGGCGTCGTAGGCAAGGTTGCTCATCGTCATGCTCTTTCCCGTGGCCTGTTCTATCCGAGACTGGCGGCTTAGTAGTCTACTTCCGAATTGCCCAGGAACTCATCCGAAATGCCTCTTGCACGGTAGACATCGATCACCGCGCCGCGATTTTCAGCATCGATTGTGGACGGCTTGCGCGGGCCGAGCAGATCGGCCGGGTTGGCCATCTGGGCGGCAAGATTGTTCTGATAGGAGCAGCCGAAGTCGGCATAGTGCTTATTCTCCGACGTATCGACGAGGTCGGCTGGCCAGCGTCCGCATTTGTCGGTCTGCGCCCTCACCGCAACATAAGCGACGCGGACCGGCGAGGATATCTCGCTCGAGGCGGCCTGGTAAGAGGTGACGACAAGCCGGTTGCGCTTGACGCCGCTGGCGATCGCGAGCCGGGCGAAATCACGGGCCGCCGCGGTCGCGGCGACCTCGTTGGCCGATCCGCTCGGGACCTGGATCGTCAGCGTCGGGGCGGCACTTCTGTCATAGCCATCGAGGAAGCCAAGAAGTGTATCGCGCTGAGAGCCGGTCATGCCGCGGTCACCGGCACCAACCGGGAGGTCGATCTTTTGATTCTTCTCGGCGATCACGATCGGATGGTTGGTGCGGTAATCGTCCGGAATGGCGCCGACCGTGATGCTGTCGCGCTGGGCGCAGCCGGCCAGCAGAGCCGCCACCGCAACCGCCAGGACAGGAACGGCTCCCCGGCAGACCCGCGAGCGGCCAAAGCGCATCGCTGCCGCGATGGTGCTTGCCTTCAATGCTGACTGAGACATGTCCGCTTCCCCGCTCACTTGTAGATGAAGCCGACAACGCCGTGGTAGCGGCCGTTGGGCTTGTCTGTCTGCATGGTGCCGTAGACGCGATTGACGCGGCCAAGGAACATGCCGGCGCCATCGCTGGCGGCGTTGAAATTGTCGTCCGGCTTGGCAAGGTCGTTGCGTGCTACCGGCTTCACCAGATAGGGCGTGATGATGATCACGAGCTCGGTCTCGTTGCGCACGAAGTCCCTGCTGCGGAAGAGCGCGCCGAGCACCGGTATCTTTGTCAGTCCGGGCAACCCATTGACGGCTTGCCTGACATCGTCGCGAACCAGGCCGGCGATCATCATGGAGCCGCCTGAGGGCAGTTCCACCGTCGTATCGGCAAGACGCTTGCGCAGCGACAGGGCATTCATTCCGGGACTGGTCACGCCCGAGGAGAGCGATACGGATCCCTCGGTTGTCGGCTCGGAAACCGACGTCCTGACCTTCAGGCTTATGCGGCCGGGAGACAACACCACCGGCTGGAATTCCAGGCCGATGCCGTACTCGATCTTGTCGAGGGTGTAGGTTTTCAGGCCAGTCTGGTTGTCGGAGGATACGTTCTGGGAGACGCTGCTCACCATATTGTATTCACCGCCGACCTTGAAGGTCGCCTTCTCGCCTGATACGGCGGTCAGGGTCGGCTCGGCCAAGGTCTTCATGACCCCGGACTGCTCCATGGCGTTGATATAGGCCTGCAGCCCCGACGCGCCGATCTGGAAGCCCGAATTCGACAGCTGCTTGCCAAGGCCGGTGAAGTTGTCGCTGATCGAGCCGTAGCTGATGCCGTTGCTGCCACCGCTGCCGACCATGTTGACGCCAAGTTGCTTCATCACCGAACGGCTGACTTCGGCGACCGTGACCTTCAGCGTGACCTGGTCGTCGCCAATGATCTGCAGCAGGTTGACGATCTTGCTGGTGCGGCGCTCCTGGTCCGGGTTGTTGATGTCGACACCGCTCTGGGCCGAACCGCCGGCCGCCGTCTGCGAATATTGTCCCGTCGTCGCTTCACCACCCGAAACGAAGATCGTCGCCAGGTCGACCGCGCGTTTTGCGTCCAGCGGCGTGTCGACCGTTCCGGTCAGGACGACGTTGTCGTTGAGCAGTTCCACCTTGATGGTGGACGTCGGCAGGAAGCGCCTGATATAATCCTCAAGGCCGGCAACATCGCGTTCGACAGCCAGGTCCAGGCTGACGATCTGCTCGCCATTCGGGCCGAAGACAAAAATGTTCGTCTCGCCGACCGCCTTGCCGAACAGATAGATGCGCCGCGCGGTGCGGGTCACCGCATCGGCAACTGCCGGGTTGGCAACGAGAATGTCGTAGGCATCGCTCGGCAGGTCGATGACCACAGACTTGTTGAGGCCGAGCTTGACGCGCTGGGTGGCCGTCGATGCCGTGACCTGCGCGTTCTTTGCCTCGACGACGCTGCCTTGCAAATTCGATCCGACGAGCAGCAGGCCGAACGCCGCGGCTACAATTGCCGGCAGTTTACCGCTTAGCCTCATTTCCTTGCTCCCACTTCGGAAACTTCGCCCGACTTGATCAGCCTCACCGTTCCCCTGCGGCCATTGCCGGAAACGAGATAGTCGGCCTCACCCAGATTCTTTTCCTGCGTGTCCGCGACTGCCCGCAGCGCCAGGGTCAGGCGATCCGCCATCTGTTGGGCGACGGTGATGATCTCCGCCTGCTTGGGCGTCAGTTCCAGCGTTGCAGTCTGACCTACCCTGGTCTTCTTGCCTTCCTCGTCCTCCTGAATGGTCTGGTCGATGGCCAGGACGCGGATGTTCTTGAGGATGGTCTCGGTGTTGAAGCCGGCGGCGCCGCTGGCGGCATCGGCCCTGCGGGTCATGATGACGTCGACGAAATCGTTGGGAAGAATGAAGCCGCCGGCCGACGTATCGGCCGAGATGGCCGTGGCGACCGCCCGCATGCCGGAAGGCAGGATCGACGACATGAAGCTCTGCCCCTCGCCGATCAGCTTGGACCGCCGCAGCGGTTCTCCGGCATACATCGCCACACGGGCAACGGAACTCTTCAGCTTGTCCAGTGCCTCGGGCTCGGCGGTGCGGGTGATGAAATTCGCGTTGACGCCGTCGGCGGGCCAGGATTGCCAGGCGATGTTGTTTTGGATCGGGCTGCCCATCGGAACGTCGCCTGAAAGCACAAGCACATCCTGGAGTGCCACTGCCGGGGCCTGGGGACCGGAATCGACGACGACCTGGGGCGGCGGTGCCACCATGTTCTTCGCGACATAGCCAGCGCCACCCGCCGCAGCCACCGCCACGCTCAGAATTATCAATCGCGATGCTGGCATTTGTCCGAACCCTTGCCCTGGCAAACCACGTAGCCAAGCCGGACTTTGCAGCGGCAATCGTCAAAACAAGGTTAATGTAATGCTTACGATCGTGATTAATTTAAGGTTTACATAAATTAGCCGGAATGTGGTCTGGACGGCCAAAATGGCCGGGCCGGCCCTGTTGAGAACGGGGTTTCGGCAATGCTGACAGACAATAAAAATAAGATCGTGCTCAAGCCGCCAGCCTGGCAAGCGCCCATACCATCAAAGGCGAATCCGGATAGGTCAGCAACCCGCCAAGGCCGAGCGCGACGCCATAGGGGACACCTTTTGCCTCGTCGGCGAAATGGCGCAGAAACGGATTTTGGCCGGTAACGGCCGCAAGCAGCGACTTCCGGTAGAGGATGATGGCGAGCGTCAGCAGGCCGCCGATGATTGTCGAGGCGACAAAATATTCGACGAGATTGATATTGAGGCCCATCCACATCGCGCTGGCGGCCAGAAGCTTGGCGTCGCCGCCGCCCATGCCGCCCATTGCAAACAGGCCGAACGTCACAGCCAGGACCAGGGCGCCGGCGGCGAAATGTCCGCCATAGACCGCCCAGTCCATACCCGTCAGCGGCGCGACCAGCGCGAAAACGACGACGAGCAGCACCGGCACGCGATTGGCGATCGTCATCGACAGCATGTCGGAGATCGCGGCAAACAGCATGCAGAACGGAAAGACGACGAAGATCAGGGCTTCAAGCATCGGCGCTATGCCTATTGTCCGATTTCACGGGGCTCAATCTAAGTATGTTCGATTAACGATTGATGAGGCCAGGAACGAAAAGACGACCTATACTGGCGGCGGCATAGAAAAAGGGCCACCACGTGGCGGCCCTTTTCCAGAACGCAATCCAAATGCTCGGCGATAAGGCCGATCAGCTGCCGCTCGGCGTGCCGTTCAAGGTGGTTCCGATGTTGGTGAACTTAGCATTGAGCGCATTGCCGAGCGTGCCGGCGCCAGTGATGATGGCGAGCGCGATGAGAGCGGCGATCAGACCATATTCGATAGCGGTCGCGCCGGATTCGTCCTTCACAAAACGTGCGATGAGATTAGACATTCGAGAGCTCCTACTCCACGTGTTACAGCACTTCCGTCAACTTCTGTGATGGTTGATCGGATGCTGCCAATCTAGGGAGAAGCTCTTTCGATCGGCTTAAGAAACAGCCTTACCGATTCCTTTCCCGGTTCGAACATATTGCGTGGTTAACCTGGGGCTAATATACCACTGAGCCTTCTCGCCCCGGGTTTGTGGACTTCCGGACAGCGCCCGGCGGGCGTCCTTGTCTGCCATCGCATCATTGGCGACACCGCATGCTTAACCGTTGGTTCACCAATCTCGTTCATGTTCCGTTGATCAGTCCGCCTGCGTGGAGCGCCTCAATGGCCCAGCCGAGATCGTCAATCCTGATTGCCGCGCTTCTTGCCGTCTCGAGCTTCGTCGCGCCCGCCATGGCCGGCGCCGGCATCGAGGTCACGATGAACCAGGCCAAGATCGTCAAACTGTCGCGTCCCGCCGACACCATCGTGGTCGGCAACCCGGCAATCGCCGACGCTTCGGTGCAGGACGCTTCAACGATCGTGCTCACCGGCAAAGGCTTTGGGGTCACCAATCTGGTTGTGCTCGATACGGACGGCAGCCCCATCGTCGACGAGCAGGTTACCGTGGTGCGGCAAGCCGCCTCGTCCGTGCGCATCTATCGGCGCGCCGAAATCCAGACGATGTCGTGCACACCCTATTGCGAAAGCTCGTACAAGAGCGAAGCGGAGAAGTCTTCGGAAGCGGAGATGAGCGTCAGCCGATAGGTGGCGTTGCCGACTGCCGTTCCGGTTATTGGCTGGTTAAGAGGCCTGCGCCGACTTTAACGATCATCCAAACCGGACCTCAATCGGTTTGCGCTAATGCTCCTTCCGAGACCGCATAGAGATCGGCAGGATTGGACATGAGCACGGAATTCGGCTGCGCAGGCGACCACAGAGCGGGACGCCGAAGGTTTTTCGCCCGCTTCCTTCGTGACCGGCACGGCGCCACGGCAATCGAATTCGCGATCCTTTCAGTCCCCTTCGCGCTGCTTGTCTTTGCCATTCTGGAAAGCTGCATCTCGTTTGCCGGCCAGGAGGTGATGGCCAACGTCACCGACGATGTGGCGCGCAAGCTGCGCACCGGCCAGTTGAGGGCGGCTGACGTTGCCGGAACCAATTTGAGGGACATGATCTGCACGAAACTGCAGATCATCGTTTCCCAGGATTGTCCCAATCAACTGCTGGTGGATCTTCGCCAATATACGTCGTTCGCCGATGCGGCCACGGCTGGCTTCAAGATCCAGAACGGCGATGTCGTACTGACGAAAGGCACCGCAACCCAATCGTTCTCAGTGACAGCGGGTGCGGCGGAGTCGAGGAACATGCTTCGGGTCTTCTACAAGTGGCCTGTTATGACCGATCTGCTGGCGCAGTCGATGGGCGGCAACAAGACCCTGCATTTCGCATCGGTGACCTGGCAGAACGAGCCGTTCGACAACTGAGCGGAATGCACGAGCAGTATAAGAAAAGGGCAAGGGCATGATGCGTGCGGGGGCACATCTTATGATTACGGGAGTTTGGCGGAAAGCAAGTCGATTCTGGTCCGATCGCCGTGGCATCGCGGCGGTTGAATTCGCGTTGATCATGCCAATTCTGCTGATCATGTATTTCCTCACAATGGAAGCGTCGCAAGCCATCGAGACCAGCAAGAAGGTCAGCCGTATCGGCAGCATGGTGGCCGATCTCGTCACCCAGCAGACAAGCGTCCTCAAGGCGGATGTCGACGCCATCATGCAGATCGGCAGCGTCACCCTTCAGCCCTACAACCGCTCGCCCCCTAGCATCACCATCACGGCGATACAGGTTACGCCCGATGCGACGAGGGCACTGGTGGTTTGGTCACGCAAATTGGTCGCCGGCGTCGCCAGCCGTGGCGCCGGCGCCACCACCGAGACAACGATCCCGACGTCGCTCAGAGTCGCCAACACGTTTCTCATTCGCGTCGAAAGCAACCTCGGCTATACGCCAGCCATCGCGTGGAGCGCGAGCAGTCAACAGAAGCTTGGACTGACCTCGGCTTTCAGCAACATAACCATGGGCGAAACCTATTATCTGCGCCCCCGCAGAAGCGTGACGATCCCTTGCAGCGACTGTTGAACAGAACCAGCTAGGCCCTGCGCAGGGCCGCTACTGCTGCGGCTCACGGTCCGAAACGAAGCGCACGATAGCAGCGGCCATCTCGTAGTCTTTTGGCGCCACGCGAGCGAAGCCGCCGGAATGTCCCGATTCCAGGAGGGCGTAGATATCGGGCGTCGTCGACTTGAGGTTGGTGAGGAACACGGCAAGTCGACGCTTGGCTTCCGGGTCGAGATCGCTGCGGACCGCGTGCGGGCCGTATCTCAGCAGACCCGACGTCCACACGACACGAAGCGCCGTCACCGAGAGCCCTGCCGCCTCCAACCTGGCCTGCGTGCCCGACGGTTCTCGCGGGCCGTCGGCAGCGGCCGTCACCCAGCCAAACAGGCCATCAGCCTTGCCGTCGACCAGCATCGTCTCGGCCGCCGCGGCCGAATCGGCACGGGCCAGAAACGGTGCATCTTCCGCGATCTTGCGGCCTTCCGCGGCCAACGCCGCCAATGGCAGGAGAGAACCGCCGACGCTGTCCGAAGGCGCCATGGCGATACGATGGCGGTCCATCGCCGCAAGGTCGGGCAGCTTGCCGTCCCGCGTCAGCAGAACGGAGCGGATGCCGATCGCGCCGTCTGAATCGACCGGAGCGACAAGCGGTTCGATACATAAGCAGCGCTGCGAGGCCGTTGCATAGGCGGTGGCCGAATAGATCGCATATTCGATGCGGGAATCGGCCTGCGCCTCGATCAGCGCGGCATAATTGCGGGCAACGACAAACTCGACCTTCATGCCCAATGCTTTGGTGTAGGCGTCGGTCAACACAGCCAGCCCCGGAACGGCGTTGCCGGCACCTGGCTCGGCAACGATGCCTATGCGAAACGTGCCGATATCATCGCGCCAGTCGGCATGCGCCGGGTTGGACCAGAGCCCGACGAGCGCGCCCGGCCCCAGCAACAGAGCGGCATATGTCTTTAACGCAACCCTCATGACAGAACCGCCGTCTGTTTTCCCGGATCGATGCTCAGATCGTCATTCCCAAACCGCTGCGCACTTTTGGGCGACGCACTGCTTGCTTTGGGCAAGTCGTTGCCCCCAAAACCGCTGCGCACTTTTGGGCGATATGCACTGATTGTCACGCCTGCCCGTTGCCGTTTGGTTTCCGAATTGCCAATGAAGTCGCGGAACCCTATGTCTGGTCGGTCAAACTGGCAACAACTTGATGGCGCGCGCTTTCCTCTTCGTCCTGGATTCCTTCGGCATCGGCGGCGCGGCCGACGCCGACCGCTACGGTGACGCCGGCGCCAACACATTCGCGCACATCGCAGAGGCCTGTGCGGAGGGCCGTGCGGATCGCGAAGGGTCTCGTAGTGGACCGCTGTTTGTCCCTCATATGGCCTCACTCGGGCTTGGCAAGGCTGCCGAAACCGCGACGGGACTGGGATTTGCCAACAGCGGGGCGGATATGCTCCCAACTGCCTTTCACGGCGCCGCACAGGAGGTTTCGAGCGGCAAGGATACGCCATCCGGCCATTGGGAAATCGCCGGCCTGCCGGTGCGCCTCGACTGGGGCTATTTCCCGGATACGGTTCCGGCCTTTCCGGCCGAACTGACCGAGGCGATCATCCGTGAAGGCAAGGTGCCGGGCATTCTCGGCAATTGCCATGCGCCGGGCACCGAGATCATCGAGCGCTTCGGTGAGGAGCACATCCGGACCGGCAAGCCGATCTGCTACACGTCGGTCGACTCGGTCCTGCAAATCGCCGCGCATGAAGTCCATTTCGGCCTCGACCGGCTTTATGAATTCTGCCAGGTGGTGCGCAGGCTGGTTGACCCGCTGAGGATTGGACGGGTGATCGCGCGGCCGTTCGTCGGCGAAACCACCGCCACTTTCGAGCGGACATACAACCGTCATGACTACGCCGTGCCTCCGCCGGAACCGACCCTGCTCGACCGGCTGACGGCGCGTGGCAGCCGTGTCATCGCCGTCGGCAAGATCGGCGACATCTTCGCCCATCGCGGAATTTCGCAAGTGCGCAAGGCGGCAGGCAACATGGCGATGTTCGACGAGGCGCTGGGTGCGATCGATGATGCCGGCGACGGTGACCTCGTCTTCGCCAATTTCGTCGACTTCGACACCGAATTCGGTCACCGCCGCGATGTCGCAGGCTATGCTGCCGCGCTCGAGGCCTTCGACCTGCGGCTGCCGGAAGCATTTGCGAGGCTGCGGCAGGGCGATCTTCTCATCCTGACGGCCGACCACGGCAACGACCCGACCTGGGGCGGGACCGATCACACGCGCGAGCGCATTCCGGTGATCGGCACTGGACCGGGTCTCAAGGGCGGCGACATCGGACTGAGAACGACATTCGCCGACATTGGCGAGACCCTGGCCGAGCATCTCGGGCTGGCGCCCGGACGCTACGGCACTTCTTTCTATACGGCGATCGGCGGTCATGCCTGAATTGCCGGAAGTCGAAACCGTCCGGCGCGGACTTCAGCCGGTTCTGGAAGGCGCCACCATCGCCCGCGTCGAGGCGCGCCGACCGGATCTGCGCTTTCCATTTCCCGAGAAATTCGCGCAGCGGCTGACCGGCAAGACGATCACGGCACTCGGCCGCCGGGCCAAGTATCTGACGATGGACCTGGAAGGCGGGCCCGTGCTGATCTGCCATCTCGGCATGTCGGGCTCATTCCGCGTCGAGACGGCCGATGGCAGCGACATGCCCGGCATCTTCCGGCACGACCGCTCGAAAAGCTCCAATCACGACCACGTCGTCTTCCATGTCGAGTCTCCAACCGGTGCCCGGTCCCGCGTGATCTTCAATGATCCGCGCCGCTTCGGCTTCATGTTGTTTGCGGAGGGACTGCCGGACGTTCACCCGATGCTGGCTGGACTTGGCGTCGAGCCTACGGGCAACACATTGGACGGTGCGCTGCTCGCCTCATTGATGAAGGGGCGGCGATCACCACTGAAGGCAGCGCTTCTCGACCAGAGGCTGATCGCCGGGCTCGGCAACATCTATGTGTCGGAGGCGTTGTGGCGTGCCGGCCTGTCGCCGCTGCGCGAGGCGGGCACGATCGCCAGGCCCGGAAAGAAAGCCCAAGCCCAAAGCGAACACCTCGCGCAAGCCATTCGTTCGGTGATATCGGATGCGATCGCAGCCGGCGGCTCCTCACTGCGGGACTATATGCAGACCGATGGGTCGCTGGGCTATTTCCAGCACGCCTTCGCCGTCTACGACCGCGAAGGCGAGGCCTGCTCCAAGCCCGGCTGCGGCGGCCACATCGAACGGATCGTGCAGAGCGGCCGATCGACCTTTTATTGCCGGACATGTCAGCGGTGAGTTTGAGCAATTCCAGGAAAAGTGTGAAACGGTTTTCCGTCGAGAATTGCGTCGAGACAAGGAGATGGGAGCGGTTCTGCGTTTCCGTGAAACGATGAACCGCTCTAGACGAGCGTGAGCAAGGAGAAGCAGCCATGGCCTATGAGACGATCATCACCGAGACGCACGGCAAGGTTGGGCTGATCACGCTGAACAGGCCGCAGGCGCTCAACGCGCTGAATTCGCAGATTCTGACCGAAGTGGTGGCAGCCGTGAACGGGTTCAGCGCCGATCCAGATATCGGCGCCATGGTCATCACGGGTTCCGAAAAGGCTTTCGCCGCCGGCGCCGATATCAAGGAGATGCAGTCCATCTCCTACGCGGACGCCTACGCTCAAGACTTCTTCGTCGGCTGGGAGGAACTGACGCGGGCGCGAAAGCCTATTATCGCGGCGGTGGCGGGCTATGCACTCGGCGGCGGCTGCGAGCTGGCGATGATGTGCGATTTCATTATCGCCGCCGACACGGCCAAATTCGGCCAGCCCGAGATCAGCCTCGGCGTCATTCCAGGCATGGGCGGGTCACAAAGGCTGACCCGCTTCGTCGGCAAGTCGAAAGCGATGGACATGTGCCTGACCGGGCGGATGATGGATGCCGCCGAGGCCGAGCGTTCTGGTCTGGTGTCGCGGGTCGTGCCTGCCGGCGAGCTTGTCGAGGAGGCGCTGAAGGCCGCAGCCAAGATCGCCGCTTTCTCACTACCATCGGTGATGATGGCGAAGGAGGCTGTCAACCGCGCCTTCGAGACGACGCTTGCCGAGGGATTGCGGTTCGAGCGCCGGCTGTTTCACTCGCTGTTTGCACTGGACGATCAGAAGGAAGGCATGGCGGCCTTTGCCGAGAAGCGGAAGCCGAATTTCACCAACCGCTGACGCCAATCCCTTGGCCGCGAAGAAGATGGCTGTTGGCCGCCAAAAAGAAGACCGGGCAGCGTTGACGCGCCGGAAAAGCTGAACTATAAGCCGCACCAACCGAGGCGGCCCCGTGGCTGCCCGTTTGTTTTTTGCGCCCTGCGGCATTCCGCATGCGCCGACCAGATCAGAAGAGAGGCATCATGGCCAATACATCCTCGGCCAAAAAGGCAACGCGCAAGATCGTCCGCCGCGCAGCGATCAACAAGAACCGCCGCTCGCGCGTCCGCACCTATATCCGCCAGGTCGAAGAGGCGCTTGCCTCCGGCGACAAGGCTGCCGCACAGGCTGCCTTCAAGATCGCGGAGCCGGAATTGATGCGCGCCGCGACCAAGGGCGTGATTCACAAGAACACGGCGTCCCGCAAGGTGTCGCGACTGGCTCAGCGGGTCAAGGTACTGTCGGCCTGACATTACTTGCCTAGACTGACGTTCTTCGAACCCGGCCGTTTGTGCCGGGTTTTTTCGTTTGCCGGCAAGCACTTAAAAAGAATGTCCGGAAACGGCGTCTTAGGCGGATTTCACAATTGGGAATAGTTTGCCGGCATATGCATGCCTGCTGTTGATCGGCATGCTTGAAAAGGGCCAGCTTAATGATTCTTAACTGTCAGAAATAGCTTATAATTTTCAGACACTTACTGATGGTGATCCACAGCTTGTCCACACCGGGCCGACCCGATCGGGGACAAGTCGCTGTCAAGCGAATTATTTCAGAATATTTCTCTCAGCGTCCGGTTTTTCATATTCGCCGGAAAAGGGTTTGAATCACAATGGCTTTGTTAAAATGTGCCGTCACGGCACGCCACTCGAACCCGCCTCCAGTAACCAGATTCCTTAAAAATCCGTTAGACGTGGCCTTGCCCTATCCACAGCGATTTCGGTAGTGTCGATCTATCGAAAGGGACGGGCTCTGGCTCTTAACCCAAGCCTGAATCGGCCAGCTTAAATTGGCGGGATTTGCAACGCGGATCAAGTCCGCGGACGGGTTTGGTTTGTCTTTTTCGATACGGTAGGGGACTGGCGTAACTAGACATGGCAGGTAGACGGCGCGCCGGCGCTCCTTTCGCCGGACGGTGTTGTATTGCCCTGACATACCCAACGCGGACTGGCTTCCATGGGCCGGCACCGGTTCCCGCAGATAATGGGCGACGTTCATCTGCCGGCGGCGGCAGCGGACATCGTAGCAAAGACTTAGGTCGCCGGAACCGGATGCAGGAGGCGCATCCCCGGTGGAAACAGGTACGGAAGAACAAGGAAAAGATCATGCAGAGCGGCATCGAAAGGGAGCTTACGGGCGACCTCCCATTTCCTGGAACTTTGATCGGAGCAAACGACATGGCGGTGTCCAGCGACGCGGAACAGAAATTCGACCGGGTCAAAGCCCAGTTGAAGGCGCGCCTGGGAACCGAAGTCTATTCGAGCTGGTTTGGCCGCATGAAGGTCGCCGAGGCTTCCAAGGGCATCGTCCGCATCTCGGTGCCTACTGCCTTCCTGCGCTCATGGATCAACGGCCACTATCTCGACCTCATCTCCGAGTTGTGGAAGCAGGAGGATCCCGATCTCCTCAAGATCGACATCGTCGTGCGCACGGCAACCCGTCAGGGACGCAGCCAGGCCGAGCCAGAGGTAACGCCAGCACGCAGCAAGGTGACACGGCAGACGCAGACGGCGCTTGCCGCCGGCACAGTCAGCCCCAGCCGGGTGGAGCGCGCACCGGCTCCGCGTCCGGGCACACCGATCGAGAGCGAATTCCGCCACAACGTTTTGGGATCACCGCTCGATCCGCGCTACACGTTCGGCTCCTTCATCGAGGGACCGTCGAACCGGGTGGCCTTCGCCGCCGCCAAGGCAGTGGCGGAATCGCAATCGAGCGCGGTGCGCTTCAATCCGCTTTTCCTTCACGCAACCGTCGGGCTCGGCAAGACACATTTGCTGCAGGCCATCGCCGCGGAATCGCTGAAGCAGAACCCCAAGTCGCGCGTCGTCTATCTCACGGCCGAGTATTTCATGTGGCGCTTTGCCACCGCGATCCGCGACAACAACGCGCTGACGCTCAAGGAACAGCTGCGCGACATCGACCTGCTCATCATCGACGACATGCAGTTTCTGCAGGGCAAGTCGATCCAGCACGAATTCTGCCACCTCATCAACATGCTGCTCGACAGCGCCAAGCAGGTCGTCGTCGCCGCCGACCGGCCGCCATCGGAACTGGAATCGCTCGAACCGCGGGTCCGTTCGCGCCTCAATGGCGGTGTCGCGCTTGAAATGTCGGCGCCCGATTTCGCCATGCGCCTCGGCATGCTCAAATTGCGCCTTGCCACGGCCAGGAGCGACGACGCGTCGCTCGACATTTCGGAGGAGATCCTCAATCACGTCGCCCGCACCGTGACCGGCAGCGGACGCGAGCTGGAAGGCGCCTTCAATCAGCTTTTGTTCCGTCAATCCTTCGAGCCGCAGATCACCATCGACCGGATCGACGAAATCCTCGGCCACATCTATCGCACCGGCGAGCCGAAGCGTGTCCGTATTGAGGACATCCAGCGCATCGTGGCGCGTCACTACAATGTGTCGAAGACCGAATTGCTGTCCAACCGGCGCACGCGCACCATCGTCAAGCCGCGGCAGGTCGCCATGTACCTGTCGAAGGTGATGACGCCGCGCTCGCTGCCTGAGATCGGACGGCGTTTCGGCGGCCGCGATCACACCACGGTGCTGCATGCCGTGCGCAAGATCGAGGACCTTTCCGGCAACGACAACACGCTGGCGCAGGAACTTGAGCTTCTGAGGCGGTTGATCAACGACCAGGCCTGATCCTCCGGGGATGGCAGAGCCGGAACAATACCGGAATTCAATGGCTTGCCAGTGCGGCGCTGGGCCTGGATCGGGCTCGTGGCGCCGCCTGGGAGCGATCTGGATTTCGGTTTTACGACACTGGCTAGCGGACTTCGGGCGCGTTATCCCCAGAAAGCCCGCCTAGCCGGCCTGAACCGGTGGCGCGGGCTTGCGTTTGCTGGTTTTTTCCTGTCAGTTTACGCAGATTCTGAGCCTGTTCAGACCTTTCGCGGGACGCCGCCCACTGGTGACCCGTCATTCATTCAAGCGAGCCTGTTTCGTCATGCGTGTTATCCTGGAACGGTCAAATCTCCTGAAGTCGCTCAACCACGTCCATCGTGTGGTCGAGCGGCGAAACACCATACCGATCCTGTCCAACGTGCTGCTCAGCGCCGAAGGCGCCAGCCTTGAAATGAAGGCGACCGATCTCGACCTCGAGGTGACCGAAGCGACGCCCGCCAAGGTGGAGCGCGGCGGGGCGACGACAGTCCCGGCACATCTGCTCTACGACATCGTGCGCAAGCTTGCCGATGGCGCCGAGGTGATGCTGAAGACGGACGAGGACGGCAACGCCATGACGGTGACGTCTGGCCGCTCGAGCTTCCGCCTTCAGTGTCTGCCGCAATCCGACTTCCCGGAGCTCTCGGCCGGATCCTTCTCGCATATCTTCCGTCTCGACTCGGTTGCCCTGAAAGGCCTGATCGAGAAGACCCAATTCGCCATCTCCACCGAGGAGACGCGCTATTACCTGAACGGCATCTACCTGCACACGCATGAGGTCGGCGGCAAGCTGAAGCTGCGCTCGGTGGCGACCGACGGCCACCGCCTGGCGCGCGCCGAGATCGATGCGCCAGCGGGTTCCGAAGGCATGCCGGGCATCATCATTCCGCGCAAGACGGTGAGCGAGCTGCAGAAGCTCGTCGACGATCCGGATGTCGCGGTCACCACCGAACTGTCGGACACCAAAATCCGCTTCACCATCGGCAGCGTGGTTTTGACCTCGAAGCTGATCGACGGCACCTTCCCCGACTATCAGCGGGTCATTCCGACCGGCAACGACAAGAAGCTCATCATCGACCGCCAGAGTTTTGCCGCCGCCGTCGATCGCGTCTCGACCATCTCTTCCGAACGCGGCCGCGCGGTGAAGCTGTCGATCAGCGAGGGTCAGGTGACGCTTGCGGTCAACAATCCCGATTCAGGCAGCGCCACCGAAGAGCTGTCCGCCGACTATTCATCCGATCCGATCGAGATCGGCTTCAACGCCAAGTACCTGCTCGACGTTGCCGCGCAACTGACCGGCACGGAAGCCAAGTTCATGCTGGCCGACGCCGGTTCGCCGACGCTGATCCACGACATGGCCGACGAGACCGCACTCTATGTGCTGATGCCGATGCGGGTGTAGCGGCACGGTGTCAGCACTTCGGTCCTGTTGTGGACCGGCGGCAAGCGCGATATTTACGGCAACTCCTAGAGCAATTCCAGGAAAAGTGTGAAGCGGTTTTCCGTACGGAGTTGCGTCAAAACAAAGAGATAGAGCGGTCCTGCGTTTCCGTGAAACGATGGAGCGCTCTATAGGCGGATAGCGGTTGCCGGGACAGAACCATATAAGTAAGCTAACACTTACTAATTTCCGCAACTATGCGGCGCTGACGATCGATCTGGCGCCAGGTGCCGTGGTTTTTTCCGGCGACAACGGCGCCGGCAAGACCAATCTCCTCGAAGCGATCTCCTTTTTGACACCGGGGCGTGGCTTGCGCCGCGCCCCTTACGCGGATGTCGCACGCGAGGGCGGCGACGGCGGCTTTGCATTGCATGCCCGGCTCGACGGACCTGACGGCCAAGTCGAGATCGGAACAGGCATTTCCGGCGGCGACACCGCCGGCGAAGGCGGCAGGCGGGTGCGCATCAACGGAGCTCCGGCGCGTTCGGCCGAGGACATGCTGGAATGGCTGCGCGTGGTGTGGCTGACGCCGGCCATGGACGCGTTGTTCACCGGGCCGGCCGCGGATCGCCGGCGCTTTCTCGACCGGCTGGTGCTGGCGATCGATCCCGGCCACGGGCAACGTGCGATCGATTACGAGAAGGCGATGCGTGGCCGTAACCGCTTGCTTACTGAAGGCTCTCGAGACGACCGCTGGTTCGACGCAATCGAGACGCAGATGGCCGAAACCGGTGTGGCGATCGCCGCCGCGCGAGCCGAGATGGTGCGCCTTCTGACCGCCATGATCGACAGGCTGCCCGACACGGGGCCATTTCCGCAGGCCGATATTGGCCTTTCGGGAGACCTGGAAGCCGAAATTGCGACCGCGCCGGCAGTCGATGTCGAGGAGCGCTTCCGCCGAACCCTTGTCGAGGGTCGTGACCGCGATCGCGCTGCCGGGCGCACGCTCGAGGGCCCGCATCGTTCGGACCTGATGGTTCGGCACCGCCCCAAGGCGATGCCGGCCGAGCTTTGCTCGACAGGCGAGCAAAAGGCGCTGCTGGTCGGCATCGTGCTGTCGCATGCAAGGCTGACCGGCGAAATGTCGGGCATGACGCCGATCCTGCTGCTCGACGAGATCGCCGCGCATCTCGACAGCCGGCGCCGCACGGCGCTGTTTTCCATCCTGGAGGAACTGAACTGCCAGGCGTTCATGACAGGAACCGATGCTGCGCTGTTTTCCAGTCTCCAGGGACGCGCGCAATTCCTGACTGTCGACCATGGGACGGTTGGGCCAACCGAAGACCACTGACAAGGTTTTTCAGTCCCTGTATGATCAGGCAATGACCACTGCCGCCCTGACCGCAGACGAGATCGAACGCTATGCCCGCCACATCGTGCTGCCGGAGATCGGCGGAGCCGGCCAGCAAAGGCTGAAACAGGCCCGGGTGCTGGTCATCGGCGCTGGCGGGCTGGGCGCGCCGGTGCTTGAATATCTCGCCGCCGCCGGCGTCGGCACACTAGGCGTGGTCGATGACGACACCGTTTCGCTGTCCAATCTGCAGCGCCAGGTCATTCACGGTACCGACACTGTCGGCCTGCTGAAAACCGATAGCGCCAAGGCGGCAATCGTTCGCATCAATCCCAACACAATTGTTGAAGCGCACGCAATCCGGCTGACCACGGACAATGCGCCCGCCCTCGTCGCCCGCTATGACATCGTCGTCGACGGTTCCGACAATTTCGAAACGCGCTATGCCGTGGCCGATGCCTGCGCGAGCGAAGGCAAGCCGCTGGTGCATGCCGCCGTCGGACGCTTCGATGGTTCGGTAACGGTGCTGAAGCCATTCGAAGACGGCAAGGACGGCAAACCCAATCCAGGCTATCGCGATCTGTTTCCCGAGGCGCCGCCGCCGGGCCTGGTGCCGTCCTGCGCCGAAGCCGGCGTGCTTGGCGCGCTGACCGGCGTCGTCGGCACGCTGCAGGCCATGGAGGCGATCAAGCTGATCACCGGCGTCGGCGAACCGCTGGTCGGCCGGCTGCTGCTCTATGACGGGCTGGCGGCGCGCTTCGACACCATCCGCTACAAGAGAAGCTGAATTCTTGGACCGGATCGAAGCTGCCTCCATCACGCGGATCCCGACCGATTTCGACCGCTGGGACGATGTGCTCGCATTGATCATGCGCGCTTTCGCCTCGATGGACGGCGTCATCGACCCGCCCTCCTCGGCCCACCTTTTGACCACCGACACTCTGCGGGACAAGGCGCGGTGGGAGACCGGCTTCGTGGCGCTCAAGGGCGATCGGATCGTCGGCTGCGTCTTTGCCCTTGAAAAGGTGACAGAGTTCTATGTCGGCAAGCTCGCGGTCGCGCCGGACTGCCAGGGACAAGGCATTGGCCGGCGGCTGATGCAGGCGGTCGAAGACCTTGCCCGCAGCCGCGGCAAGGCGGCAATCGAGCTTCAGACGCGGATCGAGCTGACCGGGAATCATGCGGCCTTTGCTCGCCTCGGCTTTCGCGAAACTGAACGGACGGCGCACGAGGGCTATGCCAGGCCGACCTCGATCACCATGCGCAAAGCTATCCCGTAAGGTTTATCTTACGGTTTGTGGGCCGCGACAGCGTCAGGTCCTGAGCGGCAGCACGCGGTCTGGTGGGCGGTGGCCGTCAACGAAGGCGCGGATATTGATGATGACCTTTTCACCCATGTCGATGCGGCCCTCGAGCGTCGCCGAGCCCATATGCGGCAAAAGCACGACCTTGTTCTTGGCGGCGAGCTTCAGCAGCTTGCTGTTCAAGGCCGGCTCATGCTCGTAGACATCGAGCCCGGCGCCGGCGATCTTGCCGTCCTGGATCAGCTTGACCAGCGCTTCCTCGTCGATGATGTCGCCACGTGCGGTGTTGACGACATAGGCAGTCGGCTGCAGCAGCGCCAGCCGCCGCGCCGAAAGCAGATGGAAGGTTGCCGGCGTCGAGGGACAGTTGACCGAGATGATATCCATGCGGGCCAGCATCTGGTCGAGGCTTTCCCAATAGGTCGCCTCCAACCCGTCTTCCACGGCCGGCAGCACGCGGTGGCGATTGTGATAATGGATCGACAGTCCGAAGGCCTTGGCCCGCCTGGCGACGGCGGTGCCGATGCGGCCCATGCCGACAATGCCGAGCCGCTTGCCCCAGATGCGCCGGCCCAGCATCCAGGTCGGCGACCAGCCGGCCCATTTCTTGTCACCGGTGAGCACATTGGCGCCTTCCGCCAGCCGCCGCGGCACCGCCAGCATCAGCGCCATGGTCATGTCGGCGGTGTCCTCGGTCAGGACATTCGGCGTGTTGGTGACGGTGATGCCCCTCTTGGCCGCGGCCGCGACATCGATCTTGTCGACGCCATTGCCAAAATTCGCGATCAGTTTGAGGTTGTCGCCGGCCTGGGCGATCAGTGCGGCGTCGATCTGGTCGGTTACCGTCGGCACCAGCACGTCGGCCTCCTTGACCGCCGCGACCAGTTCCGGCTGCGTCATCGGCCGGTCCTCGACATTCAGCCTTGCGTCGAACAACTCGCGCATGCGGGTCTCGACGGGGTCGGGCAGCTTTCGCGTGATGACGACGAGAGGCTTCTTTTTGCCTGCCATTGTTTCCCTCTCGAGTACTTGCCGCAATTCCGAACGCAAAACCGCTTCACACTTTTGCTGGAATTGCTTCTAACCCGATCTCGTTGAGACCTCTTTAACCAAGACCGGCGAAACTGAAAGCCGGTCGCGGTGCCGATTACTCCCTGTAACAAGCGGTGCCGCCGAAGACAAAGAAAAAGGGGCGCCGAGGCCGATGGGCAAGCGCCGAAAGGAATGAAAGTGTCTGGTTTCGCGTCGCTTCGCCTGACCCTCAGCGCAGCATTTCTCGGCGCTCTGCTTTATTCTCCGCTTGCGGGCGCGCAGAGTGCCGCAGCACCTGCCCAGGGCGTCGTCACGCTTGGTCCGAGCGGCCTGCCGCTGCCGCGCTTCGTCAGCCTGAAATCCGGCCGCGTCAACTCGCGCGTCGGTCCCGGGGCCAACTACTCGGTCGACTGGATGTATATGAAGGCCGGCCTGCCGATGGAGATCATCCAGGAATTCGACACATGGCGCCGCGTGCGCGATGCCGATGGTTCGGAAGGCTGGATCAACCAGTCGCTGCTTTCCGGCCGACGCACGGCAATCGTCGCACCATGGCAGCGCGGCAAGGGCGCCCAGATCGACCTTCTCAACAGTCCCGACAAGGACGCAAGAGTGGTCGCGATGATTGAACCTGGCGTCATGGGTACGATCAAATCCTGCGACGGCCAGTGGTGCGAAATGACGTTCGACGGCCACACCGGCTGGCTTGCCCAGTCGGTTGTCTGGGGCGCCTATCCCGGCGAACGGGTCAAGGACTGACAACTTCATCGCGAGGCTCGGAAGAACTCGGGATCAGAAATAGGCCGGCAATCACGGATACGGCAACAAGGTGCTTGCGCCTCCGCTTCATCAAACTCAATTGCAGCATTGTCATTCACGCCGCCGATCGCTCGCGTCCGTTGCGAATGCGGCAGCGATTGCGCCTCTCAGCGGGTTGCTCAACCGTGTCAGGAGCGTAATCCGGCTGGCTGGCAAATCCGGCAATCCATGCGACCGGTTCAGTATCACGCAATCGGCCGGTACCTGGCTCTGCCCGATCGCCGCCACTCCCAAGCCCGCGCTGGCGGCCGATTGCAACGCAGTCACCGAACCGCCGGTGAAGGCGAGGCGCCAGGCGGTATTGCTGCCATCGAGCGCGCGTTCCGCTGCCAGTCGGACGGTGCAGGATCCGGGCAATGCCAACAGCGGCAACGCGGCAGACGACCGCCAGACGTCAGGCGACCTTGCACACCAGACAAGCTGGTCTCGGTAGAGCGGGATGCCCTGGCGCCGGCTGATATCCATGCGCACGACGGCAAAATCGGCCTTGCCTGCGTCGTAGCGGGCCTGCATCTCAGCTGAGAGACCCACCGACACTTCCAGCAGCAATTCCGGAAAGACCTGGCTCAGACGCCCAAACGCCGACTCCAGAAGCGCACCGGCGGCGTGATCGCCGATGGCCGCCCGGAGCGTGGTGGTTTGCGTGCCAGCATCGAATGTGGCCACGGCCCGGTCATGAGCCTCGAGGACCTGCCGCGCCGAAGCAAGGAACCGCGCGCCTTCGGGCGTCAGCGAAACCGCGCGCGGCGTCCGCGCCAGGAGACGCCGCTCCATCGCTTGCTCGAGCTTGCGGACCCGCAGGCTGATCGCCGACTGGGTGGTCCCGAGAAGATCGGCCGCGGTGGTGAAGCTCTCGCAGTCGGCAACAAGCACGAAGCTGCGAAGCTGTTCGATGGCAAGATGCTTCATTTCGTACTCATATCATAGAGACAGCTACTATGACATTTCCAAATGCTCCTCGTCGAGTCATATGGATTCCGACGAAGCACGGCGGTTGCCGGCTGACCCGGAAGGAGAATGATTAGATGTCTCGCCTATCGCCAATAAACGAAGATTCCGACACGGAAGCCGGCAAGCTTCTGGCGGAAACGCGACGCCAGCTCGGACGCGTCCCGAACCTCTATCGCGTCCTGGCCAACTCTCCGGTCGCTCTCAAAGGTTATCTGCAATTTCGCGAGTCGCTGCAGAGCGGCCGTCTCAGTTCGAAATTGCGCGAGCAGATCGCCCTGATAACTGCTGAGGTGAACCGCTGCGAATACTGCGTTTCGGCCCACGCATTTCGCGGATCCAAGATCGGCATCTCCGATACGGAATTGGAGCTAAATCGCAGGGGCGATTCAAGCGATGCCAGAGTGGCGGCCACGCTGGCGTTGGCTGCGGATGTGGCGCGTAGCCGCGGAGCCGTCACCGACCAGGCATTCGGCGCCGCCAGGGCCGCGGGGCTCGACGACGAGGAACTGGCAGAGGTGATCGCGCATGTCGCACTCAACTTCTATTCCAACATCCTCAATCACTTCGCCCAGCCAGAACTCGACTTTCCACGGACAGTGCTTCTCAATGACTGACCTCGTGACCCTCGATCCGAGTTCGATGGCGACCATTCCGCGTCACCAGATCGTCGTTTCCTCCAGCTATGGTTTCGATGAGACACTGCAACGGCTTCGCGACGCCATCGCTGCTGCCGAGCTATGGATCATCCATGAGATCGATCCGCAGGCCCTGCTCAGGAAAGGCGGGATCTCCACCATTCGGCTCCGTCAACTGCTTTGGTTCCACCCGCGATACATGGCGCGCCTGTTGCTGACCGATCCTGGCGCCGTGCCCGAAGCGCCGTTCAAGTTCGTGGTCAGCGAACAAGCAGCCGGCGTGACGGTCTGCGCCTTGAACCCGATTTTGGTGTTCTCGCCATATCCCCGGCTTTTTGGTCTCGCCCATGAACTGTTCGACGCGACGGAGCGAATGCTCGAGACGGTTTCCACGATGCCGGTGTCGGGAGGCGATATCTAGCGGAGCCATGAGCGGTCCGGCCGCCTGCATCAGGCGTGGTCATCTAGTCCCGATGCGGCCGAGATGGTGTCCGGAAAGCCGGTCGACAGCTTCAGGCCATAGCCCAGCGCACGGTCGATGGCGATGTGGGCGATCCAGATCAGCAACCGCCATCGCATTGCCCCACATGTGCCCGGCGAGCAGCAACAGCGCGGGCACGGTCAGGGGGCCTCGCCGGTCATTCGCGGCGTTTGGGGCGCAGCCTCACCACGATGTCGACATTGGCGATCTCCATCCCTTCCGGAGGCTCCGGCAGGTTGGCAACCGTCACCGGACCGCTGTCGATGTCGAATATGCGGTTTTCGCCTTCGATGTAGAAATGGTGGTGGTCGGAGGTATTGGTGTCGAAATAGGTTTTCGCGCCCTCGACGGCGAGGATGCGCAAAAGTCCCGCCTGGGTAAACTGGTGAAGGGCATTGTAGACGGTGGCCAGCGACACCGGCACGCCGGCGGCTACCGCCTCCTCGTGCAGTTCCTCGGCCGACAGATGCCGGTCGCCCTTGGCGAAAAGCAGATCGGCCAGCGCAATGCGCTGACGCGTCGGCCTCAGGCCGGCTTCACGGACCCGCTTGTCCACAGCGACATTTTCCTTCCGGCCGTCCAGGTCCATCTTCTCGTCGAACCCCACAGTTCCGCCCCAAGACACGCCCAGAATGGCAAAAAAATGAACGTCTGCCGAAACCGGACCTCTCAGGACATATATTCTGTCGTCCGAATGCGATCAATAGCGCGCATTGACCCAGGCAGACGAGCAGGCTAAGCGCAAACGCCGGTTTCCGGCCTGAAACAGATTGTGTTAGGAAACCAACGACAAGGGCACCCGATAGCCCGGAACGATATGGGATGAGATTGATGGCGGGTAAATCCAGCTACGAGTACGACGAATTGCTGGCCTGCGCCCGCGGCGAACTGTTCGGACCGGGCAACGCCCAGCTTCCTTATCCGCCGATGCTGATGTTCGACCGCATCACCGAGATCAGCGAGACGGGCGGCGCCTTCGAGAAGGGTTTCATCCGCGCGGAGTTCGACATCAAGCCGGACCTGTGGTTCTTTGCCTGCCATTTCATCGGCAATCCGATCATGCCGGGGTGCCTCGGCCTCGACGCCATGTGGCAATTGACGGGCTTCTATCTTGGCTGGCTGGGCGAACCCGGCAAGGGGATGGCGCTGTCGACCGGTGAAGTGAAATTCAAGGGCATGGTCACGCCCTCGGTGAAGAAGGTCGAATATGGCATCGACTTCAAGCGCGTGATGCGGGGCCGGCTGGTGCTCGGCATCGCCGATGGCTGGCTGAAGGCGGATGGCGAACCCATATACGCGGCAACGGATTTGAAAGTCGGTCTGTCCAAGCAGTCGGCGGTTGGCTGACCGGCATCCCTGGCCAGCTCTCTGGCCAGCATCCCTGGAAGGAGTTGCGAATGAGACGTGTCGTAGTCACAGGCATCGGCGTTGTGTCGTCGATCGGCAACAATGCCAACGAGGTGCAGACCTCTCTGCATGACGCCAAATCCGGCATCAGCTTCTCCGATTCCTTCGCCGAACACGGCTTCCGTTGCCAGGTCTGGGGAGCGCCGACGCTCGATCCATCGGCCATGATCGACCGCCGTGCGATGCGCTTCCTGAGCCAGGGGGCTGCCTGGAACCATGTCGCCATGGATCAGGCGATCGCGGATGCGGGCCTCGGCGAGAGCGACATCACCAATGAGCGCACCGGCATCGTCATGGGATCGGGCGGACCATCCACCCGCACCATCGTCGAAGCTGCCGAAACGACGCTGAAGAATGGCAGTCCCAAGCGCATCGGTCCGTTCGCGGTGCCGAAGGCAATGTCATCAACCGCATCGGCAACGCTTGCCACCTGGTTCAAGATCCACGGCGTCAACTACTCGATCTCGTCGGCCTGTTCGACCTCGGCGCACTGCATCGGCAATGGCTACGAATTGATCCAGTGGGGCAAGCAGGACATCATCTTTGCCGGCGGCCACGAGGATCTCGACTGGACGATGTCGGACCTGTTCGACGCCATGGGCGCGATGTCGTCGAAATTCAACGACAAGGCATCGACCGCTTCCCGCGCCTATGACGCCAATCGCGACGGCTTCGTCATCGCTGGCGGCGCCGGGGTGCTGGTGCTGGAAGAGCTTGAGCATGCCAAGGCGCGCGGCGCCAAGATCTATGCCGAGATCGTCGGCTATGGCGCGACGTCGGATGGCTACGACATGGTTGCTCCTTCAGGCGAGGGCGCGGTCCGCTGCATGCGCCAGGCGCTGGCCACGGTTTCCACACCGGTCGACTACATCAACACCCATGGCACCTCGACGCCGGTGGGAGATTCCAAGGAAATGGGAGCGATCCGCGAGGTGTTCGGCCCAGAGATGCCGTATATCACCTCGACGAAGTCGCTGACCGGCCATTCGCTGGGCGCGGCCGGCGTGCAGGAATCCATCTATTCGATCCTGATGATGCAGGGCGGCTTCATCGGCGAAAGCGCCCATATCGAGACCCTCGACCCCGAATTCGAGGGCATGCCGATCGTGCGAAAGCGCATCGACGACGCCAGGATCGATACTGTCTTGTCCAATTCGTTCGGCTTCGGCGGCACCAACGCCACGCTCGTTTTCCAGCGCTATTCCGCATAAGGATTTGCCGGCCATGGACGGATTGATGAAGGGCAAGCGCGGGCTTGTCATGGGTGTCGCCAACGATCATTCGATCGCTTGGGGAATTGCCCGGAAATTGTCCGAACATGGGGCGGAACTCGCCTTCACCTATCAGGGCGATGCCTTCGGACGCCGGGTCAAGCCGCTGGCCGACAAGCTCGGCGCCTCGCTGGTGGTGCCGTGCGACGTCGAGGACAGCGCTTCGGTCGCCGCCACATTCGAGACCCTGGGCAAGGAATGGGGCGGGCTGGATTTCATCGTCCACGCCATCGGCTTTTCCGACAAAAACGAGTTGAAAGGCCTCTACGCCGACACCAGCCGGGACAATTTCGTCCGTACCATGGTGATCTCTTGCTACTCCTTCACCGAGGTCGCCCGCCATGCAGCCACCTTGATGCAGGACGGCGGATCGATGATCACGCTGACCTATGCGGGCTCCGTCCGCGTCATGCCGAACTACAATGTCATGGGCGTCGCCAAGGCAGGGCTGGAGGCGAGTGTCCGCTACCTCGCCAACGATTACGGTCCGCGTGGCATCAGGGTGAACGGCATATCGGCTGGACCCGTGCGCACGCTCGCCGGCGCCGGTATTTCCGATGCGCGCCATATGTTCTCCTACCAGCAGCGAAACTCGCCGCTGCGCCGCACGGTGACCATCGACGAGGTCGGCGGCTCGGCACTTTATCTGTTGTCGGATCTGTCTTCCGGGGTTACCGGCGAGATCCACTATGTCGATTCCGGCTATCACATCGTTTCCATGCCGACACTCGACGAATTGAAGCAGACCGACGGCGGACGAGACTAACGCCTGTCGCCCAAAGGTGCGCGGCGGTTTTGGAATGGCGACATTTGAAGACACGAAGCTTAAAGCGCGCCAACTGAATCCGTTTCAGCGCCAGGCGTATTGATCCGCTCAAGAAATACTTTCGGTCCAATAAAATTGGATTCATTCGCGGAAACTCATTTTAAGGAGATATCCGCTAGAAAGCCCCGTACTCAGGGGAACTTTCAATGCTCGCCGTCAGCAACCCGAAGCGAACACCGGTGTTCCGACTGCTCACCATAGCGAGTTCGGGTCTCGGCAGTTTCGTCCTCGGGCTCTGGGGCTTGAAGCTCGGTCTCGGCGATGGTTTTGCCGGCATCTCCGCGGATATGATGGTCTCGGTGATGGCCGCTCTTTGCGCACTGGCGGCCTCGGTCGCCGCGATGTCCTTTTTCGCCGGCGTCGATGAATCGGCGGATTTCGTCTTCACGGAAACCCATTTCGACAAGCTGACCGGCCTGGTGGCACGCCCGGCGATGGTCGGCAAGATTGCCGAGGCGGCATGCGCGACCAGCCGGACCGGCGAGCCGATGTTCCTCATCGATATCGACATTGACCGCTTCAAGCAGATCAATGACGCCATCGGCTACAGCCAGGGCGACGAGTTGATCCGCGCCTTCACCAAGCGCTTAAAGACGTGCGTGCCGCCGCGCGCTCTGATCGGACGCATCGGCGCCGGTGAATTCGCGATCCTGCTGCCCGACAATCAGGTGTCCGGATCGCTGGAAAGCACCGTCGAGAGGCTCATCGACGAGATGATGGAGCCCTATGATCTCGGTACGCACCTGCAATCGGTCAGCCTGTCGGTCGGCATCGTGGCGATGCCAAAGGACGGCGTCGATCCGGTCCTCATCCTGCGCCGCTCCAATCTGGCGCTGCAGAACGCGCGCGCCAGCGGCGTCGGCAACTGGTCGGTCTTCCATGCCGAAATGGGCAGGGTCGCCGACCATCGCCAATGGATCGAATCCGAACTGCATATAGCCTTCGAGCGTGGTGACTTCGACCTTCATTACCAGCCGCAGCTCGATCTCCCGACCGGCCGCATCGTCGGGTATGAAGCGCTTATCCGCTGGCGGCATCCGGAACGCGGCATGATCCCGCCGATGGAGTTCATTCCGATCGCCGAGGAAACCGGCATGATCGGCCCGATCGGCGAATGGGTGCTGCGCAAAGCCTGCAGCGACGCACAGCATCTGCCCGATGATTGCTTCGTCGCCGTCAACATCTCGCCCGTCCAGTTCATGACCAAGGACTTCGTCGGCATCGTGCGCGACACTATGACGAGCACCGGCATCAAGCCGTCGCGGCTGGAGCTGGAAGTGACCGAGACGGCGATGATGCAGGACCGCGACCGCGCCGCCGCCATCCTGAAGGAGCTTGCGGATATGGGCATCTCGGTCGCCGTCGACGATTTCGGTACCGGCTATTCCAATTTGAGCTACCTGATCGATTTCTCATTCGGCAAGCTGAAGATCGACCGGTCCTTCGTCAGCCGCCTCGACACCGATTCCAGCTCCGGCGCTGTCGTCTCGACCATCGTCGGGCTTTCGCGCGCGCTCGGCGTCAGCATCATTGCCGAAGGCGTCGAGACCGAAAGCCAGGCGACGCTGCTCAGGGCGGCCGGCTGCGAGGTGGTGCAAGGCTATCTTTACGGCAGGCCCGCCCCCCTCAAGATCAGGGTCGGCGACGTGCATGTCACCGATGAGGTCCGGCGCGTCGCCAATCTGCATTGAGTGCGACGCGATGCCTGCTTCTGTCTGAGCATCATCTTTTCCGAAAACCGGTATCCACTTTTCGGGATCATGCTTCAACGACGAGCGGAAAGCACCTTGAACATGCCGTCGCGGGCGAGTTCGGCATGGCTCGAAAAGGCAGCCGCCAGGATCGGCTCATAGGGAAGCTGACGGTTGGCGACCATGAGCAGCCGCCCACCCGGCTTCAAGGCCTTGGCCGCCGCGCGGATCATGCCGGCGCCGATCTCCGGCTCGGCCGCCCGGCTGCGATGAAAGGGCGGGTTCATCGCAATCGCGTCGTAGCGCTTCTCGACTGGTTCCTTCAACAGATCGATCCAGAAGAAATTCCTGGCGATCGACTGGCCGACTCCTGCCAGATTGAGCTTTGCGGCTTCGAGCGAGGCGAAATCGGCCTCATAGAGGTCGAGCGCCTGAACGCCGGGGGAGCAGGCGGCGATCTCGGCAGCCAGATACCCCCAGCCGGCGCAGAAATCGGCAACGCTGCCCCGCAGATCATTGGGCAGGTTCTCGACCAGCAATTTGGAGCCGGTATCGATCCGGTCGAAGGAAAACATGCCGGGCGCGGTGCGGAACCGGTTTTCAACCAGCAGAGCGGGATTGGCGGCGCGCAGTTCTTCCGCGACGGCGAGATCCGCGGGACGGCGTAACCAGAAGGCGATGCCGTGATATTTCGGCAGATGGCCCTCAAGGGGGACAAGTTCGTCAACGCGCTTGCGCAGGCTGGCAATGCCGTCATCCTTGCCGCCGGCAATGACGACCAAGGCGCCAGGCGCCACGCGCTCAAGCGCATCGGCGATGCGCACCTCGTTCAGGCCGCGATGCCGGCCGGCCAGCACAAGTGCCATATCGAAGCCGCCGCCTTCCGGTTGCGCGGTGACGCCGGAGGCCTGCAACGCACGAAAATCCGGCCGGAAGCCTTGCACGAGGTGAAGCGTCGCCTCGAAGCCTTCAGGCAGGCGAAATCCTGGCTCAGCGCCGAGAAACAGCACGCGCTCGCCCTTTACCGGCAAAGCAACAGCCTCGGCCTCAAAGGGATGGAAAAGCGTCTTCAACGGCTCGGCGGACATTGTTCGATCTCGACCTGTCTAGACGATCTGAAAGTGAAAACGGAGCTAAAATGAAAACGGGCGCGACATAAGCCGCGCCCGTTTCGATTCATGGTCTCAGACCAATCAGGCGGCGTTTTCTTCGCCTTCGGTCTTCTTGTCGCGGGCGAGTTCCTTGCCGGTGGCCTGGTCGACGACCTTCATCGACAGGCGGACCTTGCCGCGCTCGTCGAAGCCCATCAGCTTGACCCAGACCTTATCGCCTTCCTTGACCACGTCCGAGGTCTTGGCGACCCGGTCGTTGGCAAGCTGCGAGATGTGGACGAGGCCATCACGCGGACCGAAGAAGTTGACGAAAGCGCCGAAGTCCGCGGTCTTGACGACCGTACCTTCGTAAATCTCGCCGACTTCCGGCTCGGCGACGATGGTGTGGATCCACTTCTTCGCCGCCTCGATCTCCTTGGCGTTGGACGAAGCGATCTTGACCGTGCCGTCGTCCTCGATGTTGATCTTGGCGCCGGTCTTTTCGACGATCTCGCGGATGACCTTGCCGCCCGAGCCGATCACGTCACGGATCTTGTCGGTCGGGATGTGCATCACTTCGATGCGCGGTGCGAACTCACCCAGTTCCGAACGCGCGCCGGTCAGAGCATGCGCCATCTCGCCGAGGATGTGCTGGCGGCCATCCTTGGCCTGGTCCAGCGCGATCTTCATGATCTCCTCGGTGATGCCTTCGATCTTGATATCCATCTGCAGCGAGGTGATGCCGCTGGCGGTGCCGGCGACCTTGAAGTCCATATCGCCGAGGTGATCTTCGTCACCGAGGATGTCGGAGAGAACGGCGAAACGCTCGCCTTCCTTGATCAGGCCCATGGCGATACCGGCGACGGGCTTGGCCAGCGGCACGCCGGCATCCATCAGCGCCAGCGAGGTGCCGCAGACAGTGGCCATCGACGACGAACCGTTGGACTCGGTGATCTCCGAGACGACGCGCAGCGTGTAGGGGAACTGGTCAGCGCTCGGCAGCATCGGGCGAATGGCGCGCCAGGCGAGCTTGCCATGGCCGATTTCGCGACGACCCGGCGAACCCATGCGGCCGGTCTCACCGACGGAATAGGGAGGGAAGTTGTAGTGAAGGAGGAACTTCTCCTTGTACATGCCGGTCAGCGAATCGACATACTGCTCGTCCTCGCCGGTGCCGAGCGTGGCAACGACCAGCGCCTGGGTCTCGCCGCGGGTGAACAGCGCCGAACCGTGGGTGCGCGGCAGAACGCCGACTTCGGAGACGATCTTGCGAACCGTGCTCAGGTCGCGGCCATCGATGCGCGAACCGGTATCGAGGATGTTCCAGCGAACCACCTTGGCCTGGAGTTCCTTGAACACGCTGCCGATCTGCTCGGAAGTGTATTTGGCGTCTTCACCTTCGGCCGGGGCAAACGCTGCCTTGACCTTCGCCTTGACGGCGTCGACGGCGGCGTAACGCTTCTGCTTGTCGACGTTCTTGTAGGCATTGCTGAGTTCGTCGCCGACGATCTTCAGCATCTCGGCTTCAAGCGCGGAATAGTCCGGCGCGGTGAAGTCGCGCGGCTCCTTGGCGGCAACTTCGGCCAGCTTGATGATGGCGTCGATAACCGGCTGGAAGCCCTTGTGGCCGAACATGACCGCGCCGAGCATCAGCTCTTCGCCGAGTTCCTTGGCTTCGGACTCGACCATCAGCACGGCATCTGTGGTGCCGGCGACGATCAGATCGAGCTTCGATTCCTGCATCTCGTCGACATGCGGGTTGAGCACATATTCGCCGTTGATATAGCCGACGCGAGCGCCGCCGATCGGGCCCATGAAGGGAACGCCGGAGAGCGTCAGGGCGGCCGAAGTGGCAACGATCGACAGGATGTCCGGATCGTTCTCGAGATCGTGCTGGACGACGGTGACGACGATCTGGGTGTCGTTCTTGTAGCCGGAGGCGAAGAGCGGGCGGATCGGGCGGTCGATGAGGCGGGAAACCAGCGTTTCCTTCTCGCTCGGACGGCCTTCACGCTTGAAATAGCCACCCGGGATCTTGCCGGCGGCGTAGGTCTTTTCCTGGTAGTTGACGGTCAGCGGGAAGAAATCGAGGCCGGGCTTCGGCTCCTTCATCGAAACGACGGTGGCGAGAACCTTGGTCTCGCCGTAGGTGGCGAGCACCGCGCCGTCAGCCTGGCGTGCGATCTTGCCGGTTTCGAGGATGAGCGGACGGCCGCCCCATTCGATTTCCACTTTGTGGTGATTGAACATGTCTTGTCCTTAATATGAGGAAAGGGCCGCGCCGTTTCACGGTGCGCGGATGCCCTTTCCCTGGCTTCCTTTCTCGGGCAGCCACGGGCAAGACAACGGGAAGCTCGGGTGATTTCGGCGCGGTGCGCGCGCGAGCGTCCTGCAATCCTGCCCCATGACCGTCCATGGGCGGTTTCGAGTGCCCTCTGCACGATCGAAACCGGGTCTGGCCAGTCGATGCGACTGGCAGAATGCGCGACCGGCGGGCTCTCCTTCGAAAGCCCGCCGGTCAATTCGTCAACGGCGCAGACCGAGCTTCTCGATCAGCGTCTGGTAGCGCGCGTCGTCCTTGCGCTTGAGATAATCAAGCAGGCTGCGGCGCTGGGAGACGAGAGCAAGCAGACCACGGCGGGAATGGTTATCCTTCTTGTGGTCCTTGAAATGGTCGGTCAGGTTCTTGATGCGCTCGGAAAGGATGGCCACCTGGACTTCCGGAGACCCGGTATCGCCCTTGGCGGTTGCGAATTCACCCATCAATTCCTGTTTGCGCTCGGCAGTAATCGACATCGTGTTTTTCCTTATCTGTTTGAGGAAACGGGTCGCCCTCAGCCGGGATGTCGTCCAGCAGGGGCCGGTGCAAGCAAAACGTCATAGCGCTATGCTGCGGCGCATATAGTGCAATTCCCCGGAAAACACCAGCCCAATTCACAAGCCGGCTTTTCAGGCTAAAATGGCAGGTTTTAGCCTTGTCAAAGCCATTTCTTCCATTTGAAGAAGGCGATCAGCCCGAACGCGACAAGCGCCATGAACAGCAGCGACAAGGGATAGCCATAATAGGCCTTCAGTTCCGGCATGTTCCAGGGCGAAGACTCCGGATCGAAATTCATGCCCCAGATGCCGACCAGGAAGGTGAGCGGCATGAAGATGACCGAGACGATGGTGAGATAGCTGATGACGTCGTTGGTGCGCGCCTGGCTCAGCGACAGGTGCATCTCGATCAGGCCGGTCAGCATGTCGCGCTGGGTTTCGACCAGCTCGATCAACCGTAGCGCATGGTCGAGCGTGTCGTTGAGGAAGATCTTGGTCTCGGCCTTCACATAGGGCACATCGTTGCGGATCAGCGTCGCCAGCGCATCGCGCATCGGCCACAGCACGCCTTTCAGCACGTTGGCGTCGCGCCGCAATTCATGCAGCTGCCGCATCTGATGCTTGTGCGGCGAATGCAGCATCTGGTCCTCGATGCTGTCGACCGTATCGCCGGCGGCCTCGATCGGCGGAAAGTAGCTGTCGACGATGGCGTCGATCAGCGCATAGGCGAGGTAATCGGCACCGCGGGCGCGCAACCGGTTGGGCGCTGAGCTTTCGATGCGCTTGCGCACGGGATCGAACGGATCGCCTTCACGCTCCTGGAAGGTGACGACGAAATTATTGCCGAAGAAGACGGCGATCTGCTCATAGCGGTGCGAGGCGACGTCGTCGATCATCCTGACGACGACGAAGGCATGATCCTCGAAAAAGTCGACCTTCGGCCGCTGGCCGGTGTTGACGACGTCCTCCAGCGCCAGCGGATGCAGGCTGAAAATGCGGCCGATCTCCTCGATCAGCGGGATGTTGGCGAGGCCGGTACAATCGAGCCAGATAACCGGCCACTTGTCGCAATGGGTGTTGAGGTCGTCGATGCTGGCATTTTCGATAGTCTTGAATTTTTCGGGCGAGATCAGCGTCAGCCTGAGTTCGCTGCGCCGCGCCGAGGGATCGGCGATCAGCGTGCCGGGCGACGCACCGACCGGCGGCCGCCGCGTTTTCACTGGTGCCCGCGTCTTCACGGTCTCAGCCTTTGCCATATGCCCCTCGTGCGAGTCCTCGCCTCGACATTAGACGACAGGAGTCACCCGGCAAAGACCCGCTTGGGCTTGAACATGCCTTGCTCGATGGCACCGATGGCGACCAGCTTGCCGCGCGCCGTGGCGCAGGCTTCCTCGGCTACCACCGGTGCATCACGGCCGCGGATGATGACTGGATTGCCGAGGCGGACCTTGGTCGCCGCATCGTCGCTGATGGCGATCTGCGGCAGGCAGTCAAGGGCGGCCGATGTATCGACCAGAAGCGCATCGATGGCGTCGAAGTCGATTGGTACTTCCACCTTGTCGACAGCCTCTGTCGTGTCAGCGGCTTCCGTTGCGTCCGTGACGTCCGTCGTGCTGTCTTCGTCCTGGACACCGAAACGGGCGGCTTCCAGTTCGGCAATGGTGACGAAATCCTCCGCCGTGAACGGCTCGACCTCGACCCGGCGCAATTCGGAAATGTGGCCGAAACAGCCGATGTCGCGGCCCATGTCGCGGGCCAGCGCGCGCACATAGGTGCCCTTGCCGCATTCGACCTCGAAAACGGTATGGTCGGCGCCATGCTCGACAACGTCCAGACGGCCGATCTCGATCTCGCGCGCGGGTATGTCGACTGTCGCGCCGTCGCGGGCCAGATCATAGGCACGCTCGCCCGCGATCTTGATGGCCGAGAATTGCGGCGGCGTCTGCATGATGACGCCAGTGTATTTCGGCAGCAGGGCGAGCACTTGGGCTTGCGACGGGCGCAGGTCGGACTCTTTCGTCACCGGACCTTCGAGGTCATCGGTGGAGCGCTCCTGCCCCCAGGCAACGGTGAAGCGATAGATCTTTGCGCCGTCCTGCACGTAGGGAACGGTCTTGGTGGCCTCGCCAAGCGCGATCGGCAGCATACCGGACGCCAGCGGGTCGAGCGTGCCGGCATGGCCGGCCTTTTCGGCCTGGAACAGCCATTTGATCTTGGAGACGGCTTCGGTCGAGCCCATGCCGACCGGCTTGTCCAGGATCAGCCAGCCCGAGATCGGCCGGCCCTTCTTCTTGCCGCGGCGCGCCACTATTCGGTGTCCTTGTTGTCGTCTTTGCCCTGATCCGCGTTTTCCTGGTCCTCAGGACCCAGATCGCGCGCCACTTCAGGTGACTTCAACAGGTCATTGATCCTGGCAAAATTGTCGAAGGAGGTGTCGAGCTTGAAGCGGAACTCCGGCATGAACTTCATCTGCCGCAGCGCGCCGGAGACACGGCCACGGACGAATTTCGCATGCTTGTTCAGCGCCTCGACCACCGCATCGGTATCCTTGGCGCCGAGCGGCGAGACGAAAGCGGTAGCGACCTTCAAATCGGGCGACATGCGCACTTCCGAGACCGACACCACGGTGTTCTCGATCAGCGGATCGATGATCTCGCCGCGCTGCAGGGTTTCGGATAGCGCATGGCGCACCTGTTCGGCGACGCGCAGCATGCGCTGGGATGGGCTGGATGTGGTTGGACGGGGCATTTTTCTCTATCCTGAAAGCGTGAGGCGCGCGATGGGACCGTGCCGCATGTCTCATATGGGTCGTTCTCAATAGACCTCGGGCGGCGGCCTCTCGGCCACCGCCCGGTATGGACAAGTCACTCGAACTCAGAGTGTCCGGGTCACCATCTCGACGCGGAAGCACTCGATGACGTCGCCGACTCGCATGTCCTCGTAGTTCTGGAAGGCCATGCCGCATTCCTGGCCGCCGGGGACTTCCGAAACTTCGTCCTTGAAGCGCTTCAGCGTCTTCAGCGTGCCTTCGTGGATGACGACGTTGTCGCGGATCAGGCGCACGCCCGCACCACGCTCGACCTTGCCTTCGGTGACACGGCAGCCGGCGATCTTGCCGACCTTGGTGATGTCGAAGATCTCGAGGATCTGCGCGTTGCCGATGAAGGTCTCGCGACGCTCCGGCGACAGCAGGCCCGACAGAGCCGCCTTCACGTCATCCACAAGGTTGTAGATGATCGAGTAATAGCGAATCTCGATGCCAGCCGCCGCTGCAGCGGCACGTGCCTGGACGTTGGCGCGAACGTTGAAGCCGATGATCGCGGCACCCGAAGTCTCGGCCAGCGACACGTCGCTTTCGGTGATGGCGCCGGCGCCGGCATGGACGATGCGCGCACGCACCTCGTCGGTGCCGAGCTTGTCGAGCGCGGCGTTGATCGCCTCGATCGAGCCCTGCACGTCGCCCTTGATGACCAGCGGGAATTCCTTCAGCCCGCTTGTCTGCAATTGCGACATCATCTGCTCGAGCGAACCGCGCTGGCCGGCATGCTTGGCAACCGCCTTCTCGCGCGCCAGACGCTGGCGGTATTCGGTGATCTCGCGGGCACGGGCCTCGTTGTTGACCACGGCGAAGCGGTCGCCGGCCTGCGGGGTGCCCTGCAAGCCAAGCACTTCCACCGGCATCGCCGGCGGCGCTTCCTTGATCTGCACGCCACGGTCGTTGACCAGCGCGCGCACCCGGCCCCATTCGTTGCCGGCAACAAGGATGTCGCCCGGCATCAGCGTGCCGGTCTGCACCAGCACGGTGGCAACGGGACCACGGCCCTTGTCGAGCTGGGCTTCGATGACGACACCCTCGGCGGTACGATCCGGATTGGCCTTCAGGTCGAGAATTTCGGCCTGCAGCAGGATCGCCTCGAGCAATTTGTCGAGATTGGTGCCCTTGGTCGCCGACACTTCGACGTCCAGAACTTCACCGCCCATGGATTCGACGAAGACCTCGTGGCGCAGCAGTTCGGAGCGCACTTTCTGCGGATCGGCATCATGCTTGTCGATCTTGTTGATCGCCACGATGATCGGAACGCCGGCCGCCTTGGCATGGCTGATCGATTCGATCGTCTGGGGCATGACGCTGTCATCGGCCGCAACCACCAGGATGGCGATGTCGGTCGCCTGGGCGCCACGAGCACGCATCGCCGTGAAGGCGGCGTGGCCGGGCGTGTCGATGAAGGTGATCTTGTGACCGTTCTTCTCGACCTGGTAGGCGCCGATGTGCTGGGTGATGCCGCCGGCTTCGCCGGAGACGACATTGGCGTTGCGGATCGCGTCGAGCAGCGAGGTCTTGCCGTGATCGACGTGACCCATGATCGTCACGACCGGCGGACGCGAAACCAGATCCTCGGCATTGTCGGCGATGTTGAACAGGCCTTCCTCGATGTCGGACTCGGCGACGCGGCGGACCGTGTGGCCGAATTCGGTAGCAACCAGCTCGGCCGTGTCGGCGTCGATGACGTCGCCCGGCTTCAGGATCTGGCCCTGCTTCATGAAGAACTTGACCAGGTCGACCGCGCGCTCGGACATGCGTTGCGCCAGTTCCTGGATGGTAATGGTCTCTGGCAGGATCACTTCGCGCATGACTTTCTCGCGCGGCTCATTGTGCATCGCGCGCTTGAATTTTTCCTGGCGGCGACGCATCGACGACAGCGACCGGGCTCGCGCGTCTTCGTCGGACAATGCTGAATTCAGCGTCAGCTTGCCGCGGCGGCGGTCTTCCTCGGCCTTGGTCGGCTTGGCCGGACGCGCCACTTCGGGCGTGACCGGACGGCGCACCGGTGCGCCGGCACCAACACGCTTCGGCTTGGCCACTTCCTCATCATCGACTGTTGCCAGTTCGGCAGCCAATGGCGCGCGTCGACGGGCCTCTTCCTCAGCCCGACGGCGGGATTCGGCTTCGGTCTGCAACCGCGCCTCTTCCTCGGCCTGGCGGCGTGCGGATTCATCGCGTTCGCGCTTGCGGCGCTCTTCGTCCTCGGCGCGACGCTTGGCATCCTCGGCGGCGCGCTGGCGGTCCTCGACCTCGCGAACTTTCGAGCCCTCGAGGGCCCTGCGGCGTGCTTCCATTTCACTGCGCGAAAGTTCGTTCAGCACCATGCCGCTGCGCTCGACGGGGGCCGGTGGCGGCGGGGGTGGCGGCGCCTTCGGTGCTTCCGGCACGACGACGGGCGCGGCCACGACCGCCGGCTTCGGTGTGAAGACGGGGGCGGCAACGGGCTCCGGCTTGTCGCCGGGCATCGAGAATTTGCGCTTCTTGGTTTCGACGACGACCTGCTTGGTGCGGCCGTGCGAGAAGTTCTGGCGCACAGTGCCCTGTTCCATACCGGGCCGCTTCAGCGTCAAGGTCTTCTTCGGCGTCACACTCAGCGTATTGTCGTCACCCGATTTCGTATCGCTCATTCCATATCCTCTGCGGCATCATCTTCGTCAGCAACAGCCGCAAGCATTGCCAGATCGTCCGGGGAACCGCCCCGATACCGGTCGAGCGCAACCATGCGCTTCTGGACCGCCCTGCCCGCGTCTCCCGCGAGAACGGCAGCATGTATCACATTTGTACCCCCCAATGCCAAGCTCAACTCGGCCTCGGAGAAAAGTTTGTAGGCAAGGATGGCGGGCCCGCCGAGATGGACTGTCGCCCGTCGCGCCTGGCTGATCTTGCGCACGCCGTCGTCGGACGCCTCGGTCGCGTGGAGCACGAAAAGCGCCAATCCACCGCGGACAGCACTTTCGACCTTGGTAGCACCAAGCGAAATTGCGCCTGCCTTGCGGGCAAGACCAAGCATGCCCAGAGCGTGCCTGGAAAGTAGCCCGTCGATCATGCCGCCAAGATCGGGCGGCACGACCACCTGTGCCTTGAAGGCGCGGGCAAAGAGGTTCTTCGCCGCAGCCTTGTCGATATGTAGGCGGTCGGCGCTCACCCAGCAACCGCGGCCGGGCAGATTTCTCTTGATGTCGGGAACGACGGCCGAATCCGGGCCGACGACAAACCGGATCAGATCATCCGGTTCGGCTTGTTTGCGCGTAACGATGCAGGTGCGATCGTTCATCTCGTCCAAGGGCGGGTTCGGTGCGATGCGGTTTCACCTCACGCACCAACGGCTTCGTCAGCCGAGACTTCTTCGGCTGCAAGCTCGTCTTCGGTGATCCAGCCGGCCTTGAGGCGGGCGGCCAGAACCATTTGTTCGGCGTCTGCGCGGGTCACGCCATGATTGGCGAGCACGCCCGGATAGACTTTTGTCTCGCCGTCCTTGCGTTCCTTCCAGCCGGTCAGGTCGTCGGCGGCATAGCCGGCGAAATCCTCGATCGTCTTCACGCCGTCCTCGCCAAGCGTCACCATCATGGCGGTGGTGACGCCGGGGATTTCGCGCAATTCGTCCGAAACGCCGAGCGCCTTGCGCTTGTCGTCGTGCTCGGCCTCGATCTTCTCCAGATATTCGCGAGCGCGGGTCTGGATTTCCGAAGCGGTGTCCTCGTCGAAACCGTCGATAGAGGCGATCTCGCCGGAATCGACATAAGCGACTTCCTCGACACTGGTGAAGCCTTCGGAGGCCAGCACCTGGCCGACCATCTCGTCGACGTCGAGGGCTTCCATGAACAGCGACGAACGCTCGACGAATTCCTTCTGGCGGCGCTCGGATTCTTCGGCCTCGGTCAGGATGTCGATATCCCAACCGGTCAGCTGCGAAGCCAGGCGCACGTTCTGGCCGCGGCGGCCGATGGCCAGCGACAGCTGGTCGTCGGGAACCACGACTTCGATGCGTTCGGCATCCTCGTCGAGCACGACCTTGGCGACTTCCGCCGGCTGCAGCGCGTTGACGATGAAGGACGCCGCCGAAGGCGACCACGGAATGATGTCGATCTTCTCGCCCTGCAATTCGCCGACGACGGCCTGGACGCGGCTGCCGCGCATGCCGACGCAGGCGCCGACCGGATCGATCGAGCTGTCGCGCGAGATGACGGCGATCTTGGCGCGCGAACCCGGGTCGCGGGCGACCGACTTGATCTCGATGATGCCGTCATAGATTTCCGGCACTTCCATGGTGAACAGCTTGGCCATGAACTGCGGATGAGTACGCGACAGGAAGATCTGCGGGCCGCGCTGCTCGCGGCGCACATCGTAGACATAGGCGCGGACGCGGTCGCCATATTTGTAGTTCTCGCGCGGGATCAGCTCATCGCGGCGGATGATCGCTTCGCCGCGGCCGAGATCGACGATGACGTTGCCGTATTCGACGCGCTTGACGGTACCGTTGACGATCTCGCCGATGCGGTCCTTGTACTCGTCATACTGGCGGTCGCGTTCGGCCTCGCGGACCTTCTGCACGATGACCTGCTTGGCCGACTGGGCGGCGATGCGGCCGAAATCCATGGGCGGCAGCTGTTCAGCGATGAAGTCGCCGAGCTGAGCGTCGGGATTGCGCTCGCGCGCCGAGGAAATGGCGATCTGCGTGGCGTAGTCATCGACCTTCTCGACGACTTCCATCAGCCGCTGCAGCTTCATCTCACCGGTGTTCGGGTTGATGTCGGCGCGGATGTTGGTCTCCTGACCGTAACGCGAGCGCGCCGCCTTCTGGATCGCATCGGCCATGGCGGCGATGACGATCGACTTGTCGATCGACTTTTCACGCGCGACCGCGTCGGCGATCTGCAGCAATTCAAGTCTGTTGGCGCTTACAACCATCGTTTTTCTCCCGAGCCTGTTTGCCGGACCTTTGCGCCCGGCAGCTCAATCATAGTTCCTGTTCGTGTTCTTCCGTGGCGTCCGCTTCCGCACCCGACTCGTCGTCGTCCGGTTCGCCGCGGCGTTTCTTGGCTTCCTTGCGCGCCCTGTTGTCCTTCGACAGGGCATCGCGGATAAGATCGTCTGTCAGGATCAAGCGCACATCGGCAATCGCATCATAGGGGACGCGCACCGTCGGCTCCTCGCCATAGGCGGCCTTGTCGCGCTCGATCAGCACATCGTCTTCGCCGGCTTCGGCGATCTTGCCCTTGAAGCGCTTGCGGTCGGCAACGACGATCGATGTTTCCATCTTCACCAGATGACCCGTCCAGGTCGTGAAATCCGATTTGCGGACCAGCGGCCGGTCGATGCCGGGCGACGAGACTTCAAGATGATAGGCCTTTTCGATCGGATCGTCGACGTCGAGCGCCGGCGACACCGCGCGGCTGACCTCTTCGCAATCCTCGACGGTCATGGTGCCGTCCTCGCGTTCGGCCATGATCTGCAGCGTCAGCCCGTTCTGGCCCGACAGATGCACCCGCACGAGGCGGAAGCCGATGCCACGCAGGACCGGCTGGACGATCAGCGCGATGCGCGCATCGATGCCGCTTTCGCGAATGATGCGATCGTCGCCCTCGCTTGCCGTTGCAGTCATTGAAGCCCTGTCGTTCTACTAGGTTATCGGCAGGTAATAAAAAAGAGCGGGACCGGGTGGACCCACTCTTCGTCATACCGACCAAGAATTTGAGGCTGATATAAACGATCATGGCCTGTGTTTCAAGCCCGCTATGCTGGTCGGGCAACGCCGCCATCGAGGCGGCCCGCGCCAGCGTTGCATGGGGTGCATGGCGCCTATGCGGCGACCCCCATGGGATTGGCGCCGAAACGCACCTACCTATGTTGCGCTGCACAAATGTGGCCGTGGGTCACACGTGCGCGAAAGGACATGATCATGAGCAATCGCAAGATATTTTCTGCAATAGGCGACTTCTTCACCGTATTCGGCAGCGCCGTGGCCGCTTCACGGGCCGTGGAAGCCGGTCGCAGGCCGCGCGCCGACGACCTGCGCAACCTCGGCGTCGAGCCTGCCGCCTTCGATCGCATCGGCCGCCGCTTCTAAGACTGCAAGCTTATTTCCGAATGAAGGTAAGATAGGCCGGCCGCCGGCCCTCACGAATGGCCTTGACCTCGTAACGGGTGCCCGGCCAGCCTTCATAGGGCCGGTGCCAGTCCGCCGCCTCGCAAGCCTGCCATGCGAACGCGCCATGCGCGCGGCAATGCAGCAGGGTCCAGTTGACATAGGTGTCGATGTCGGACGCAAAGCGGAATTTTGAACCAGGCTTCAGCACACGCGCGAACCGCTCGAGATTGACCGGGCTGACGAAGCGCCGCTTCCAGTGTTTCTTCTTCGGCCAGGGATCGGGATAGAGCAGATCGATGCCGTCGAGCGAGGCTTGCGGCAGCCAGTCGAGCAGCCTTGTGGCGTCGTCGTCATAAACCCGCAAATTGCCGAGCGGTTTCTCGCGCACCGCCATCATCATCTTGGCCATGCCGTTGACGAAGGGCTCGACGCCGATAAAGCCGATCGCTGGGGCCTCGGTCGCACGATGCAGGAGATGCTCGCCACCGCCGAAGCCAATCTCGAGGCGAACCGCGCGGACATCCGTCTCAAACAAAGCGCTGAGATCAGCCGGCGGCTCGGCCGCCAGATCGAGCCGATATGTGCCGAAGCCGCTTTCCAGCGCGGCCGCCTGCTGCGGGCGCATGGTCTTGCCGCGCCGGCGATTGAAAAAGGCTTCGGTCGCGCGGCTTGGTCTGTCCTTCGGATCCATGGCGGGACTTTGCGGTGCCGCTGTCAGGCGGCGACCGCGTCCTTGAGTGCCTTGGCGAGATCGGTCTTTTCCCAGGAGAAAGACCCATCACGGCCGGCCTTGCGGCCGAAATGGCCGTAGGACGACGTCTTGGCGTAGATCGGTTTGTTGAGATCGAGGTGACGGCGGATGCCCGACGGCGACAGATCCATCACCGTGCGCAACGCGTCCTCGAGCTTTGCCTCGTCGACCTTGCCGGTACCGTGCAAGTCGACATAGACCGACAGCGGCTGAGCAACGCCGATGGCGTAGGAAAGCTGGATGGTGCAGCGGTCGGCGAGTTTCGCCGCCACGACGTTCTTGGCCAGGTAGCGCGCCGCATAGGCCGCCGAACGATCCACCTTGGTGGTGTCCTTGCCGGAGAAGGCGCCGCCGCCATGGGGTGCGGCACCACCATAGGTGTCGACGATGATCTTGCGGCCGGTCAGTCCGGCATCGCCGTCCGGCCCGCCAATGACGAACTTGCCGGTCGGATTGATGTACCACATGCAATCGTCGGCGATCTTGAGGTCGCCCAGCGCCTCTCGGATATAGGGTTCGACGACCTTGCGGACCTTCTTCGAATCCCAGCTCGCATCGAGATGCTGTGTGGACAGCACGATCTGCGTCGCCTCGGCGGCCTTGCCGTCGACATAGCGAACGGTGACTTGGCTCTTGGCATCCGGCCCGAGCTTGCCGGCTTCACCGCTGCCTTCGTGACGGGCGGCAGCCAGCAGTTCGAGGATCTTGTGGCTGTAGTAGATCGGCGCCGGCATCAGATCCGGCGTCTCGCGACAGGCGTAACCGAACATGATGCCCTGGTCGCCGGCACCCTCTTCGCCCTGACGGTCGGAGGCATTGTCGACGCCCTGGCCGATGTCAGGCGACTGGCCGTGCAGCAGAACCTCGATCTTCGCCGTTTTCCAATGAAAGCCGGCCTGCTCGTAGCCGATTTCGCGGATCGCCTTGCGGGCGACCGATTTGAACTTGGCCGGATTGACGACCGAATGCCCGGCGGCATCCTTGAGAATATTGCCGGCCTTGTCCCGCTTGAGCAACGTGTCGGGAACACGCACTTCGCCGGCGATCACGACACGGTTGGTGGTGGCCAGCGTCTCGCAGGCGACACGGACTTTCCACGGGTCCATGCCGGTCTTCTTGGCTTCGCGATACACCAGATCGACGATCTCGTCGGAAATCCGGTCACAGACTTTGTCGGGATGGCCCTCGGCAACGGATTCCGAGGTAAAGAAGTAGTTCTGCCGCGTCACGGGTGTCCCCTCTTGAAAAACGATCGGCAGGCTGCCGATTTTGGCGCGCCACGTGTTAGCGGGGCGAAGCGCCGCTCGTCAAGCGGTGCTTCGGTTCTGGCATGATGTCGATGCAGTTATCTTGTGCCACCGGCGGCAAGACGCCGCCAGTCCTGGCGTGATTGCCGATCAGTCGGGATCGTCGGTGGAGAGGGACTTGACCAGGTCTATGATCCTGCGGCGCACCTTGGCGTCCGCGATCTTGACAAAGGCCCGGTTGAGCTGGAGTCCTTCGGGACTGCCGCAGAATTCGACGGCGAAAGCCATCGACGCGTCCTCGGCAAATCCGCGGCCCGCCACGGGCTCCTGGCCGGGCGCATCCTCGAAAAAGAAGGCGACAGGCACGCCGAGTATGGACGCTATCGCCTGCAATCGGCTGGCGCCGACGCGGTTGGTGCCTTTTTCATATTTCTGAATCTGTTGAAATGTGATGCCGAGGTTTTCTCCCAGCTTTTCCTGGCTCATTCCCAGCATGTTGCGGCGAAGCCGGATGCGACTGCCAACATGGATGTCGATCGGATTCGGTTTCTTCTTGTTGTCTTCTGTCATTTTTTCCTCGCCGAATTTTTTCGGCTTTCTCTATTTTTTTCCTGCCCAAACAAAGCCGGAGGCAACTGCCCCAACAGAACGATCCACCGGCTTCGAGAAATTTTCAGGCACTTACAGTATGAGTTTCTAATGTGTGGGCTGTCAATTCACCCGTAGCCTTTGCCTTACGTTCAACAGCGCTGCCCCAACGGCAAACAGCAACATGATCAGCATTCCGTTAATGCGCCGTTGGCCGGGAGATATGAGCGCCTGTCCGGAAATCGGTATGTGGGCGTCGATGGCGCCGCGTGCGTCGATCGCAAGCGCATCGACGATGCGCCCACGCGGATCGACGACGGCCGAGATGCCGTTGTTGGCAGCACGCACCAATGGCAATCCATTTTCCACCGCACGGATCTGGGCCTGCCTGAAATGCTGATACGGACCCGGCGTGTCGCCGAACCACGCATCGTTGGTAACGTTCACAATAAGCTGCGCTGACGCAGCGTCAACTGCCACAAGATCGGGAAAGATCACCTCATAACAGATAAATGGCAGCGCACGGATGCCATCGGGCAGCGTGATGGCGTGGCGCTCATTGCCGGCCGCGAAACTCATCGGCCCGGCAACCAGTTGCTCGATGCCGAAACGCTGGAGCAGATCGGCGAAAGGCAGGTATTCGCCGAACGGCACCAGGTGAACCTTGTCGACGGCGTCAGCGATTTCACCCTTGTCGTCGATCGCCACCACGGAGTTGTAGTAACGGCTGTCGGCATTCGCGGCCGAACCGCCTTCCTCGCGAACGACGCCGGCAATCAGCATCTGGCCGGGTCCGAGCATGTCCCCCAGCGCCGTCAATGCGTCCGGACGCTCGGTGAAGAGGAACGGCACCGAGGTTTCGGGCCACAAGATCAGTTGCGGCTTTTGATGGCCTGGGTCCGGCGCCTTGGCCGAGAGCCCCATCAGGACCGCGAAGATGCGGTCGCGCACCGAGGCATCCCATTTTTCCGACAGGTCAACGGCCGGCTGGACGATGCGGACATCCAGGCTGCGTGAAGCTGGCGGTTCGGGAGCGGCAAGCCTGACATAGCCGAAGCCGACATGGGCGGCGGCGAGCACGACAAACAGTGCCGCGCCGAGGCGCAGATGCCGACGTGCCGCCAGCAGTGCCGGCAATGCGAAGACGAACACCGCGAGCGCGTTCATGCCGATCATGCCCGTCACCGAGACGCTCTGCATCAGCAGCGGCACGGGCATGGCCGCGTAGCCGACGGCATTCCAGGGAAAACCGGTGAACAGGAAATCGCGCAGCCATTCCGCCAGGCCGAAGCCGAAGGCAAGGGCGGCGATGCGGCCAATGTCGTTGCTCCACAGCAGCCGGGCAACGATTGCCGCAAAGCCGTAGAAAAAGGCGAGCATGAAAGGAATGCCGACCACCGCGAAGGGAAGCGCCCAGGCAAAACTGTCGGCCTCGACCAGCAGCGCCGAGCCGATCCACCAGAGGCCGGCGAGGAAATAGCCGAAACCGAACCACCAACCGACGGCGAAAGCCGGCCGCAGGCGCTGGAACAGGCTGCCGGAAGCTTCGCCGGTGGCGCCGTCGAGCAGCCAGACCAGCAGCGGAAACGAGACGAAACAGGCGGCGAAGAAATCGTAAGGCGCCTGCCCAAGCACGGCAAAAGCGCCTGCGAGAAACGCCACGAGCGCACGCCGCCAACCCCAAAGCAGAATTATCCGGCCGGTGAGGCGCTCCATGCATACTTCCGAGTCGCGAATCAGGACACAAGATTTAACAGGCTGCGCTCCGCGCTCCAAACGGCGGATGGGCTGGCTGAGATGCACAGCTTCGGCCTGCCCTACCGGTGCCAACCCTCGATTTGGACGCCGCCCAGCCGCTCGGCCTCCTCGCGCGGAACCGAACGGATGGTCTGCGTGAAGGTCCAGACATGGCCTTCGGGGTCGCGTGCACGATACTGGCGCTCGCCGTAGAACTGATCCGCCGGCTCCTGGATTATATCAGCGTCGACCGCCCGCGCCTGCTCGCAATGCGCATCCAGGCCGCGCTTCAGCCTGACATAGATCGACTGCGTGTTCTTGCCCAAGACCGAAGCCGGGCTGGCAACATAATCGCTCCATTCGGAATCTACGATGATGTAGCTGTCGCCGAATCGCATCTCTGCATGGACGAGTTTCCCTCGGCATCGCTGACCACCATGCTGCGCGCGAAGCCTAAGGCTGCTTCCAGCCAGTCCAGCGCGGCACGAGGGTCCTTATAGAAAACACCGGACCCCAGACTTGGATGCTTGAAGGGGTCCTCGACCGCCATCCCTAAGCGCCTGGATTCTGGTTTTGCCGCATGATGTTCATTCGAAAAGTCTGCAACTTTTCGGCATCATGCTTAAGCCCTGGTTTTGCCGCATGATGTTCATCCAAAAAGTCTGCAACTTTTCGGCATCATGCTTACGCCTGTTCGGTGCGCGCGGTGGCGCGCCGGCGGCGCTCACCCTTCTGGCTCTGCACGATGCGCACGCGCTTGACGCGGCGCGGATCGGCGTCGAGGACGTGGAACTCGAAGCCGGGTATGGCCTGCACCACCTCGCCGCGGGCCGGAACACGGCCAAGCGTGTTGAAAATCATGCCGCCGATCGTGTCGACATATTCGCCATGTTCACCGGCGGCGAAATCCCCGCCGATCATCTTGGCGACGTCGTCGATCTCGGCCTTGCCGTCGACGATGAACACGCCGTCGCCGCTCTGGGTGATCATCGGCTCGTCGTCGTCATGCTCGTCCTCGATGTCGCCGACCACCATCTCGACGATGTCTTCCAGCGAGGCGAGGCCGTCGGTGCCGCCATATTCGTCGATGACCAGCGCCATCTGGGTGCGCGTCGTCTGCATGCGGCCCATCAGGTCGGAGGCAAGCATCGACGGCGGCACGAACAGCACCGGGCGGATCAGATTGAGGTCGCCAATGGTGCGTGCGAGGTCGACCTGGGCAAGATCGAGAACCGTGGCAGCGGGGGTTTTCCTGGTCGTGCGGCCCTTCTTGACGCGCGCGATCTTGGTGATGTGGGCCAGCACGTCACGGATATGGACCATGCCGCGCGGATCATCGAGCGTCTCGGAATAGACCGGCATGCGCGAATGGCCGGATTGTTCGAAAGTGCCCAGGAGATCGCCGAGCGTCGTCGTGATTTCGACCCCCTGAATGTCGGCGCGCGGTACCATGACGTCCTCGACGCGCACTTCGCGCAGCCGCAGGATGTTGTTGAGCATGGCGCGTTCGCCGGGCGAGAAGGCGCCGGCATCGCTCGTCGTCTCGGCTAGCGCGCCGGCAATTTCCTCACGCAGGCTGGTTCCGTTGCGTTGCCTGAACAGGCCCAGAACGCGGTCGAACAGTGAGGGACCGGCAGGCAACGTCTCGCTGGCAGCGCTGCCAGCACCGGCAGCAGCAGAGGTACTGCTAGCGCCAGACGTAACGGTACTCGGACTTGATCCCTCTTCCGACGTGTCGGAAGCCTTGTTCGCACTGCCGGCGTCGGGGCGGGCGGCAGTCTCTGGTTTGTCGTTCATCGTCGTCCGGTCAATTGATCAGATGTAGTTACGCGTAGGGGTCGGGAATGGCAAGCCTTGCAAGCGCCGCGCGTTCGACGGCTTCCATCGCCTCGGCCTCGGCCTCGGTCTCGTGATCGTAGCCCAGCAAATGCAGCAGGCCGTGGATGACGAGATGGGTGATATGGTTCTCGACCGGCTTGTCTTCCAGTGCCGCTTCATGGGCGACCGTTTCGGCGGCCAGCACGATGTCGCCCAGCATCGGCGGCAACGGACCGCCTTGCGCAAACGGAAAAGCCGGGAAAGACAAGACGTTGGTCGGCTTGTCCTTGCCGCGCCAGCCGGCATTGAGGAGCTGGACATGGGCGTCGTCGGTAAAAACGAGGCTGAGTTCGGAACGGCCCGCCACGCCGGTTTCGGCAAAAGCCGCCTTGACCGCGCCATCGACCAGCCGCGTCAGGCTTACCTCGTCGGGCCAGTTGCCCGCCTCAACCGATATGTCGATGTCGACGGGAACATTCCCGTCGCCGGATATTATGTCCTCAGGCATGAAGCCGCATCGTCAACATCAATTCTCGGCGCCGAGGCCGCGCGCCAGCTTGGCGTCCCGGTCGTAGGCCCTGACGATTTCCGCCACCAGTGGATGGCGGACCACATCGCCGTCGTTGAAGCGCACGGTGACCGCGCCCGCCACACCGTCCAGCACGCGCAAGGCTTCGACCAGGCCCGATTTGGTGTTGGAGGGAAGGTCGATCTGGGTCGGGTCGCCGGTGACGATCATGCGCGAATTTTCGCCCAGACGCGTCAGGAACATCTTCATCTGCATCGGCGTGGTGTTCTGCGCCTCGTCGAGGATGACGGCGGCATGCGCCAGCGTGCGGCCGCGCATGAAGGCGAGCGGCGCGATCTCGATCACTTCGGCGGCAATGGCGCGCTCAACCTTGTCGGCGGGCATCATGTCGTAGAGCGCATCATAGAGCGGCCGCAGATAGGGATCGACCTTCTCCTTCATGTCGCCGGGCAGGAAGCCCAGCCGTTCGCCGGCCTCGACCGCAGGCCGCGAGAGAATGATGCGCTCGACCATGCCGCGCTCGAGCAGCATCGCCGCATGCGCCACCGCCAGATAGGTCTTGCCGGTGCCGGCCGGGCCGATGCCGAACACCAGTTCCGACCGTTCCAGCGCCCGCATATAGGCGTCCTGGTTGAGTGAACGGGCATAGATCGTCTTCTTGCGGGTGGCGATCTGGGCGGCGGAAACCTTGCCCTTACGCTCCAGCGTCGGCAGGGTCAGCTGATCGTCGGCGGCAATCGCCATGCGCACGGCGCCATCGACGTCGGACTGGCCGATATCGACGCCCTTCTGGAGAATGCCGTAGAGATTGTCGAGCGCGCGGCGCGCCTGCTCGGCGGCCGACGCCGAACCCTTGATGGTCAGCTGGTTGCCGCGTGAGCGGATGTCGACGCCAAGCTTCTGCTCCAGCCTGGCGAGGTTTTCGTCGAACTGACCATAAAGGGCGCTGGCAAGCTTGTTGTTGTCGAAAGTCAGAACGATGTGCGCCATGTCAGAAGCCCCAGATGCCGGTACCGGGGGCAGGTTCTTCAGCTCTGCTGCGCTCAACCGTCTCTCCTCATCTGCCGAGACCCTCAGGCCAATTCGGCGAACAGGCTATTGTAGCCCGTCTTCGTGATTCGCACCTGGATAATGTCACCGATTTCGCCGGCCTTTTCATCAACAATAACCGGCTGCAGCCAAGGTGAGCGGCCAACCTTCTGGCCAGCCTGACGGCCGGGCTTCTCGATCAGCGTGTCGATGGTGCTTCCAACGAGGCTCAAGCCGAAATCCTGCTGCTGCTTCACAAGCAGAGCCTGCAGCCGCTGCAAGCGCTCGTCCTTGACCGTTTCGGGCACATGATCGGACATTTCGGCGCCCGGCGTGCCGGGGCGCGGCGAATATTTGAACGAGAAGGCCGAGGCGTAATTCACCTGACGCACCAACTCCATCGTCGCCTCGAAATCCGCTTCTGTCTCGCCGGGGAAGCCAACGATGAAGTCGCCGGAGAGCGCGATGTCAGGCCGCGCGGCACGGATACGGTCGAGCAGCGCCAGATAATCCCTCGCCGTGTGCCGGCGATTCATCGCCTTGAGGATGCGGTCGGAGCCGGATTGCACCGGAAGATGCAGATAGGGCATCAACGCCGGCAGATCGCGATGGGCCGCTATCAGTTCGTCATCCATGTCGCGCGGGTGGCTGGTGGTGTAGCGCAGACGCGCCAGCCCGGGGATTTCGGCCAGCCTGAAGAGCAGGCGGCCAAGGCCCCACTCCTCGGTCTTGCCCCCTTTGGCCTCGCCCCGGCCATGCCAGGCATTGACGTTCTGGCCAAGCAGCGTCACTTCGCGCACGCCGGCTTCGGCCAGGCGCTCAGCCTCCGCGACAATCTGCGCCACCGGCCGGGAGACTTCGGAGCCCCTTGTGTAGGGCACAACGCAGAAGGTGCAGAACTTGTCGCAGCCTTCCTGCACGGTGAGGAAGGCGGTGACGCCGCGCTTGATGACCTCGGCGCGCTTGGGCTGCGGCAGATGCTCGAACTTGTCCTCGATGGCGTAGTCGGTCTCGACGATCTTTTCGCCGCCGCGCACCCGCGCCAGCACGTCCGGGAGCCGGTGATAGGTCTGCGGACCGATGACCAGGTCGACGGCAGGCGAACGGCGGATGATCTCGGCGCCTTCGGCCTGCGCCACGCAGCCGGCGACGCCGACCAGCATCTCACGGCCGGCCAGGGCACGCTCGGCTTTCATGTCGCGGATACGGCCGAGCTCGGAATAGACCTTTTCGGCCGCCTTCTCCCTGATATGACAGGTGTTCAGCAACACCAGGTCGGCCTCGCCAATGGCATCGGTCGCGGAATAGCCGTCGGCAGCCAGCGCATCGGCCATACGCTGTGAATCATAGACATTCATCTGGCAGCCATAGGTCTTGATGAAGACTTTTCTCGCTGCCGCGGGAAGCACCGCCGGCTGTCCAGCCGTAGTGCCGATGTCGTCGCTTTCTATCGTGTTCAAGTCCATAAGGCGGCTTCTAACGCCTTTCCGTGACAAAAAACAGACGATTCTCGGCGCGCCAGCAAGGGCATGCCGGAGCTACCGGCTCGGCCGCGGGTCGGCAAGCGCCGCCTGCATCATCTCACGCACCTGGCTTTCCATCAGTTTCGACGTCTCCTTGCGGTTCGAACCCTTGGAAAAGGCGATTGCCTCGCCGAAATGCACCTCGACGTCGAGCGCGCCCTCAGCGAGCAATACCTTGAGATGCGGCATCAGATCCTCATCGCCGATCCAGGCGGCAAGCGGGCGATGCCGGCGGCCGAGCGGCACGCCGTGCAGACGCGTATAGGCGATCGCCACCGGCTGGATGAACACCTGTTCCGCCGCGCCTTCGGAAATCGCCATCGAGGCGGCGCCGAACAGCGTGCTCTTGAACGGCAGGACCATATTGCCGTCGCCGGTCGAGCCCTCGGCAAACAGCACCATCGCATCGCCCTTGGCCATGCGGCTGGCAATCTCGCTTGCCTGGTCGCCCGACGATCGCTTGCGCTCGCGCTCGATGAACACGGTGCGCTGCAGCTTCGACAGCATGCCGATCAACGGCCAGCCTTCCATATCCGCCCTGGCGATGAACTTTACGTCGGCAAAAGAGCCGAGCACCATGATGTCGGTCCAGGAGATGTGATTGGACGCAACCAGCAGCGGGCGCTTGTCGGACAGCGTTCCCTTGACATGGATGCGCATGCCGAGCGCCCTGACGATCAGCCTGTGCCAGATCTTGAGGATGAAGGTTTCCGGCCACCAGCCGGTCTTCATCGACAGGATCTGTAACGGCACGAGGACCAGCGAACCGGCGACAACGAGGCCCAGCGCCAGGAAAATCCTGATTTTCTTGATCATCGCCTCATCCCGGCCGTGTCGCTAGCGAAGATCGCGGCGCATGACAAGCGCGCCGGTCGGTCCGTGTTCGGCCGATCTGTAGTAATTCGGCCGCTTGCCGACCTCATGGAAGCCCAGCCGACGATAAAGCGCGATCGCCGCGACATTGGTCTCATCGACCTCGAGGAACAGCGCTTCGGCGCGCTGCGCGTGCAGTTCGCGCAACACCGCGTCCATCAATTGCCAGCCCAACCCCTGGCGACGATGCGATCGCGCCACCGCGACGGTCAGGATCTCGCCCTCGCCTGCCGCAAGCCTCGCCAGCACGAAGCCGACGGGCGGCTTGGAGCCCTGCCCGGTTTCGCGCGCGGCATAGCCGAACACGGTGTCCTGTTCGAGCAGGGCGGCGAATTCGCCATCGGTCCAGGGGCGGACAAAGTCCTCGCGATGCAGCAGCGAGACCGCCGGACTGTCGGCGATCCTCAGCGGCTCGAGCGCGTAGTCCCGGCGGCGTGGTTGGAGAAAAGGTATGCGCATTTATCTTTCTTGCCTTGATAGAATAAAGCCAGCCTGCGGCTTGGCGTCGGCGCCGCGCATATAGAGTGGTTTCGGCCGTTCGCCTGCGCCCTTGGCGGCAGCCAGGCGGGCGTAGGTGACAATGTCGGCGGTGGCTGTCCGAGGGCCGACATCAAATTCGCGCCCGGCCGATGCGCTGATGAGCGCTGCCGCGGTGCCGGCAAGCACCGGAGACGTTTCCATCGCCATGGCCACCACGTCAGCCAGCGTGGCCACGGCCGGACCGTAAGCCAAGGCTGACGTTTCGTCGTAAAAGGCGGCGTGGATCTCCTCACGGCCGGCATCGAGCGCCGCCAGCACGGCGCGACCGGGAAATGCGGCTGCTGCTTCGGCGGCCAGCGCCTCCAGGGTCGTCACCCCGATCGCCGGTATCTTCAGCGCCAGCGCCAGGCCACGCGCGGTCGAGACGCCGACCCGCAGACCGGTGAAGGAACCGGGGCCGACAGAGACGGCAATGGCGCCAAGACCGGCATAGTCGGTTGCGCTTGCCTCCAGCGCTTCGGCTGTGACCGCCATCAGGTGCTCGGCATGGCCCTTGCCGAGATCGAGCACCGAGCGGCCAAGCTCCCGCTTCGCCACAGCATCATAGACGCAAGCGGCGCAAAGGTTGGCGGCACAGTCGATGGCAAGCAATTTCATGAGGCAACCGGTTCGAAAAACAATTCCCTGTGCCCGCCACGGCCCGCCACCGCAAGGGGATAGTGCATAATTCGTTAAACGGCTTCGCTGGTAGACTATGCGGCCTGTTCGATGCGCAGCATGTGGTTGTCCCAGACATAGTCCGGTTCGGAGCGTGTCGCGCCGCTGCCCTCGACGATCTCGCCGGCGCCGGTGGTGGCCATGAAGCCGGTTCCATCGGGGGCCACGCCGCAGACCTCGACCAACGCGCTGTTCGCAACGACCCGGCCGCTGGCCGCATCGATCACGACAAGCGAGTTGCCTTCCGGCGAGGAAACGGCGACGGTTCCGGCAGCCCGATTGGCCGCGACCGAGCCTATGTAGTTGCGGAAGCCGGACAAAACGTCCTGCGGCATGTCGAGCAACTGCAGATCCTTGCCGCGCGCGGCGCGACCGACCAGCAATGGACGATCGCTGCCCGGTCCCCGGTACTGGCAGCCGAACCAGACGCTTCCGGCCGGATCGGTGTCCATGTGGCGGATCGACAGCTGATGCAGTGCGGCCGGCAATTCGTGTTTCTCGATGACATAGCCGGTAACGCGGTCTATCAGCACATAGGACGGCTTCATGGTGGCGATGTTGAGCTCGGCGCGGCCGTAATCCGGATGGGTCTCGATGCCGCCATTGGCAACAGCGATCGTCCTGCCGTCGCCCAGCAGCAGAAGCTCGTGCGGACCCATGCCGTAGGTCGGGAACTCACTGATGCGGCTGAATTTCGCCCGCGCGTCGTAGACGCCGACGACGCCGGCAGCATTCTCGAAGTCGTTTTCGGTGGCATAAAGCAGCGCCCCGTCGGGCGAGAACACGCCATGGCCGAAGAAATGCCGGCCGGCGATGCTGGCGATGGTCAGCGGCGCGTCACGGCCCGAGTGATCGAAAACCACGGCGAAGGTGCCGGGCTGACGCGCGAAGACCACCGAGCGTTTCGATATGGGATCGAAGGTGACATCGTGGCCGCGATCGGGCAGGTCGATCGCATGCAGGAGCTTGCCGGCCTCGGACAGGACGGCAGCGCCAAAGCTGCCGTCGCGTTTGACGAAAGCGGTGGCGAAGACGGCGTCGGCCGCAAGCGTCGTTGCCCAGGCCGACGGCGCCATTGCCGCGGCAAAGCCGATACCCGCAGCCCTCAGGAAATCGCGGCGATCGATGAGGGAGGTTTTCAAGAGACTATCCTCCCCTGCACTGGCTCGCTCCAGGACACGGTGATTATTACGGATCGGAGCTGACGCTTGGCACCTACCGATTCTTGGAATGATCCATCGCAGACATTGGAAGTTGGCCGACGCCTCCGGAACTTCGTCATCCACGGGCGGAGCAGGAGCGAAGCTCCGTCGCGGAGACCCGAGGATCCATGCCGTGACCTTGACCGTCGGGTGCAACGGAGCAAAATTCTGGACCGCGGCAGCGCTTTGAAGTCGCGGCATGGATCCCGGGGTCTGCGCTGCGTCGCTTCGCTCCTTGCTTCGCCCCAGGATGACGAAGCTATGGGCGTTTCGGCCAATCTCAAGGTCATGCTCAGTCCCCATCCAGCGACGAGAAGCCGGCGGTCAGGCCGAATTCAGCGGTCAACCTGGTGCCGATCAAGGTCGACAGGCTGGAGGTGATCAGCGCGAAATGGTCGAGTTTGTCACGCAGTGTCGGATCGGCGAGCGCCTTGTCGATCGGGCCCTGAATGGACTTTGCGGTGGCGACACCGTTGACCAATTGGATATGGATCGATTGGGCCATCCAGCGCGCATCGGGCGGCAGGGCGTCGCCAAGCTTCGAGGCCTGGAACAGCGTGTCGATGCCGGAGAGATTTCCAGCCAGCGAATTGGTGGTGTTTTGCGAGCGCCAGTAGATTGCCTGTTTCGGCTTGTCCGCATCCGGCTTGCCGCCGAAAAACCCTTTCAGGCGCACGTCGCGGACCATTTCCAGTTCGTTGATGAAGACGCCGACCAGTTCCGTCACCGCTTCGTTGCCGTCGCGGTAGAGCGGGTTCTGCGACCCCGGATTGGCCCAAAGGGCTGGAAAGCCGCCCGGCTTGTTCCAGGCGGCGCTGACCTCGCCGGCCATGGTTTCGATGTTGCCGGCAACAGCAGTGCCATAAGCGCAGCGGTAGGGATCATCCTTGCCGGCAAGTGCATCGGCGCCGTCGCCGTAAAGAACGAATTCGAGCGCGCCCAGCCCCTGCATGGCAACGCTCTTGCCAGCCAGTTGTGCCGGATCGGTCGCGGTCGGATCCTTGGCGGACAGCGCCGCCTGTACCTGTTTCAGGCCGATGCTCTTGCGATCCGGCCAGAACAGCATGCGTTCCAGCCGGTTGTTCTCCTTGATCGGTCCGAAGCCGATGATTTCGGCTGACGACCAGGCATAGACGGTGGCGGAGAATTCGGCGCGTGCGGCATCGAGTTCTCCTTGCGAGGGCGTGACGCACAGCTCGCGCATGGATCCGGTCAAGGCTTCCGCATGCTCGTGCAGGCCGGCATAGGCCGGGCGGACGAAGCCATCGATCGCGCGCTGGATGATATCGGAGGCTTTGACCGCCGCCGACGCAGGGACAACGCCCAGCAGAGCCAGCGGAAGAACGAGAAACAATGCAGAACGCTTGAACATCACAGTGACTCCAGGAATTTGAGCAGCGCATTGCGGTCGGCCGCATTGGCTGCGGCAAAGCGGTCGCGCGCTTTCTGCGCCTCGCCGCCATGCCACAGGATCGCCTCGGTCAAGCTGCGCGCGCGCCCGTCATGCAGGAAGAAGGAATTGCCGTTGACCGTCTCGGTCAGGCCGATGCCCCACAGTGGCGGCGTGCGCCATTCATTGCCCGTCGCATCGCCCACAGCCTGGCCGTCGGCCAGATCTGGCCCCATGTCGTGCAGCAGGAAGTCGGAATAAGGCCAGATCAGCTGGAAGGCCTGCGCTTTGTTGGGCGTGTCGCGGCGCGTGACAAATTTCGATGTGTGGCAGGCAATGCAGCCCATCTCATAGAAGACCTTCTTGCCTTTGAGAACTTGTGGGGCGTCGAGATCCCGGCGCGCCGGCACGGCCAGGTTCTGCGAATAGAAGGTGACGAGATCCATCACCGGCGGCGGCGCCTCGACCGGGCCAAGGCGCTGCTGCACGCCGTTCGGCATGGCGAGGCATTTTGCCTCCGCAGCAGTGCAATCGCCCCAATGCTTCGGCTCTTCGGGCGTCGAGATGCCGATGTCGCCGGCAAAGGCATCCGCTGCCTGCTGGCGGATCGACGCGGTCTGCGCCTTCCAGCCGAAACGGCCAAGCGTCAGTTCTCCGTTCAGGCTATCGCGCACGATGTTCGGCCTGCCGGAAATGCCGTCGCCGTCCCTGTCGTCCGGATCGGCGTGGGCGAGAATATCAGCCGGCGCGATCTGTTCGATCAGGCCCAGGCCGACCATCGGCGGCGTCAGGCGCGGCGACAGCGTGGTGCGTGGGTCAAGCGGCCCGTAGCCAAGGCCGTCAACCGAATAGCTCGGTTTGCGCAAGGAGATCACTGTGCCGTCCGTCAGCTCCACCTTACGTTCCTGATAGTCGATGTGCATCCTGCCTTCACCGGGCAGGCCGGGCACGGCGAGCTCCTGCAATTGCCTGCCATAGACCGGGTCGGGGAAGTTAGGCACCTCGTGGTCGGCAAGCGCCTCCCTCTCTTGCGCGCTGCTGGCGTCGCGGGCCAGCCGAAGGAACATCGACGTGGTGCCGGCGTCGCCTTGCGGCGGGCGGCCGCGGCCATCCTTCAGATGGCAGTTCTGGCAGGCGCGTTCGTTGAACAGCGGGCCGAGCCCGTCCGAAGCCTGCGTCGAGGATGGCGACGAGACCCAATTCTTGCGGAAAAGGGCATTGCCGAGCTTGAAGTCGCCCTCTTCCTCGAAGGTGATGTTGGCCGAGGATTGCGAGAAGGAATCGCGGCTGACGTCCTTTCGGGACGTGCCGGCGCCACCTTGCATCAGTTCGAACTGCTCTGGCCTGGAAAAATCCGTGGTCGGCCTGGTGACGGCGATGACGCGCGCCTGATCCTTCGCATTGAGGTCGGTGCGCGTGACGGCGAGGCCGGCCGGCTGAATATCACCCGCCATCGCCGAAGAGGTGAGTGCCAACACGAGCATGACATAGTGCCGACGCGCCAATCCGGCTGACGTCTTTGGAAGGGACGGCGAGCCATCGGCCCGCCGCGAGCGGCGCACGAATTCTAGCAGGCGCCGCATTCCCGCATGCCCTTACTCCGCCTCGTCCGCCGATGCGGCGTTGAGCTGGCCGTATTTCTCCTCGCCGATCGAGGCAAGCAGGTCGAGTTGCGTCTCGAGAAAGTCGATGTGGCCCTCCTCGTCGGCGAGCAATTCCTCGAACAGCTTCATCGTCACGTAGTCGCCGGCGTCGTTGCAGATTTCGCGCGAACGCTTGTAAGCGGTACGTGCATCATATTCGCTGGCAAGGTCGGATTCGAGCACTTCCTTGACGTTCTGCCCGATGCGCAGCGGCGCCACGGACTGCAGGTTCGGATGGCCTTCGAGGAAGATGATGCGGGCGACGAGCTTGTCGGCATGGTGCATCTCCTCGATCGATTCCGCCCGCTCCTTCTTTGCCAGCTTGGCGTATCCCCAGTCCTCAAGCAGACGGAAATGCACCCAGTACTGATTGACGGCCCCGAGTTCCAGAAAAAGGGCCTCGTTAAGCCGCTCGATGATCTGCGGATCGCCTTTCATGAATTCTGCTCCCGTATTGGACGCGCAGGCCTCTGACGCGATCCAGGTGTGAAACGACATCCACGCCGCTCGCCTCCGAGCGGGCGTGGTAATTTTCGGTGACCCGAATGATCGTTTCCACCACATTTGGGAAGCAGCCGCAACAGCGACCGCGCTTTTGCATGGCATGATAGATCTTCGCCGGCACGATCAGCTGCCAGGGATCCTGGTCCAGCAGCCCGACGATCGTCTGCTCGATCTCCTTCTCGGTGATGATATTGCAATGACAAATCAGCATTGGCTTGCTCGGCTGGCTGACGGCGTCTCCCGCGCCGTGTGGCTTGATTTTCTAGCGGAGGCCGTTCCAGAGCCGGTTTTCCGGCTCCCGGATCAGTCACCTGTCTTTCGACCCTTACTTGAACACCTTGTCCGGCGCGTCGAGGCTATCGGACCCTTCGAAGGCGATGGTGCTGAGCTTCAAGGAGCCGACGGCGCGCTCAATCGACTTGGTCTGATCGATCAGCGCATCGATCGCCGCCTGCACGGTGGCGTTGCCCTCAATGTTGCCCTCGGCGATCTGCTGGTCATAGGCCTCGCCGGCCAGTGCACGCGCCTTGATCGCCTCCATCTTGGCGACCGAAACATCGAGCTTGTCAGACAGTTCCTTGTCGATCGCCGGATCGGCCGCCTTCACCATATCGGCCACCGAGGGACCCGAAACGACGGTGCCGTCGAGACGCGTGTAGCTCGCATGATAGGCCGCGCGAATGCCGATGGCGTCGTAGAGATGCGAATTGTACGTGTTGTCGGAGAAGCAATCGTGCTCCTCTTCCGGATCATGCAGCAGCAGGCCGAGCTTCATGCGCTCGCCGGCCAGTTCGCCGTAGGACAGCGAGCCCATGCCGGTGAAGATGGTCGAGATCGCCGTGTTCGGCTCGCCATCGACGAGAGCCTTGCGGGCGGCGCCGTCTTCCTTCCAGTTGCCGACCATCTCCTGAAGATCCGAAACCAGAAGGTCGCTGGCCGATTTCAGATACTCGGCGCGGCGATCGCAATTGCCGCCGGTGCAGTTCTGGAGGTCGTAGTCGGTATAGGGGCGCTCGCCGGCACCCGGCCCGGTGCCATGCAGGTCCTGGCCCCAGAGCAGGAATTCGATGGCGTGGTAGCCGGTGGCGACATTGGCCTCGATGCCGCCGGCTCCCTGCAGCGTGCCGGAGAGGAATTCCGGCGAAAGCTTCGATGCATCGACCTTCTTGCCGTTGATCTCGATCTCCTTGTTGGCGATCACATTGGCCGTGTAGAGCGCATTCGCGTCCGATTCGGTGCCGTAGCTCTTGGCGACGTAGTCGATCAAACCTTCATCCAGCGGCCAGGAATTCACCTTGCCTTCCCAGTCGTCGACGATCTTGTTGCCGAAGCGGTAGACCTCGGTCTGCTGGTAGGGAACGCGCGATGCCTTCCAGGCGTCACGGGCAGCGTTGAGGGTTTCCGCCGATGGCGTGGCGAGCAGCGCGTCGACCGCCTTGTCGAGCGCCTGCGCGGTGGTCAGCGAATCCTCATATTTGGCGAGCGCGATGTCGGAATAGGTCTTGATGACGGCCTTTGCATCGGTTTCCGCCTTTGCCGGCAACACGAATACCGCCGCCGTCAGCAGGGCAGTGGCGCCGATCGCCGCAAGCCTGCTGCCATATCGTGCTGTCATAATCACTCTCCAGTTTCTCGGAAATTCTGTAAACGGCGCGCACAGCAACCGGCGCCAGGCCATCTGCGGGCCATTGGGCGCAAGAGATGCCGCGCTAGCGCGCGGTTCGCGGAAGAAAGACACCAAAATGCCTCCAATCGAAAGGGTTCAAGGCCCAGACATTAAAGGGATGCGCTGACGCGCGAGCTTCCATAAAGCTGCGACATCGTCGGATGTCAATGACAATCCGTAGGAAAAGTCAATTGAAACAACAGTTTAGAATTATTCTAAACTACGACTCTCAACTTATGCGTCTTTCTGCACCGGTCTTGCCGTTGAACTGTACGATTGACAGCTGCCATTCCGGGTGCGACCCGCAAAAGCTCTCTTGCGGCGGCACCAGACAATTGCCACTTGGCGAGACATCCTAGGATAGAAGCGGGATTGGAATGCGATGAAGAACGGTGTGGTCATTGTCGGCGCGGGTCATGCGGGCGTGCAAGCGGCCGCCAGTCTGCGCGAAGACGGCTATGACGGGCCGGTGATCCTCGTCGGGGATGAGGACGAACTTCCCTATCACAAGCCGCCGCTGTCGAAGACTTTCATCAAGGATGCCGAGGCCAAGCCGCAACCCTTGCGCGGCGAGGCCTTTTACACCGGCAGCGCCATCGATTACCGGCCTGGCGTCAGGATCGATCGGATCGATACCCGGCGCCGCAGTTTGGATATTGCCGGCGGTGGTGCGCTGGCCTTTGACCATCTGATCCTGGCGACAGGCTCGCGCCCGCGCACGCTGCCGCTGCCCGGTGCCGACCTGTCCGGTGTGCTGTCGCTGCGCTCGCTGGCCGATGCGCGGCTGATCCGCGACCTCAGCGCGCAAAGCGACGAAATCGTCATCCTCGGCGGCGGTTTCATCGGGTTGGAGATAGCAGCCACACTGCGGGCCACCGGCCGCACGGTGACAGTGGTGGAGGCCGTGGACCGGCTACTCGGCCGCGCCGTGGCGCCGGTGGTGGCGAGCCACGTCCGGCAACGGCTGGAAGCGACAGGCGTGCGCATTCTCACCGGCACCTCGATCGCCAGGCTCGATGGCGAAAACGGTCATGTCACGGCCGCCATCACCTCGTCAGGCGAAAGGCTGCCGGCGCGCATGGTGATCGTCGGCATTGGTGCCATGCCGAATGTCGAACTGGCGCAGTCTGCAGGCCTCGGCATCGCCAACGGCATCCGCGTCGATCATCAGATGCGCACGTCGATGCCGGAGATTCTCGCCATTGGCGATGCTGCCTCCTACCGTCACTGGTTCACCGGCGGCGACGTGCGGCTGGAATCGGTGCAGAACGCCACCGATCAGGCGCGGCTTGCCGCGCGCACGATCACCAGCCATGCCGACGCCTATTCGGCGGTGCCCTGGTTCTGGTCCGACATCGGCGACATGAAATTGCAAATGGTCGGCCTGACCGCCGGCGGCGACAGCCATGTCGTGCTGGGCGACCTGCCCGAAAACAAATTCTCGATCTACCACTATGCCGGCGACCGGCTGCTCGGTATCGAATCGGTCAACCGTCCCGGCGACCACATGCTTGGCCGCAAGATGCTCGGCGCCGGCTTTTCGCCGACGCCGCAGACCATCGCGGCTGGCCCCGAAGGACTGAAAGCGGCACTGGCCGCTTTCCTCGAGAAAGAGCCCGCCAGAGCGGTTGGATAATTCCGGCCCTCAGGCCGACACCTTTACCGATCAGGCGGCGCAGACTTCGCGGATCGAGCTTTCCAGGATGTCGAGCGCTTCGTTCATGACTTCGTCCTGGATAGTGATTGGCGCCAGGAAGCGGATGACGTTGCCGTAGACACCGCAGGTCAGCAGGATCAGGCCCTTGTCGAGCGCCTTCAACCGGATCGCATTGGCGATCTCGGCCGACGGCAGGCCCTTCTTGACGTCGTTGAACTCGACCGCGTTCATGAAGCCGAGGCCTCTGATGTCGACGATCTCGGGCACGTCGTCGCGGATCGACTGCAACCGCTGCTTCAGCCTTGCGCCCAGCGTGTTGGCGCGGTCGCACAGGTTTTCGTCCTCGATCACGTCGAGCACGGCGTGCGCGGCGGCAACGCCGATCGGGCTGCCGCCATAGGTGCCGCCTAGCCCGCCGGGGCCGGGCGCATCCATGATTTCGGCGCGGCCGGTGACCGCCGCCAGCGGAAAACCGCCGGCCAGGCTCTTGGCCATGGTGGTGATGTCGGCCGCCACCTCATGGTGATCCATCGCAAACATCTTGCCGGTGCGGGCAAAGCCGGTCTGCACTTCGTCGGCAATCAGCAGCATGCCGTGCTGGTCGCAAAGCTTGCGCAGCGCAACCAGGAAGTCACGCGGCGCCTCGTAGAAGCCGCCCTCGCCCTGAACCGGCTCGATGATGATGGCGGCGACGCGGGCCGGATCGACATCGGCCTTGAACAGCCGGTCGAGCGCCGCCAGCGAGTCGGCGACCGAGACACCGTGCAGCGGCACCGGGAACGGCGCATGATAGACATCGCCCGGCATGGCGCCGAAGCCGACCTTGTAGGGCACGACCTTGCCGGTCAGTGCCATGCCCATGAAGGTGCGGCCATGGAAACCGCCGGCGAAGGCGATGACCGCCTGACGGCCGGTGGCATTGCGGGCGATCTTGATGGCGTTCTCTACCGCCTCCGCCCCGGTGGTGACGAAGATCGTCTTCTTCTCGAACTTGCCGGGCAGCATGCCGTTCAGCCGTTCGGCCAGGCGCACATAGCTCTCATAGGGCACCACCTGGTGGCAGGTGTGGGTGAAGCGGTCGAGTTGTGCCTTGACCGCTTCGATCACCCTGGGATGGCGATGCCCGATGTTGACGACGGCAATGCCCGACGAGAAATCGATATAGCGACGCCCCTCGACATCCCAGATTTCCGAATTTTCAGCCCGGTCGGCATAGATCTGCGTGGTCATGCCGACACCGCGGGAAATCGATTGGTTCTTGCGTTCGGAAATGGCTGAATTCTTCATCGTATCCCTCACCGGGCCGGCGCCCGTCCTGTTTGATGCCGTTGAGACATCTTCTGACCTTATTTCACGTTTTCCTCAAGTCGGCACCACCGGCAGGCGATTGGGCCTGCGGTGGGCAGATCCCGGCGCTTAACCAGTCAGGCGATACACGTACGAGACCGGTTTCCTTTTCCCGGGGATCGACTATCCTCTGGATGTCCACGAGGCATCGCGACCAGCGAGCCGCCGCGGCCGGGGGAGCCCATGAGCAGGAACGTGACTTCGCCCGTCTCGCAGCCGTCGGTCCAAGCTCCCGGTCTTTTGTCTTTTCCAGCCGCCCCGGCGCTTTTCGCCTGCACGGCTGCGCTGCTTTTGGTCGGCTGCCAGAAGCAGGAAGCGGTGGACAAGAAACTGCAGATCATGGTGCGCACCGAAACGGTGGCGATGGCCGACTATGCGCCAAGGACCTCGCTGACCGGGGTGATCGCGGCGCGTACGCTGAACAATCTGTCGTTCCGGGTCGGCGGTCGCGTCGCCGAACGGTTTGTCGATGTCGGCCAGCATGTCGATCAAGGCACGGTGCTTGCCCGGATCGATCCGCAGGAGCAGGAATCCGATTTGCGCTCGGCGCAGGCCGATCTCGACGCGGCACAGGCGCAATTGACCCAGTCCGCCGCCGCCTTCGAACGGCAGAAGACGCTGCTCGCCCAGGGTTTCACCACCAGGCGCGATTATGACGCCGCGGACCAGGCCCTGAAGATGGCACAAGGCAGCGTCGATGCCGCGCAGAGCGCTTTCTCCAACGCCCAGCAAAACCTGTCCTTCACCGAACTCAAGGCCGGTGCCGCCGGCGTGATTACCGCCCGCCAAGTCGAAACCGGCCAAGTGGTGCAAGCCGCGCAAACCGTCTTCACCGTCGCCGAGGACGGGGACCGCGACGCGGTATTCAACGTGCAGGAGACGCTGATCGCCAAGACACCGGCATCGCCTGCGGTGACGATCACGCTGTTGTCCGATCCGCAGGTCAGGGCGACGGGCAAGGTCCGCGAAATCTCGCCTGCGGTCGACCCGGCTTCGGGCTCGATCCGGGTCAAAGTCGCCATTCCCGACACGCCCGCCGGCATGCCGCTGGGGGCAGCCGTCATCGGCTCGGTAAGCGCCAAACCGGCGAAGGCGATCCTGCTGCCTTGGCAGGCGCTGACGTCCAGCGGCGGCAAGCCGGCGGTCTGGATCGTCGATCCCTCGACCAAGGCGGTGACGATGGCGCCGGTCGAAGTGCTGGCGTTCAATTCGGGCACGGTCGTGATCGCCAAGGGGCTGGACGCGGGCCAGAGCGTCGTCACCGCTGGAGGACAGCTGCTCAGCCCTGGACAGACGATCGAAATATCGGGAGCGGGCCAATGAGCCGAACGCCACGCATCCTGCTCGGCGTGCTCATGCTCGGCGCGCTGGCATCCTGCTCCAAGTCGGAGGAAAAGCCGCCAGAGATCATCCGACCGGTGCTGTCGATGGTGATCGAGCCGCGCACCACGCAAATCTTCGGTTTTGCCGGATCCGTCGAACCGCAGGTCAGCGCCGACCTGGCCTTCCGCCTGCTTGGGCGGGTCGTCTCGCGCGACGTCCAGGTCGGCGACATCGTCAGCAAGGGCACGACGATAGCGGCACTCGATCCGACCGCGCTGGAGTTGGGCCTGCAGGCGGCCAAGGCGGAACTGTCCAATGCCGAGGCGCAGCTCGCCAACGCCGCCGCCAGCGAGGAACGGCAGCGCCAGTTGCTCGCCTCGGCCAACGCCACGCAAGCTGTCTTCGATGCCGCGCAGCAGGCGCGCAAAGCTGCGGAGGCAGGTGTCGAGCGGGCCAAGGCTTCGCTTGCCAAATCGCAGGAGCAACTCGGCTATGCCAGGCTGTTCTCTGATTTCGACGGTGTCGTCACCGCGGTGGGCGCCGAAGTTGGCCAGACGGTCTCGCCCGGCCAGACCATCGTCACCGTGGCGCGTTCGGACCTGCGCGAGGCGGTGGTCGACATTCCCGATCAATTGACCGGTGATCTTGAGGCCGGCACGCCCTTCTAGGTGATCCTGCAGTCGCTGCCGACGATCCAGACCGGGGCCAAGCTGCGCGAGATCGCACCGCAATCCGAGGGCTCGACCCGCACGCGGCGCGTCAAGCTGACGCTCACGGATCCGCCACAGGCCTTCCGGCTCGGCTCGACGGTGACGGCGACCCGCGTGACCAAGGTGGCACCGACGATCGAACTGCCGATGTCGGCGCTGTTCGAAAAGAACGGTTCCGCGAAAGTGTGGATCGTCGACCCGCAGACATCCAGCGTGAACGCACGCGACATCAAGATCGCGTCGAAGAATGGCGTTATCTTCACCGTGGCCGAAGGGCTTGACGCGGGCATGCGTGTCGTCACGGCGGGCGTCCACAGCCTGAGCGAAGGCCAGAAGGTGAAAGTGCTCGAGGGAGGCGCCTCATGAAAGGCTTCAATCTCTCCGACTGGGCGCTCAACCACCGCTCCATGGTCTGGTATTTCATGCTGGTCTTCGTCGTGGCTGGCGTGTTCTCCTACCTCAATCTCGGCCGTGAAGAAGACCCCAACTTCACCATCAAGACGATGATCATCCAGGCCAACTGGCCGGGCGCCTCGGTCAAGGAAACCGTGCAGCAGGTGACCGACCGTATCGAGAAGAAACTCGAGGAACTCGACAGCCTCGACTACACCAAGTCCGTCACCACGGCCGGCCAGACCGTCATCTTCGTCAACCTGAAGGACACCACCAAGGCACGCGATGTCGTGCCGAACTGGATTCAGGTGCGCAACATGGTCAACGACATCGGGGCGCAGTTTCCGCAGGGGGTGCAGGGACCGTTCTTCAACGACCGCTTCGGCGACGTCTATGGCAACATCTACGCCTTCACATCGGACGGGCTGACGCCGCGCCAGTTGCGCGACTATGTCGAGGACGCCAGAACAAAAATCCTGACCGTGCCCAACGCCGGCAAGGTCGACCTGGTCGGCGCCCAGGACGAGGCGATCTATCTCGAATTCTCGACCCGCCAGATCGCCGCCCTCGGCCTCAACCAGCAAGCGATCGTGGCGAGCCTGCAGGCGCAGAACGCGATTACGCCGTCCGGCGTCATTCAGTCCGGGCCGGAGCGCATCAGCGTGCGTGTCGGCGGGCAGTTCACCTCCGAGGACAGCCTGCGCGCCATCAATCTGCGCGTCAATGACCGCTTCTTCCGCCTCAGCGACGTGGCGACGATCACGCGCGGCTATGTCGATCCTCCTACGGCGCTATTCCGCTTCAACGGCCAGGACGCGATCGGGCTCGCCATCGGCATGAAACCCAACGCCAACCTGCTCGAATTCGGCGAGGCGCTGCACAAGGAGATGGACAAGGTGCTGGCCGACCTGCCGGTCGGTGTCGGCGTGCATCTGGTGGCCGACCAGCCGGTCATTGTCGAGGAGGCCGTCTCGGGCTTTACGCGCGCGCTGTTCGAGGCGGTCGCCATCGTGCTCGCGGTGTCGTTCATCAGCCTCGGCATGCGCGCCGGCTTCGTCGTGGCGCTGTCGATCCCGCTGGTGCTGGCCATCACCTTCACGGTCATGGCCTATCTCGGCATTTCGCTGCAGCGTATTTCCCTGGGTGCGCTGATCATCGCGCTCGGGCTTCTGGTCGACGACGCGATGATCGCGGTCGAGATGATGGTGGCGCGGCTGGAGGTCGGCGACAATCTGCGCAAGGCGGCGACCTATGTCTACACATCGACCGCCTTTCCGATGCTGACCGGTACGCTGGTGACGGTCGCCGGCTTCATCCCGATCGGCCTCAACAACAGCGCCGCCGGCGAATATACCTTCACCCTGTTCGTGGTCATCGCCGTTTCGCTGCTGGTGTCATGGGTCGTGGCGGTGCTGTTTGCGCCACTGCTCGGCGTCACCATCCTGCCGGCGACGATGAAAACCAAGCATCACGACCAGCCCGGCCGCTTCACCTCGCTTTTCCGGCGCGTGCTTGTCGGCTCGGTGCGCCATCACTGGCTGACCATCATCGTCACCGTGCTTTTGTTTGCCGGCTCGATCGCCGGCTTCGGGCTGGTGCAGCAGCAGTTCTTTCCGCCATCGGACCGGCCGGAGCTGATCGTCGACTGGAACCTGCCGCAGAATGCCTCGATCGCCGATACGCGCGACCAGATGGAGCGGTTCGAGCAGCGGGCGCTGGTCGGCAATCCCGACATCGACCATTTTCGTCCTATATCGGCCAGGGCGCGGTGCGTTTCGTGCTCGCCTATGACGTGCAGCCGGCCAACCCCTATTTCGGCCAGACCGTCATCGTCACCAAGAGCATCGCGGCCCGCAACCGGGTCAAGCCGGCGCTTGAAAAACTGCTGCGCGAGGAGTTCGTCGGCACCGACGCCTTCGTCAAGCCGCTCGAACTCGGGCCCCCGGTCGGCCGCCCGGTGCAGTATCGCGTCGGCGGTCCCGACATCCAGACGGTGCGCGGGCTGGCGCAGCAATTCGCCGGTATCATTTCCGCCAACCCCAAGCTTGCCGCGCCGACCTTCGACTGGAACGAGCCGCAACGCGTGCTGAGGGTCGACGTGCTGCAGGACAAGGCACGCCAGCTTGGCATCACCTCTTCCGACATCGCCAGCGCGCTCAACAGCACCGTCGGCGGCGCTACCATCACGCAGGTGCGTGACGCCACCTACCTGATCAATGTCGTGGCGCGCTCGCGTGGGTCCGAACGCGGCTCGATCGAAACCTTGCAGAACATGCAGCTGCCGACCAGTACCGGCGAGGCGATCCCGCTCGCGGCCGTCGCCAACTTCCGCTACGATCTGGAGCAGCCAACGGTGTGGCGACGCGACCGCATCCCGACCATCACCGTGCGCGCCGGACTGGTCGGCGACGTGCTGCCGGCCACCGTCGTCAACGAATTGAAGCCTTCGGTCGATGCCTTCACCGCCAAGCTGCCGCCGGGCTATTCGATCGCCACCGCCGGCTCGGTCGAGGAGAGTGCCAAAAGCCAAGGACCGATCGCCGCCGTCGTGCCGTTGATGCTGTTCGTCATGGCGACGATCCTGATGGTGCAATTGCAGAGTTTCCAGCGCCTGTTCCTGGTGGTGGCGGTGGCGCCGCTCGGCCTGATCGGCGTTGTGGCGGCCCTTGTGCCGAGCGGCGCGCCGCTCGGCTTCGTCGCCATCCTCGGCGTGCTGGCGCTGATCGGCATCCTGATCCGCAACTCGGTCATCCTGATCGTGCAGATCGAGGATCTCGTCCGGGAAGGCAAGGACCGCTGGGCGGCCGTCATCGAGGCGACGGAACACCGCATGCGGCCAATCGCGCTGACGGCGGCGGCCGCAAGTCTCGCCCTGATCCCGATCGCGCGCGAAGTGTTCTGGGGCCCGATGGCCTATGCCATGATGGGCGGCATCATCGCCGGCACGGCGATCACGCTGCTGTTCCTGCCAGCGCTTTATGTGACGTGGTTCAGGATCAAGGAGCCGAAAGCCCAGGAAGAGCTACCCGTGGAGAGCGGCGAACCGGTGCAAGCTCAGACTTAAGGCTTTGCCGGGTCATTCGTTGTCGTTGGAGGGTACGGGGCGTGACTTGGCGCGTTGCCACGGCGACGATTTTGAGGTGCGCCAGGCATGCCAACCTTTCGGCAAATCGGCCAACTCCACGATGGTTTCATCCAGTTGAACCACCTCTTGCAGGCCTACGAGCATTACCTCGCGTTCATCCCAATCTCGAGTGTCGCTGCTGTAGAATTGCCAACTGCCACCTTCGTCGTTGTAGCTGTCGTCGTCGTCATCTTCATGCACAACGTATGCGATCCAGTCGCCACGTTTAAATAGGCTCTTGTCCGACAACACCGCGAGGTTGGGCGGATCCGCAAACTTCCATTCCTCCATCGGAATCCCTGAAGACGGTTGGTTCTGCACACAGGAAGACGAATTCAGGCGGTTCTCACAAACCCGTCGCTCGCTCTCAGCAGGTTGCGAGTATAGTCCTTCGTCACGCGACGTTCGACGAGATCCGCCGCCGCCAGGTTCTCAACCGCCTCGCCGCTTTGCATCACCATCAGCCGCTCGCACATATGGGTGATGATGGCGAGGTCGTGGCTGACCATCAGGAAGGTCAGCTTGCGCCGCTTGCGTACCTCTTCCAACAGGTTGAGCACTTCCGCCTGCACCGAGGCATCGAGCGCCGAGGTCGGCTCGTCGAGCAGCAGGATCGAAGGTTCGAGGATCAGGGCACGGGCAATCGCCACGCGCTGGCGCTGGCCGCCCGATAGTTGGTGCGAATAGCGGAAGCGAAAGCCATTTCCCAGCCCGACCTCGTCGAGCGCCCGCTGGATGCGCTTTTCGCCATCGGCGAAGCCGTGGATGGCAAGCGGCTCCTGCAGCAGGCGGTCGACGGTCTGGCGCGGGTGCAGCGAGCCGTACGGATCCTGAAAGACCATCTGCACTTCGCGGTAGAAGGCCTTGTCGCGGCGTGGCCCGAGCGTCTTGCCGTTGACGGCGATGCTGCCCGATGCGACCGGCGCAAGGCCGGCGATGGCCCGAAGCAGCGTCGATTTGCCGGAGCCGGATTCACCGACCAGGCCAAAGGATTCACCCGGCTGCACGTCGAGGCTGACGCCCTTCAGTGCGCGAAAACGGTCGAAGATCACTTCCAGCCTGTCGACGGCAATCGCAGAAGTCATGCCGCCCACTCCGGCTTGCGGTCGAGCACCGGCAGCGGGTGGCGGTCGGCACCGATCTTGGGCATGCAATTGAGCAAGCCGCGCGTGTAGGGATGCTGGGCATGGCCGAGTTCGGACGCCTTGAGCTGCTCGACCACCTTGCCGGCATACATGACGATGACGCGGTCGCAGAAGGATGAGACCAGGCGCAGATCGTGCGAGATGAAGATCAGCCCCATGCCGCGCTCACTGACCAGCCGGTCGAGAATGCCGAGCACATCAAGCTGCACGGTGACGTCGAGCGCCGAGGTCGGCTCGTCGGCGATCATCATTTCCGGACCGGCGATCAGCATCATGGCGATCATGGCGCGCTGGCCCATGCCGCCGGACACTTCATGCGGATGCAGGTTGAAGACGCGAGAGGGATCACGGATCTGCACCGCCTCCAGCATGGCCAATGCGCGGTCGCGCGCCTCGGCCTTGCCGACCTTTTCATGCGTGCGCAGCGTTTCGACGATCTGGCGGCCGATGCTCATCACCGGGTCGAGCGAGTATTTCGGATCCTGCAGGATCATGGCGATGCGCTTGCCGCGCAGCGCCCGGCGTTCGCGCGGCGAGACGCTGAGCAGGTCGATGCCGTCGAAGGCGAGCTTGTTGGCCGATATCCGCGCCTGCGGCGGCGTCAGGCCCATGATGGCGCGGCCGGTCTGCGATTTGCCGGAGCCGGATTCTCCGACGATGCCGAGCCGTTCGCGGCCGAGCGAGAAGGAGACGCCGCGAACCGCCTCGATCAGCCCGGTGCGGGTCGGGAAGGTGACGCGCAAATCGTCGACCTCGAGCAGCGTCTTCGTTTCCCTGCTCATTGGTCACCACTGCGGGGATCGAGCGCGTCGCGCAGGCCGTCGCCGAGCAGGTTGAAGCCGAGGCTGACGATGAGGATGGCGAAGCCCGGCGCACCGGCCACCCACCACTGGTCGAGCACGAAGCGGCGCCCCGACGCGATCATCGTGCCCCATTCCGGCAGCGGCGGTTGCGCGCCGAGGCCGAGGAAACCGAGCCCGGCGGCGGTCAGGATGATGCCGGCCATGTCGAGCGTCACCCTGACGATCAGGGACGAAATGCAAAGCGGCATGATATGGCGCAGCACGATGCGGAAGGGCGAGGCGCCCATCAGCTGCACCGCCTTGATGTAATCGGAATTGCGCACCGTCAGCGTCTCTGCCCGCGCGATGCGGGCGTAGGGCGGCCATGAGGTGATGGCGATGGCCAGCACCGCATTCTCGATGCCGGGGCCAAGTGCTGCAACAAACGCCAGCGCCAGGATCAGCTTGGGAAAGGCGAGAAAGATGTCGGTGATGCGCATCAGGATGGCATCGGTCCAGCCGCCGGCATAGCCGGCCACCGTGCCGACCAGAAGGCCGATCGGTGCCGCGATGATGGCGACCAGGATGACCACATAAAGGGTCCAGCGCGAGCCGTAGAGGATGCGCGACAGGATATCGCGGCCGAGATCGTCGGTGCCAAACCAGTGCTCGGTGCTCGGCGCCAGCAGGCGCGCGTTCTTCAGGTCGCCGAACGTCGGAGAATAAGGCGCCAGCACACCGGCAAGGGCGGCAACGATCAGCAAGGCAATGATAATGAGCAGGCCGAGAAAGGCCAGCCGGTTGGCGGAAAAGCGCCGCCACGCCACATAGGCGCGGCCGAGCCTCGCCTGGGTGCGCGAGGCCGGCCGCTCGCTGAGCAGCCAGTCGCGACGAGAGAGAGGACGGGCGTCGGAGGCGGTCATGATGATGCCTCTTGGAGCTGTCGACCCCCACTCCGGCCTGCTTCGCAGACCACCTCTCCCCCGCTCGACGGGGGAGAGGAAAGGCGCGAAGCGTGCGACCGGCTTTTCCTCTCCCCCGGGCAGGGGGAGAGGTGACCCGAAGGGCCGGAGTGGGGGTGATTGGCCGCAGCTGGAGCAATTCCAGGAAAAGTGTGAAACGGTTTTCCGTCCGGAATTGCGTAAAAACAAGGAGTTAGAGCGGGTAGCCGTTTCCGTGAAACGGTGAACTGCTCTAGGCCCGAAAGTGGAATACCTCTGCTCATTGAACCTTCGTCCTCGGATCGAGGACCCGATACAGAAGGTCGGAGAGGAGATTGATGGCGATGAACACCGAGCCGATGACTATGGTGCCGCCGAGCACCGCATTCATGTCGGCGTTCTGCAGCGAGTTGGTTATGTAGAGGCCGATGCCCGGCCATGAGAAGACGGTCTCGGTCAGCACCGAACCTTCGAGCAGCCCGGCATAGGAGAGCGCGATCACCGTCACCATCGGCACCGCCGCATTGCGCAGCGCGTGGCCCCAGATGATGCGGGTTTCCGACAGGCCCTTGGCGCGCGCCGCGACGATATATTCCTGCGACAATTCGTTGAGCATGAACGAGCGCGTCATGCGGCTGATATAGGCGAGCGAGAAATAGCCGAGCAGCGAGGCCGGCAGGATGATGTGGCGGAAGGCGTCGTAAAAAACGTCCCACTGCCCCTGCATCGCAGAGTCGAGGAGATAGAAGCCCGTGATCGGCGTAAAGGTGTATTCGTAGACGATGTCGAGCCGCGCGGGGAAGGCAACCCATTGCAGCTTGGCGTAAAACAGCACCAGCGCCAGCAGTCCCAGCCAGAAGATCGGCACGGAATAGCCGATCAGGCCGATGATACGCACGATCTGATCGATGAAACTGCCGCGCCTGACCGCGGCCAGCACGCCAAGCGGTACGCCGAACAGTGCGCCGATCAGCGTCCCCAGCGTCGCCAGTTCCGTCGTGGCCGGAAGCGCCCGGCGAATGTCGGTCATGACAGGATTGGTGGTCAGCACAGAGACACCGAAATTGCCGTTCAGGGCATTTTTCACATAGATGTAGAACTGCTCGACCAGCGGCAAATCGAGGCCCATCTCGCGGCGCGTGCGCTCGACGACATTGGCCGGCGCCCGGTCGCCGAGCACCGCCAGCACCGGGTCGATCGGGATGACGCGACCGATGAAGAAGGTGACCGCGAGCAGACCAAGATAGGTCGTGATCGCGATGACCAGGAAACGGCCAAGCGATGATGCAATAGCGACGGCACGGGCGCTGCCGCGCCCCGCCGCCACTTCCTTTTCAACCGTGCTCATGCGGCGTGTCCGCGAGCACTATTCCTTGGACACCGGCCCGACGAAATTGCTGTCGAAGCTCGGGCCGAGGGCAAAGCCCTTGAGGTTCTTGCGCAGGCCGGCCACTTCCAGCTGCTGGTGGATGACGACGAAGGGGCTGGTGTCCAGGATCTTCTTCTCGAGATCCTTGTACATGTCAGCGCGCTTGCCGGCGTCCTTCTCGAGCAGCGCTGCTTCCGTCTCCTTGGTCAGGTCCGGAATGTCCCAGGCGTTGCGCCAGGCCAGCGTCTTGGACTTACCCGCATCCGAGTTGTCCGGATTCGAGGCAAAGGTCTGGGCGTTGGAATTCGGGTCGAAATAATCCTGGCCCCACTGGCCGATATAGATGTCGTGGTTGCGGGCGCGGTACTTGGTCAGCGTCTGCTTGCCGTCGCCCGGGATGATCTCGAGCTTGATGCCGGCCTGTCCGAGCGTCTGCTGGATCGATTCCGCCATGCCGGTCGTCGGCTGACCGGTGCGTACGTCCATGGTTACGCTGAAGCCGTCGGGCAGACCGGCCTTGGCCAGCAATTCCTTGGCCTTGGCGACATCGAACTTGAACGGATTCTCATCCAATTCGCCGAGCACACCCTTCGGCAGGAAGGTCTGGTGGATTTCGCCGATGCCCTTGAGGATCGTCGAGCTCAGCGCATCGTAGTCGACCAGGTATTTGAAGGCTTGGCGGACCTCGGGCTTGGCGAGGTTGGCATTCTTCTGGTTGAGGCTGATGTAATAGACCGTGCCCTTCGGCGCGCTGGTCGAGGTGAGATCGGCGTTCTTGGCGATGGCGTCGAGGTCGTTCGGCTCGAGATTGCGCGCAACGTCGATGTCGCCGGCCTCGAGCGCCAGGCGCTGGCCCGAGCTTTCCTTCATGTTGCGGTAGATGACGCGGGCAAGCTTGGCCTTCTCGCCGTAGTAATTATCGTTGCGCTCGAGAACGACCACCTCATTGGCCCGCCATTCGCGCAGCTTGAAGACGCCGGAGCCGGCATAGCCGGTCTTCAGCCAGGCATTGCCGAAATCATTGTCCCATTTGTAGTCGGCGCTCGGCGTCACCGCAGCGACATGTTCCTTGACCAGCTTGGCGTCGACCACCGATGCAACCGTTGCCGACAGGCAGTTCAGCACGAAGCTCGGCGCATAGGCCTTGTCGACGGTGAACTGGAAGGTGGTCTCGTCGACCGCCTTGGCCTTCTCGGCGACGTTGTCGCCGCTGATGCCGAATTGGCCGATGATGAAGGCCGGGCTCTTGTCGAGCTTGACGGCGCGTTCGAACGACCAGGCGACGTCGGCCGCGGTGATCGGATTGCCGGAAGCGAATTTCAGGCCGGGCTTGAGCTTGAATGTGTAGGTCAGGCCGTCATCGGAGACGGTCCAGCTTTCGGCAAGGTCTCCCTTGACCTTGGAGGTGTCGCTGAGGTCGAGACGGACAAGCAGATCATACGTGTTGCCGGTGACCTCGGCGGTCGACAGCTCGAACGCCTCGCCCGGATCCATGGAGATGATGTCGTCGATCGCGAAACCTTCGACCAGCGTGTCGGCGGGCGTGACCGCACCGGCGGGCGCGCCGGCCAGAAGCAGCGCGGACATGGCTGCACCCGCCAGCAGGAAGCGAGAGCGTAGAGCAAACTTTTCCATCATCATCGTGATTGTTCCCTGTTTTGTTGTTTGTTGACCTGAGTTCCCGGCTCAGGGTTGTGCAATTCTTTTCGGGCCTGGAGAAGGCCCCACTGATCTCTTACCGTTGCGGTTTTTGTCCAGTTGGTCAACACCATATCCGGCAGCCTCGTGGCGGGCAACGAGCATTTATACGATGGCTCAATGGGCCAGAAAGGCCGGTGGGATGTCGACGCATCGGCCAGCCAATCGAGGCTGCCGATCGAGGATAATCTGGCGAATGTCGCGGCTATCTCAGCGCCGTGACCAGGCTGGTGTCAGGGAAGCAGGTGGCGGCGCGGCCGTTCTTGGCTTGCCAAATGCCGATCGAACGGCGGGTCTTGAAGCCGGGCAGGCCATCGGCGCTGCCGACGTCATAGCCCTTGGCTTCCAGCGCGCGTTGCAGAGCGGCTATGTCCGAACGGTGGAGCCCGCCGACCGCGCCCCAGCTGCCGGCAAAATTCTGATCGCCATGGGCGATGCGATCGGCGCCATGGCCGATGAACAGCGCGTAGAGGTCGCTGGTGTTGTACTGCTTCAGCACGTAGAAATTGGGCGTGGCGATAAAGGCCGGACCGCTGCGCCCTGCCGGCATCAGCAGGAAGCCTTCGGCCTTCATCTCACTCGCTGGAAACGGCTTGCCGCCGACGCGCCTAACGCCCATTGCCGCCCATTCGGAGATTTTCTTGCCCTGGTCCGGGCCTTCCAACGAACAGGAAACGCTTTCCGGCACCATCACCTCGAAACCCCAGCCACGGCCCTTTACCCAGCCATAGTGGACGAGATAATTGGCGATCGAGGCCAGCACGTCCGGCGTCGAGTTCCAGATGTCGGCGCGGCCGTCGCCGTCGAAATCGACGGCATGTTTCAGGAACGAGGTCGGCATGAATTGCGGCTGGCCGAGCGCTCCGGCCCAGGACGATTTCATCGCGCCGACCGGAGCCAGCCCGCGCTCGACGATCTCGAGTGCAGCAAGCAGTTCGGTGCGGAAGAAGTCCTTCCTGGTCGACATGAACGCTTTGGTGCCCAGCACTTCGAAGGCGTCGTAGGGCATCTTCGCCGCGCCGAATCCGGTCTCGCGGCCCCAGATCGCCAGCAGCACTTCGCCCGGCACGCCGTAGCGCTTTTCGATAGATGCAAGTGTCCTGGCATTGGTGGCTTCGCGCGCCCGGCCGCCCGCCGTCACCGCGCGAACCGTCTTCTCGGCGAAATAGGCGCCGGGTGAGCCGAATTCGGCCTGGTGCTGCTTCTGCGGCGTGGTCGCCTTATCGCCCGGCTTGACCAGGTCGGGCAGCTTCAGATTGGGATTGATGCCGTCGAAGGCGGCATCGAGGGTGGCTTTGGAAATGCCTTTCGCCCTGGCTTGCGGCCAAAGGTCGTTCTGCAGCCAGGCGCGAAACTGGTCGTCGATCTTTGCGGCGGAGGCGGGGGTGGAAAGGAGGACCGCGAGAAGAACTGCAAAAAAGGAAAACAGAGCCAATCTGAGAGGTTTGCGTTCCTTCACACCCCCCTCTGTCCTGCCGGACATCTCCCCCGCAAGGGGGGAGATTGGCCGCTTCATCGGCGGCGCTCTTGTTGCAATGTCGGCGATTTGCGAAAACAAAGATGACATCCGATCTCCCCCCTTGCGGGGGAGATGTCCGGTAGGACAGAGGGGGGTGCTTGGCACCAGCCTCGACGGATGCGCAACAATCATGATCCGCATCCTCTGCCGCAACTTTGTCAAAACGCCGTCCGCGAGCGCAGCGCCGCGGCCAGCGTGCCCTCGTCGAGATAGTCGAGTTCGCCGCCGACAGGCACGCCATGCGCCAGTCGTGTCACCTTGATATCGAAGCCGGACAGCTGATCGGTGAGGTAATGCGCGGTCGTCTGGCCCTCCACCGTAGCATTGACGGCGAGGATGATCTCCTTGACCTCGCCACCGGCGACGCGGTCGATCAGCGAGCGCATGTTGAGCTGCTCGGGGCCGATGCCGTCGAGCGGGGACAGCGTGCCGCCGAGAACGTGGTAACGCACATTCATCGCCGCCGCGCGCTCCAGCGCCCACAGGTCGGAGACGTCCTCGACGACAATGATGGTGCCGGCATCTCGGCGCGGATCGGTGCAGATCATGCAAGGGTCCGATGTATCGACATTGCCGCAGGTCGAGCAGATGCGCACCTTGTCGGCCGCCTCGGCCATGGCGGCGGCCAGCGGCGACAGAAGCTGCTCCTTCTTCTTGATCAGATGAAGGGCGGCACGCCTGGCCGAACGGGGACCCAGCCCCGGCACCTTGGCCAGGAGCTGGATCAGACGTTCGATCTCGGGACCGGCGATTCGCTTCGACATCGCTCTGATCTAGGATTTTTCAGAGCGCTTTGGAACATCCGCATACGCATGACCGCCATATTGGCCCTGGCGGACCAAAATGGGCGGGGCCATGGGATCATGGAGAGCAGATCAGTTGGTTTCGAGCGGCCGGCCCTGGCTGACGATCATCGCGCCGACAGCGTCGGTGTTCTCAGGCGTCGACTGGAAACCCATAGACGCCTCTTGCGGCGCTTCCTCGACCGAGGAGATGACCCTCGTCCTTGTGTTCAAGGTTCCGCCAAAACGGGCGGCATCCGGTTCCTCCATCGGCTCCTGCATCGCCACCACCGTCGGCTCCGCCGAGACACGCGCCGATTTCGCGGCCGGCGCGGCGGCCGCGGTCATATAGGTCTGTTGGGCAGGAGCGGACCGGACGGTGGCCGGCTTGGCCGGACGCACCGGCTCGGCGGACGCGACCATCGTCACCGGCTCCGCTGGCTTCTGCGGCGCCGCCGAGGCAATGGCGACCTGCGGCTCGTCCGGCAGCGGCTGCCAGTTGCGGCCGCGCTTCTCGTAAAAGGCATTGCCGCCGGCAACCATGGTGTAGTGCATGTTCTTGTAGGGGAAGCGTAGGCCGGCGGTGTGGAAGAACATGGTGTTCTTGAGCTTGGACTTGCGCTCCCCCTTCAGCACCGCGTCGGCGGCTTCCTCGACATCGGGCATTGCGCGTGAATTCATCGGCCTTGTCATGACGCCGGGGGCAAACTGCCCGCGCTCGCCCACCACCGCGCAGATGGTGCTGCCGTGCTTGCCGGAGCGCAGCCGGTTCATCACCACCGTGCCGACCGCGATCATGCCGTCGCGGCTCGAGCGGTTGGATTCAAAGAACATCGCCCGTTCCAGGCATTCCTTGTCCTTCGGCGTGTGGCTGTACGCCCGGGAGCTCAGGAAACCCGGCGTGATGGCGTCGGTCAGGCTGGCGACGGACATGCCGTGTGAAGTGGTCTGGCTACAGGCAGCCAAAAACAGGGGTGAAATGACGGCGCCGAGCAACAGCGGCGTCTTCCATCGCGTAGAAATCAACAGGTAACCCTCTCACTTCGTGCCCGCCCCCAGGCTGCGGCAAGAATGAGACACTTTCGGGCAAAATGATGGCCAAAACGTTATTAACAACGCGCTGTTGCCAAATTGGCACAATTTCCTGGTTTTCCAGATAGATCGCACCCATCATTTCACAAAGGCGATGACCTCTCTCTCTTTGTTTCGCCGCAATTGCCCCAAGGGAAAGCACTACGCGCTTTTCCCGGGCAAACGCTGTTAATTTCTCCTGGAACCGGTCTGCAGCCCGGCCGCAATCATGGCCGCTGGCCAGGCTCAAGCTCCTCGACCTTCTCCGAAAACAGGCCGCGCCGGAGGAACAGCGTCCGCGCCTCCCTGGCCGTCGGGGCGATCTTTCCCGGCCAGTCGCTGTCAATGAACTCAGCCTTGGTGAAGTCCGGATTTGTCTCGCTTGCCGCCTCCAGGAATTCGGCGATCTCCAGCACGATCGCGCGCTCGTCCTTCGAAAGCGCCGATGTGCCGGCTTCGATCGAAGGGCGATGGACGAAATCCTCGAACAGATAGAAATAACCCTTGATGCCGACGAGATCGACGCCGTCGTCACAATCGGCCAGGATTTCCAGGATCTCGTAGATCCTGTTGCGGATACGCTGCTCGATCAGTCTTTCGGAGGGCTCTTCGGTCATGTCGATGATGGGCGCGCGCGCCGAATGCTAGAAGGGCAGTTTCATTCCCGGCGGGATCGGCAGACCTGCGGTCAGCGCCTTGGTCTTTTCCTGCATGATCTGCTCGACCTTGGTCTTGGCGTCGTTGTGAGCGGCCAGCACCAGGTCTTCCAGGATCTCGACATCGTCTTCCTTGAACAGAGACGGATCGATCTTCAGCGACTTCATCTCGAATTTTCCGGTCAGCGTCACATTGACCAGGCCGCCGCCGGCCTGGCCGGACGCTTCCAGCGTGGCGATCTCGTCCTGCATGGCCTGGAACTTGGCCTGCATTTCCTTCGCCTTGCCCATCAGGCCGAGAAGATCTTTCATGGTCGGGTCCTTTGCGGATTCGTGGCTGGATCAGGGTTCATCGTCGTCAGCCGGCGGCTCGACCGGCACTTCAGCCTCTGTCGTTTCGGCTTCCGGCGCGTCTGGAATGCGCACGTCGATGATCTTGGCGCCGGGAAAGCGCGCCAGGATAGCGGCCACGGTCGGGTCGCTCTTGGCATCGAGAAAAGCCGTCTCGCGCTTGGCCGATTCCATTTCGGCGAGCGTCTGGCCGCCCTCTTCCTTCGACAGCGAGACCAGCCAGCTGCGGCCGGTCCAGGCGCGCAATTTCGTCGTCAGGTCGTTGAGCAGCATCTTGGGCGCATCGCCGGTCAGGCCGACGTCGATGCGGCCGGGCTCGATGCGCACAAACCGGATGCAGCTCTTGACCAGCACCTTGAAGGCGATGTCACGCTGCGCATCGGCGAGCGCAATGATGTCGGCCAGCGATTTCAGCGGCGCCGATTCCATGGCCGGCTCCGGAGGAGCGACGTAGGCAACGGCAGCAGGCGAGGCTTCGACCAGCCGCATGGTCTGCGCACCGCCAGGACCGGCGGGCATGCGCGTCTGCGCCACCGCGCCGGCGCCACCGCCGTTGCCGGAACTTGCAGGCGCGCCATTCGGGCGCGGCGCGCCGCTTTGGACCGACGCTCCGCCCTCGAGCGATCTCAACGCCTCGTCCAGCGTCGGCAGGTCGGCGGCATGCGCCAGCCGGATCAGCACCATTTCGGCGGCACTGACCGGCCGGTTGGAGGACTGCACTTCGGGAATGCCCTTGAGCAGCATCTGCCATGTCCGCGACAGCACCCTGACCGACAGCGTCCTTGCGAAATCGGCGCCGCGCTGCCGCTCGTCCTCCGACAGCGAGGCATCCTCGATGGCCGTCGGCACGAAACGCAGCCGGGTGACGAGATGGTTGAATTCGGCAAGGTCGGTCAGCACGGCGGCCGGATCGGCGCCGGTGTCATACTGCGCACGGAATTCGCCAAGGGCGGCTGCCACATCACCCTTCATCACATGTTCGAACAGATCGACGATGCGGGCGCGGTCGGCAAGTCCCAGCATCGCCCGCACAGCCGCGGCACCGACAGTGCCGGCGCCATGGGCAATCGCCTGGTCGAGGATGGAGAGCGAATCACGGGCCGAGCCTTCGGCGGCGCGCGCGATCATCGCCAGCGCGTCGTCGTCGACCGCAATGCCTTCCTGGGCCGAGATCGAGCCGAGATGCGCGACCAGCGCGCCGGCGTCGATGCGCCTCAGGTCGAAGCGCTGGCAGCGCGACAGGACAGTGATCGGGACCTTGCGGATTTCGGTGGTGGCGAAGATGAATTTGACGTGCGGCGGCGGCTCTTCCAGCGTCTTCAGCAGGCCGTTGAAGGCCTGTGTCGACAGCATGTGCACTTCGTCGATGATATAGACCTTGTAACGGGCCGAGACCGGCGCATAGCGCACGCGCTCGATGATATCCCTGATGTCGTCGATGCCGGTATGCGAGGCGGCGTCCATCTCGATGACGTCGACATGGCGGCCCTCCATGATCGCCTGGCAATGCTCGCCGAGCACCGCGAGGTCGACCGAAGGCTGGTCGATATCAGCGGTTTTATAATTCAGGGCCCGCGCGAGGATGCGCGCCGTCGTGGTCTTGCCGACGCCGCGCACCCCGGTCAGCATCCAGGCCTGGGCGATGCGGCCGGTGGCAAAGGCATTGGTGAGGGTGCGCACCATCGGCTCCTGGCCGACCAGCTCGGAGAAGTTCGAAGGACGGTACTTGCGCGCCAGCACGCGATAGGCGGCGGCCTTGCCTATCTCCAGGCTTTTTGGTCCCGAATTTCCGGCTTCGCTCATACGCCCGTAAAGCTCCAAATGGCCGCGCCCGAAGGCGGCCGATTCCTGCGCATAGTCTCGCCCGCGCTGCAATGCGTCGTCAATGTCGCGAGAGGGGCCGATGAGGTGGGAGGCTGGAACAATGACCCGTTCCGGGCTCGTTAGGGCTGCTTCCTTCCGGACCTGACCCGGTTGGCGAGTGGATCGTCCACCACCAACCTCCCGCTTTCCATATCGGCAATTGCGCGACGAAATGCAAGTCCGCCGAAGAAATCGCAAAATATGGAATTGGCGCACCAATGCGTGAGGGGCGCAATGATTCGCTTGCAGCCCCCTTGCCGCCGCTCTAGCCTTCATGTGTTGAGCAAACCAAGAAAAGCAAGGGAAACGCCGATGCTGCCGGGCCTGGAGGCCGGATTCACGCTGGACGCACGGCTGGAGGCGGACAGCGAACAGTTGATGTGGCTTGGGCTGTGCGAATTGCGGGTGATGAACGACCGCCGCTGGCCATGGCTGCTGCTGGTGCCGCAGCGGCCCGGCGCGGAGGAAATCCATGACATGACGCCGCTCGACCAGACGATGCTGACCTTCGAGACCAATATGGTGGCGCAGGCGCTGAAGAAGGCGACCGGCTGCACCAAGATCAACACCGGCGCGCTCGGCAACATCGTGCGCCAGTTGCACATCCATGTCATCGCGCGTTCGGAAGGCGATCCCGGCTGGCCAGGCCCTGTGTGGGGACATGGTCTGCGAGAGCCCTATCAACGTTCCGACTTGCGACGGTTTGCCGAAACGATCAAGGCGGCGCTATAAGCGTTCCCCGTGTCCATCCCTCAACGTATCCCAGAGTCCCCATGAGCTTCCGCCTGTTTGACGCGCCTTTGCGCGAGCCGAGCCAGTTCGTCGGCTTTGCCGGCAACATGATCGACCGGCAGTCCGAGAACCGCGCCGACGATTCGGTCGACAAGGCGCTGGCCGATCCGGCGACACGGCTGCTTCTGATGCATGGCGGCCGGCTCTATTTGAAGCTCGGCGATAGCGGCGCTCTCGATCCCTGGTTCGGCGCCACCGAGAGCGAGCCCTTCAAGGTTTCCCTAGCGCAAGGCATTCTGCTCGGCTTTTCCGAACGAGGACCGGTGCTGGCCGTGCCCGCCGGCTTCGAACCCGAACAGCTTCCGGAAGCAGTCAAGGCCATCGACTACCGCTCGGTCTACATGCAAGGGCTGATCGACGAGGCGGCGGCTGGCGCGATGGCGCAAGGGGCGGCCCTGCTTGCCTGGCATGCCAGCCATCGCTTCTGCAGCAAATGTGGTACGGAATCGCAGATGCGGGCCGGCGGCTACAAGCGCCATTGCCCGAATTGCGGCACCGAGCATTTTCCGCGCACCGACCCGGTGGCGATCATGCTGACGGCGACGCGGGAAAAATGCCTGCTCGGACGCGGCCGGCATTTCGCGCCGGGCATGTACTCGGCCCTTGCCGGCTTCATCGAGCCGGGCGAGACGATCGAGGCGGCGGTGCGCCGCGAGACGCTGGAAGAGGCCGGTATACGGCTTGGCCGCGTCGTCTACCACGCCAGCCAGCCCTGGCCGTTCCCCTATTCGCTGATGATCGGCTGCTTCGGCGAGCCGCTCAATGACGATATCCAGGCCGACCTCAACGAGCTTGAGGACTGCCGCTGGTTTTTTCGCGACGAGGTGCGCCTGATGCTGGAAAGGACGCACAAGGACAATCTGGTCACGCCGCCGAAAGGCGCCATTGCGCATCACCTCATCCGCGCCTGGGTCGATTCAGAATGATGGCAGCGAACACCGAAAGACATTGCAGGAGCAGGACATGATCCGTCACACCGTCGTTTTCACGCTGAAGCATCCGCCGCATTCGCTGGAGGAAAAGCGGTTCCTGGTCGACGCCAAGAAAATCCTAACCGCGATCAGAGGCGTCACGCATTTCGAGCAATTGCGGCAGATCAGCCCCAAGAACGACTATCATTTCGGCTTCTCGATGGAGTTCGCCGACCAGGCCGCCTACAACAGGTACAACGACCATCCGGACCATGTCGCCTTCGTGCGCGACCGCTGGGTGCCGGAGGTCGAGGCCTTCATGGAGATCGACTACGTGCCGCTGGGCGCGGTGATTTAGGGCATGGTCCCGAAAAGTGGAAACCGGTTTTTGGACAAGATCATGCCCAGTAGCGATCAGTCCGCAACCTTCCACTGCTCACGCGACTCACTGGCCGGATAGACGCCCAGAATCCGCACTTCGCGGGAGAAGAAACGGAGCTCGTCCAGCGCAAGCTTGACCAGCGGGTCGTCGGGATGGCCCTCGATGTCGGCATAAAACAGCGTCGCCGTGAAAGCGCCCAACTGGTAGCTCTCCAGCTTGGTCATGTTGATGCCGTTGGTGGCAAAACCGCCCATCGCCTTGTAGAGCGCGGCCGGCACGTTGCGGACGCGAAAGATGAAGGTCGTCATCATCTTGACGTCGGGTGATGGGCGCTCGGCCCATTGCTTGTTCTTGGTCAGGACGACAAAGCGGGTGACGTTGCTGTCGGTGTCCTCGACGTTTTGCTCGATGATGTCGAGCCCGTAGAGGGTCGCTGCCAGCGCCGGCGACAGCGCCGCCATGGTGCGGTCCTTGACCTCGGAGACCATCTTGGCTGCACCAGCCGTATCGCCGGCGACGATCGCCTTCCAGCCGTTCTTGCGGATGTACTTGCGGCACTGGCCAAGCGCGTGGATGTGGCTGTGCACCGTCTTGATCTCGTCGCGCCTGACGCCCGGCAGCACCATCAGCTGGAAATGGATCGGCAGGAAATATTCGCCGATGATGTGCAGCTTCGATTCCGGCAAGAGATGATGGATATCGGCGACGCGCCCGGCAATGGTGTTCTCGATCGGGATCATGGCGAGATCGGCCTTGCCGGTCTCGACCGCGTTGAACGCATCCTCGAAGGTCGGGCACGGCAAGGGCTCCATCGATGGATAGACGTTGCGGGAGGCAGTGTCGGAATTGGCGCCCGGCTCGCCCTGGAAGGATATTCTGTTGGTCTTTTCAGGCATGCCGATATCTCAGGTTGAAAGGATCTGTCTGGCGCGTTCGAGGTCTTCCGGCGTGTCGACGCCGAGCGGCAGCGACTGGACGATCTCGGCGTCGATGCGCATGCCGGCTTCCAGCGCCCGCAACTGTTCCAGCCGCTCGCGCCGTTCGAGCGGCGACGGCTTCAGCGCGACGAAACGCTCAAGTGCTTCGCGGCGATAGGCGTAGAGGCCGACATGATGATAGAGCGGCCCCTCGCCCCAAGGCGCCGTGGCACGGGTGAAATAGAGCGCCCTCAGCCTGCTGCCGGAAAGCGGCGAACCGACGATCTTGACGACATTGGGATTGGTCTTTTCCTCGTCGCGGACGATCTCGACGCCGAGCGTGGCGATGTCCACCGCACTGTCCTCGAAAGGCCTGAGCGACGCGGCGATAATCTGCGGATCGATGGTCGGCAGGTCGCCTTGCACATTGACGATGGTTTCGACCTTGCGCCCGGGGTCGAGCGCGATCAGCGCCTCGTGGATGCGGTCGGAGCCGGATTCGTGATCCGTGCGCGTCATCACGGCCTCGAACCCGTGCGCGCGCATCGCTTGCGCCACGCTTTGCGTGTCGGTCGCCACCACCACCCGGCCAAGGCCGGCTTCGGCGGCGCGGCGGGCGACATGGACGATCATCGGGGCGCCTGCGATGTCGGCCAGCGGCTTGCCCGGCAGGCGGGTCGAGGCCATGCGGGCCGGGATCAGGATCAGCGTGGACATTTCGGGTGCAAGGCGTCTCGAAAGAGGACAGGGAAAGTGGCAAAAGGTCTCACTGGAAGCGCCCTTATAGGTGTTGCAACGCCGCAGCAAAAGACCTAGTTTCCGCCCGATTTGACCGCCCTGGCAGGACGGGTCACGATACCGACGGACGGAGTGGACGGTTCTGTCCGCCGGAAAAGGGAGCAAGGGGCGTATGGATTCCAACGAAGTCAACAAACTGCTCGCCGGATTGCTCGGAACCGTTTTCGTCGTCTTCTCGGTCGGCATTGTGTCCGATGCGCTGTTTGCCTCGCCTGCGCCGGAAAAGCCCGGCTTCGCCATCGAGGCCGCGGAGCCCGCCGAAGGCGGCCCGGCCGCTCCTGCCGCAGCCGAAAAGCCGATCGCAGATCTTCTGGCCAATGCAAATGCCGAACAGGGCGCTGCCATCTTCAAGAAGTGCCAGGCCTGCCATTCCGGCGAAAAGGGCGGTCCTAACAAGGTCGGCCCCGATCTGTGGGACATCGTCGACCGTCCGGTCGCCTCTCACGAGGGCTTCGCCTATTCGGCGGGCATGAAGGGATATTCCAAGGGCGGCACAGAGAAGTGGACCTACGATAACCTCAACCACTTCATCACGTCGCCCAAGAAGGACGTTAAAGGCACGGCGATGGGCTTTGCCGGCCTGCCGAAGGAAGAAGACCGCGCCAACGTCATCGCCTATCTGCGCACGCTGTCCGACAATCCCAAGCCGCTGCCGGCACCGGGTGCCGCCGCCGATGCAGGCGCGCCCGCCAAGCCTGCCGATGCAGCCGCTCCGGCAAAGCCGGCTGATGGTGCCGCGCCCGCGAAACCGGCCGCTCCTGCCGCCCCGGCTCCGGCCGCACCCGCACCGGCGCCTGCCCAATAACCAGATATCATCTCGACGACCTTGAAAAAGCCGGGTTCAGCCCGGCTTTTTTGTTGGGAAAACCGCATAGGCGGCGACAAAGCCGCGCATGGCGGTTTTCACGGGCGCCAAATCATCTAGATTGCCGATGAACGGGCATTGCGAAGAGGATAGTGCATGACGGTTGGCCGAACGCTTCTCAAGTCGTTGCTGGCGGCAGCCCTTCTGGCGGCGGGATTGCAGGCTGCCCTCGCCGATGAATGGCGCACCACGTCATCGCTGATCGGCGAGTCCAAATACGGCGCCAATTTCCAGCACTACGACTACGTCAACCCCGACGCGCCCAAGGGCGGCACGCTGAACCGGGTGGTGATCGGCACCTACGACAACTTCAATCCTTATATCGTGCAGGGATCGCCGGCGGCCGGCCTCGTGGGATTCGGCGGCGGCCTACTCTACGACACGCTGATGGAGCAGGCGACCGACGAAGGCAGCACCAGCCACCCACTGATCGCCGATGCCTACAAGTATCCGGCCGACTATTCCTCCGCGACCTACCGCCTCGACCCGCGCGCCAAATGGCACGACGGCCAGCCGATCACTGTCGACGACGTGATCTGGTCGTTCCAGGTGCTGAAGGCCAACAGCCCGTTGTATAACCGCTATTTTGAGAACGTCACCGACGCGGTCGCGGTCTCCGATCGCGAGGTCGAGTTCCACTTTAATCAGAAAGGCAACAGGGAACTGCCGAAGATTCTCGGCGATCTCGTCGTTCTGCCAAAGCATTGGTGGGAGGGCAACGACGCCAGCGGCAAGAAGCGCGACATCACCAAGACGACTCTGGAGCCGCCGCTGGGGTCAGCGGCCTACAAGATCGCGAGTTTCAAGCCGGGTTCCGAAATCGTCTGGCAGCGTGTGCCGGACTATTGGGGCGCCAAACTGCCAGTGAAGATCGGCCGCGAGAATTTCGACAGGCAGCGTTTCAGCTATTTCCTTGACGACAACGCCGGTTGGCAGGCCTTCACCAAAGGGGGGTTCGAAGACTTCCGCGCCGAGACACGCGCCCAGCGTTGGGCGGTCGAATACACCTTTCCGGCGATCAAATCCGGAGATGTCATCAAAAAGGAGTTCCCCACAACCTCACCGGAACCCATGCAGTCCTATTTGATAAATACGCGCCGCCCGCTGTTCCAGGATGTACGCGTACGCCAGGCACTCACCTACGCGTATGATTTCGAGAGCATGAACCGAACCATTTTCTTCGGCGCCTATACGCGCACAGACAGCTATTTCGAAGGCGGCGATCTGGCCTCGACCGGCCTGCCACAGGGCAAGGAGTTGGAGATACTCCAGCCGTTTCGAGACAAGTTGCCACCTGAACTGTTCAAGCAGGAATTCAAGCTGCCGGTCTACGACACGCCACAATCGGGTCGCGAGAATTTGCGCAAGGCCTACGAGCTTTTCAAGCAAGCCGGCTGGGTCAATCAGGCCGGAAAGCTGGTGAATGCGAAGACCGGCGAAGTGTTCAAGATCGAGTTCCTCGGCAACGATCCCGTTGACGAGCGGGTCGCCTCGCCTTTCATCGACAATTTGCGGCGGCTGGGCATCGATGCAACGCTGCGCATTGTCGATGACAGCCAATACACCAACCGTACTCGCGCTTTCGACTTCGATATGCTGGCGCTCGCAGGTTTTCAGCAATCCAACTCACCCGGCAACGAACAGCGCGACTTTTTCAGTTCCACAGCTGCGGACAGGGCCGGATCACGAAATTTGGCCGGCATCAAGAATCCTGTCGTCGACGCACTGATCGACCGCGTCATCTTTGCAACGGACCGAGACGACCTGATGGCTGCGACCCATGCCCTTGACCGAGTGTTGCTTTGGAACTTCTACATGGTGCCGCAATGGCACCTGGGGAAAGTTCGGGCCGCATACTGGAACAAGTTCGCAATGCCTGAAAAACAGCCAACCTATCTCGGCGTCGATTTGGACTCTTGGTGGATCGACCCGGACAAGGAGAAGGCGCTGGCGGCCAAATACAAGGGTGGCAATTGATGGCGGCCCTTGCCCGCCGCGACTTTCTCGCCCTGGGCAGTGCCGCGGCAGCCGCCGCCTTGCTGCCCGGCAAGGCCTTCGCCGACACTGCGACCGGCACCAAGCTGCACGGCCTGTCGGCCTTCGGCGACCTCAAATACAAGCTCGGTTTCGCGCATTTCGACTACGTCAATCCGGACGCCCCAAAGGGTGGCCAGATGAATTTCGCGCCGCCGAACTCGACCCTCAATCAGAGCTTCCTGACCTTCAACACATTGAACTCACTGGTGTTGAAGGGGGAGGCGCCGCCGCGTACCGAACTTTGTTTCGATTCCCTGATGACAAGCGCGCTCGATGAGCCGGATGCGGCCTACGGCCTGCTTGCCGAAACCGTTACCCTGTCGCCGGACCGCAACGGTTTCCGCTTCGCGCTGCGACCGCAAGCGCGTTTCCACGACGGTTCGCCGCTGACCGCGCAGGACGTTGTCTTTTCGCTGAAGCTTTATCAAGACAAAGGCCATCCTAACCTTTCCCAAGCGTTGCGGTACATGACCGACGCGGTTGCGGTCGATCCCGCTACCGTCGATCTCACCCTCAACGGCAAGCAGTCGGCGCAAAACATCCTTGCGATCGTGGGAATGCCTATCGTCTCCAAGGCCTTTTATACGGCCAATGATTTCGATGCTTCGACCATGACACCGCCGCTTGGCTCGGGTCCCTACAAGATTGGACGCGTGGCGGCCGGACAGACTGTCGAATATGACCGCGTGGCCGACTATTGGGGCCGCGATCTGCCAGTGAACCGCGGCCTCTACAATTTCGACCGCATCCGCATCGACTTCTATCTTGACCGGCAAGCGGCATTCGAGGCCTTCAAGAAAGGCGACACGCATTTTCGCGAGGAATTCACCTCACGGGTATGGGCTACCGGCTACGACTTTCCGGCGCTGAAGGACGGCAAGGTCGTCAAACGGGAATTTCCCGGCGAGAAGACGCCGGACATGCAGGCTGTCGCGCTGAACCAGCGTCGTCCGCAATTCCGCGATGAGCGGGTGCGGCGGGCGATCGCCAGGTGCTTCGATTTCGAATGGATGAAGCGGGCGCTGTTTTACGGCTCCTACGAGCGCTCTCAATCGAATTTCGAACGGTCGGACTACAAGGCCGAAGGCCTGCCCTCGCCTGAGGAATTGGCCCTGCTGGAGCCGTTCCGGGCCGAGTTGCCGCCAGAGGTTTTCGGTGAAGCGGTAACACAGCCCCTGTCCGACGGTTCGGGCCATGACCGCAAGCTGCTGGGCGAGGCTTCGAGATTGCTTGCGCAAGCCGGCTGGAAGCGCGATGGCAGTTTCGTCGTCAACGACAAGGGTGAGCGGCTGCGGGTCGAAATGCTGGCGGAGGACGACGGCATCGTTCGCATCTACACCCCTTGGTCCGAGAATATGAAGGCGATCGGGATCGACGCATCGATCCGGCAAATCGATTCGGCGCAGTATGAGCAGCGGCACAGCAATTACGACTTCGATCTCGCCTTGCTGCATTGGTCAATCGGGGCGACGCCGACCGACGACAGCCTGCAGATGCTCTATGATTCCCGGATGGCGAAAATCCCGGGGCAGCGCAACTATCCGGGCACCGAAAGCAAGGCCATCGACGCCCTGATCGCGGCAGCCGGCAAGGCGAAAGACCGTATAGAACTCGTCACGGCGCTCAGAGCGCTCGACCGGGTCTTGCGCGCGCGGCTCGACTGGATTCCAACATACTATCTGGCGAATCACCGCGTCGCCTATTGGGACATGTTCGGCTTTGTCGAACAGAAGCCCGATTTCGGCTTTCCGGTCGAGACGCTGTGGTGGTTCGATAAGGGCAAGGCGGCAAGAATTGGCAAAGGCTGAGATGTTCGCTCAACGAGGGCAGAAGGCCTGATGGGCGCCTATATCCTGCGCCGCATCCTTTTGATGATCCCGACGCTGTTCGGCATCATGGCGATATCCTTCGCCGTCATCCAGTTCGCCCCCGGCGGTCCGGTCGAACAGGTCATCGCCCGGCTGACCAATCAGGGCGGCAGCGACCGCCTCGGCGGCGGTGGTGGCGACGCGGGCGCTGGCGGCAATTTCGATGCCGCCGGCGACGTCAGTTCCAAATATCGCGGTGCGCAGGGACTCGATCCGGAATTCATCAAGAAGCTGGAGAAGCAGTTCGGCTTCGACAAGCCGCCGCTCGAGCGCTTCGGCATGATGCTTTGGAATTACGCCCGCTTTGATTTCGGCGACAGCTATTTCCGCGACATTTCGGTGCTCGACCTGATCCTGGAGAAAATGCCGGTGTCGATCTCGATCGGGCTGTGGATCACGCTGTTGTCCTACCTGATCTCGATCCCGCTCGGCATCCGCAAGGCGGTCAAGGACGGCACTCCCTTCGACGTCTGGACCAGCGGCGTCGTCATTGTCGGCTATGCCATTCCGGGCTTCCTGTTCGGCATCATGCTGATGGTGCTGTTTGCCGGCGGGTCTTTCTGGGACTGGTTTCCGTTGCGCGGCCTCACCTCGGACAATTGGGATCAATTGTCCTGGTGGGGAAAGATCGTCGACTATTTCTGGCACATGACCTTGCCGCTGACCGCACTGGTGCTATCGGCCTTCGCCACCACGACGCTGCTGACCAAGAACTCGTTCCTCGAAGAAATCCGCAAGCAGTATGTGGTGACGGCGAGGGCCAAGGGTCTGTCGGAACGGCAGGTGCTCTACGGCCACGTCTTCCGCAACGCCATGCTGATCGTCATCGCCGGCTTTCCCGGCGCCTTCATCTCGGCCTTCTTCACCGGCTCGCTGCTGATCGAGAACATCTTTTCCCTCGATGGCCTCGGCCTGCTCGGCTTCCGGTCGGTGGTCGAGCGCGACTATCCCGTGGTGTTCGCCAACCTCTACATCTTCTCGCTGCTGGGGCTGTTCGTCGGTCTCTTGTCCGACCTGCTCTACACCTGGGTCGATCCGCGCATCGATTTCGAGCGGAGAGACGTCTGATGTCGGAGGCTACAGTCCCCGTGGACGCGGCACCCGCGCGGATAAAGCGGCCGTTTCTGTCGCCGCTCAACAAGCGGCGCCTGCAGAACTTCAGAGCCAACCGGCGCGGCTACTGGTCGCTGTGGATCTTCCTCGTCCTGTTCGTGCTGTCGCTGTTTTCCGAGTTCATCGCCAACGACAAGCCGATCATCGCCTCCTACAAGGGCGAGATCCTGTTTCCGGTGCTGGTCGCCTACCCCGAGGAAAAATTCGGCGGTTTCTATGCCGTCACCGATTATCGCGACCCGGTCATCCAGGACGAGATCAACGCCAATGGCTGGATGATCTGGCCACCGGTGCGCTACTCCTATCAGACCGTCAACAACGCCATTCCGGAAGCAGCGCCGGCCAAGCCGTCGTGGCAGTATGACGCCACGAAGCGCTGCAACCAGTATCCGCAGGGTGCCGCCGACCCGGCCTGCATGGTCGGCAACTGGAATTGGCTCGGCACCGACGACCAGGCGCGCGACGTGCTGGCGCGCGTCATCTACGGTTTCCGCATTTCGGTGCTGTTCGGCCTGATCCTGACCGCCGGCTCGGCCTTGATCGGCGTCGCGGCCGGCGCCGTGCAAGGCTATTTCGGCGGCTGGACGGATCTCTTGTTCCAGCGTTTCATCGAAATCTGGTCCGCCATCCCGGTGCTCTATCTCCTGCTCATCGTCGCCGCCATCCTGCCGCCGGGCTTCTTCATCCTGCTCGGCCTGATGCTGCTGTTCTCCTGGGTGGCGCTGGTCGGCGTGGTGCGGGCCGAGTTCCTGCGCGCCCGCAATTTCGAATATGTCAACGCGGCCCGGGCACTCGGCGTGCCCAACCGCACCATCATGTTCCGGCACCTGCTGCCCAACGCCATGGTGGCGACATTGACCTTCATGCCCTTCCTGCTCTCAGGCTCGATCTCGACGCTGACCTCACTCGACTACCTCGGCTTTGGCCTGCCGCCCGGCTCCGCCTCGCTCGGCGAACTGCTCAAGCAGGCGCAGCGGAACCTCAATGCGCCGTGGCTCGGCATCTCCGGCTTCGTCGTCATCTCGCTGATGCTGTCGCTGCTGGTCTTCGTCGGCGAGGCGACGCGCGATGCCTTCGATCCGCGCAAGACCTTCAGATGAGCGAAGCCCCCTTGCTCAGCGTACAGGACCTCAGCGTCGCCTTCAGCCAGGGCGGTAGCCAGTCGACGGCCGTCGACCACATCTCGTTCGACATCGCCAAGGGCGAGACGGTGGCGCTGGTCGGCGAATCCGGCTCCGGCAAATCGGTCTCGGCGCTTTCGGTGCTGAAGCTGCTGCCCTATCCAAGCGCCAGCCACCCCTCGGGAAAGATCCTGTTCCAGGGCGCCGACCTGCTGGCGATGAGCGAGAAGCAGTTGCGGCAGGTGCGCGGCAACAAGATCACCATGATCTTTCAGGAGCCGATGACCTCGCTCAATCCGCTGCACACGATCGAGCAGCAGATCGTCGAGATCCTGAAGCTGCATCAGGGCATGGCCGACCGCCCGGCCAAGGAACGCACACTGGCCTTGCTCAACGAGGTCGGCATCCGCGATCCGCACAAGCGCCTCGATGCCTATCCACACCAGTTGTCCGGCGGCCAGCGTCAGCGCGTGATGATCGCCATGGCGCTGGCCAACGAGCCCGAACTTCTGATCGCCGACGAGCCGACGACGGCACTCGACGTCACCGTGCAGGCGCAGATCCTCGAACTGCTGGCCGGCTTGAAGAGCCGCAAGGGCATGTCGATGCTGTTCATCACCCATGATCTCGGCATCGTGCGCAAGATTGCCGACCGCGTCTGCGTGATGACCAAGGGCAAGATCGTCGAGACCGGGCCGACCAAGGAGATCTTCGCCAATCCGCAGCATGCCTATACGCGGCATCTGCTGGCGGCCGAGCCGAAGGGCAAGCCGCCGGCCGCCAATGCCGCCGCCAAGCCTGTCATGACCGGCAAGGACATAAAGGTCTGGTTCCCGATCAAGCAGGGCTTCTTCCGCCGCACCGTCGACAATGTGAAGGCGGTCGACGGCATCGATGTCACCGTGCGCGCCGGCCAGACGCTTGGCGTGGTTGGCGAATCCGGCTCCGGCAAGACGACGCTCGGCCTGGCGCTGGCAAGAATGATTTCGTCGACCGGAACGATCCAGTTCAACGGTCGCGACATCAACCAGCTGACTTTCAACGCCATGCGGCCGCTCAGGCGCGAATTGCAGATCGTCTTCCAGGATCCGTTCGGCTCGCTCAGCCCGCGCATGTCGATCGCAGAGATCATCGAAGAAGGCCTCAAGATCCACGAGCCGAAGCTGTCGCCCGACGAGCGCGACGACAAGGTGGCCGCCGTGCTGAAGGAGGTCGGGCTAGACCCTGCGACACGCAACCGCTATCCGCACGAGTTTTCCGGCGGCCAGCGCCAGCGCGTCGCCATCGCACGCGCCATGGTGCTCAACCCGCGCTTCGTCATGCTGGACGAGCCGACATCGGCACTTGACATGAGCGTGCAGGCGCAGGTCGTCGATCTGCTGCGCAGCCTGCAGGCCAAGCACGATCTCGCCTATCTCTTCATCAGCCATGATTTGAAAGTCATCCGGGCGCTGGCCAACGACGTCATCGTCATGCGCAATGGCCGGATCGTCGAAGCCGGTCCTTCCCAGCAGATTTTTGAAAATCCGCAAACCGACTATACTCGGGCGCTGATCTCGGCCGCCTTCAAAATCGAGACGGCACCGGTCGGCATCGTCAGCGAGTGATTTGCGTAGAGAGGGACTAAAAGACCGCAATGGAAAAAGGCCGTATCCTGCTTGCCGTCACCGGCTTTCATCCGCAGCGCTGGCGCGAGCTCCTGTCGGCCGAGCGCGAGGTGGTGCTGGAGCCCGACGGCGCCAGCGACCCGTCGATCACCTATGCCGTGGTGTGGAAGCAGAAGCCGAACCTGTTGTCGTCGCTGCCCAATCTGCGCGCCATCTTCTCGATCGGCGCCGGCGTCGATCATATCTTCGCCGATCCCGGCCTGCCCGATGTGCCGATCGTCAAGGTCGTCGCCGACAACCTCACCCAGTACATGACCGAATATGTCGTCTGGCGGGTTCTCGACCATCACCGCCAGGGCCTGCTCTACCGGTCGCAGCAGCCGAAGAAGATCTGGCACGAGCCGCAGCAGAGGCCTGCCGGTGACATTTCGGTTGGCATCATGGGCCTCGGCAGTCTCGGCCGCGCCGCGGCCTCGGTGCTTTTGTCGCTCGGCTTTGCCGTCAATGGCTGGTCGCGCACCGACAAGGCCATGGAAGGCGTCGCGACCTATTCCGGCGAAGCCGGGCTGATCCCCTTCCTCAAGGCAACCGACATCCTGGTCGTGCTTTTGCCGCTGACGCCGGAGACAAAGGGCATCATCAACTATGGCGTGCTGAAGGAATTGCGCAAACGCAACGGCCTCGGCGGCTCTGTGCTGATCAATGCCGGACGCGGCCGCCTGCAGAAGGATGCCGACATTTTGCGGGCACTGGATGACGGCACATTGAAGGAGGCAAGCCTCGACGTGTTCGAGGTCGAACCGCTGCCGAAGACCAGTCCGCTGTGGGGGCATCCAAAAGTGTTCGTGACGCCGCACGCGGCGGCGACCTCCGACCCTGTCCATTTGGCGCCGATCATGCTGCGCCAGATGGACGCCTTCGAGCGCGGCGAAAAGCTCGACAATCTGGTGGACCGCGAGGCAGGGTATTAACCAGGACAGCCTCATCGGGCCAGGTCCCACTCCCGGAAGCATTTCTTGATTGCCCGCAGTGACGACAACTGGACCTTTGGCAGATCGAGTTGTTCGAACATTGCCCGGTACCGGTTGCGATTTTTCGGTGTGGCCACGGTGATATGGTGGATCATATCCCATTTGATGCTGTCGTGCCCGCCCTCCTAGGCACCGCGCCGCTCAATCTCAAACAGTGTTCGCCTGATATAGCGCAGCAGGCTTGTCGGCGTCGATATATCCAACAAGATCAATCCCGTCGCTCGCAGAAAGCGTTGGGGCATGCAAACCGAATAATTTCCATCCATCACTCAACGCTCGCCGGCGATAGCGGCGTCATGCAAGGCAATGAATTCGTCCCTTGGGCGCGCTTCCCAATCCGTGTTCGGGAGATGGAAGAGTTGATCTAGATGAATAGTCGCCAGATCACGTTTGCGGGCAATCGCAGCGGCAAGGGTCGACTTGCCGCTGTTGGACGGCCCCAAGATACATATGCGGTCCCCTAGCTCCGAGAGATGCATCCGATCGTGCCCTACGAGGTGGTTTGTTGCCTGCGATTCTCAACCCGTGGCGGCCTCGGATCTTTAGCCAGGCAGGGCGAGTTTCTTCTGCTTGTCCGGCTGGCCGCATTCGCGGCGATCGATCGACCGGTTCATGGCATCGATCTCGCCGCTCGCCTTGTCGGTATCGCGTTTGGCCTTGGAGCGCATGTCAGGCGTGAACGGGCCGAAGCCCATCGCCGGATTGGAGAAGGTCGGCTTGGCCTTCGTCGGAAGGTTGTATTGCTGCGCCAAGCCGTTGCGCTGCGCCAGCAACTGGTCGCAGGGCACGTTGTCATATTGCAGGGAGGACTGGACGTTCGCATCCTGCTGTTCCGACATCGAAGTGCCGCCGACGCAGCCGGCGGTCAGCAGGCAAGAGGCCAAGATCATCATGTTCCAGCGCATCGACTATGCTCCTCCTGATATCCCACCCTGATGCGAGCAGATCGCAAATATCAGTCGCGCATGCAAATCGGACTTTTTCACAGCAAGAATGTTTGCGAGGTGGCGATAGACCCCTTCGCCGGCAGCTTGCCTGCCACAACGGCAGGGCTGCGAGTTCGGGGCAAAGGGTTCCTTCGGAGCCTTGGCCGGCGCGTGGCTGACGGAGCATCAAACGAAAAACCGCCTGTGCGGCGGGTGACTGGCACAAATCAGCACCATGGGCGAAAATGTATCATAGCTGAGGGCAGGATGTCAAGAAAAAATTCCTATCGCGCTGCCCGGCAAAACGGCGGACACCGCCGAACTGGCTGTCGCCAGGTCTTTGCTAGGCTGAGTTCGGAGCCCCGGCCACAACGATCAGCCCGTTGACGTGTTCCCCGCGATCCTGCCGGATCACGGTTGGTTCCAGTGACAGGACCGAAAGCCCGTTGGCGGCCAGGACCTCGCGCACATAGTGTTGCGCATGCGCATAGCGGCGCGACGGCAGCAGCATGAAATCGCCGTCGCCAGCCAGCGTCTCCACGGAAAATGCGAACAGGCCATCCGTGGCCAGCAGCCCGGCAATCGTCTTCACCACGCCGCCCAACGCGCCGACATAGATGAAAACATCGGCCACCGTCACCAGATCGGCTTTCGGACCGGCATAGGGAAAATCCCGCAGATCGGCCTTATCGAGGAAATCGTAGACGCCCTTGGTCCGCGCCTTTCTCAGCATCCTGGCCGAAATGTCATATCCCTCCAGCCGGTCGGCGATCGGCCGCAGCCTCTGTCCCGTCAGGCCGGTGCCGCAGCCAAGATCGAGCGCCAGCGCGAAGCGGCCCGGCCTTGCCGCTCGAATGGCTTGGTCGAGCATCTCAGGCAGCCGGTACCCCAGCCTGCCGACCAGGGACTCGTCGAAGCTCTCGGCATAATGGTCGAACAGTGTCTCGACGAAGGCGCTGGGGAGCGCGTCGAGCGCCGGCGCCTTGCCGATCAATTGCAGGTTCAGTGCAGCGCCTTGACGATCCGATGGATCGAGCTGCAGCGACATCGTCCAGGCCTGTGCAGCCAGATCCGCCGCGCCCGCCGCCTGCTGCATCTCACCGAGGCGAAACCAGCCCATGGCCCATTGCGGTGTCATTTCCAGCGCGCCGAGCAGCAATTCCGCCGCTGCTGCGTGATCGCCATCCGCGTGCAGCATCTCGGCATAATCGGCACGACGATCGGCGTTCAAGTCGCCGGACGAGGCTTGAAGCGGTTTCATGGCGATGGGTCCTGCCGGCGGATCGAGCCGGCGGTGCTCTATGCGGGAGTCAGCAGTGAGTTACAACAGGCTTCCCGCCGCGGAATTATATCCTATCTTGGGGATCATGCGCCCCAGCGACCTGCTTCATCCCCGGCCCGAGGGCCTCTATTGCCCGCCGGGCGATTTCTTCATCGACCCGGTCCGGCCGGTCAACCGGGCACTGATCACGCATGGCCATTCCGATCACGCACGTTCCGGCCACCGCTCGGTGCTGGCGACGCGGCAGACGCTCGACATTATGGGCCTGCGCTACGGCGAGAATTTCGCTGGCGCGACGCAAGCGGCACAGCTCGGCGAGACGATTGCACTCAATGGCATCAGCGTCAGCTTCCATCCAGCCGGCCATGTGCTGGGCTCGGCGCAGATAGCGGTCGAGCATCAGGGCACGCGCATCGTCGCTTCCGGCGACTACAAGCGGCAGAGAGACGCGACCTGCGCGCCATTCGAGCCGATCCAGTGCGATGTGTTCATCACCGAAGCGACCTTCGGCCTGCCGGTGTTTCGCCATCCCCCCGATACCGAAGAGATCGCCCGCCTGCTGAAATCGGCAGCGCAGTTCCCCGAGCGCTCGCATCTGGTCGGCGCCTATGCGCTGGGCAAGGCGCAAAGGGTGATGCGGCTGTTGCGCGACGCCGGCTACGACAGGCCGCTCTACATCCATGGCGCGCTGGCCAAACTCAGTGAGTATTACCAGAGCCAAGGCATAGACCTTGGGCAACTGGAGCCGGCAACCGTCGAAAGCGGGGGCAAGGATGATTTTACCGGCGCCATCGTCGTCGGCCCGCCATCGGCCTTCGCCGACCGCTGGGCGCGGCGCTTTCCCGATCCGATCTCGTGCTTCGCGTCAGGCTGGATGCGCATTCGCCAGCGCGCCAAGCAAGGCGGCGTCGAACTGCCGCTGATCATCTCGGACCATGCCGACTGGGATGAGCTGACCGCCACCATTAGGGAGACCGGAGCCGAGGAAATCTGGGTGACGCATGGCCGCGAGGAAGCGCTGGTGCGCTGGTGCGAGCTCGAAGGCATCGCGGCGCGACCACTGCACCTGGTAGGGTACGAGGACGAGGGCGATTGATGCTAGTTGCTGATCCACCAATCACCGGCGCCGCGATCCTTCACACCCCCCTCTGGCCTGCCGGCCATCTCCCCCGCAAGGGGGGAGATCAGATGTCACCGCCGCTTTCGCTAATCACCAACCGCGCAAGGAGAGTGCTGGCATCGAAGCTGTCAATCTCCCCCCTTGCGGGGGAGATGTCCGGCAGGACAGAGGGGGGTGTGCCGAAGTGCCAAGCCCATCCAGTAGTGTCACCATGAACCGCTTCGCCGAGCTTCTCGACCGCCTGGTGCTGACGCCGTCGCGCAATGGCAAGCTGACCTTGCTGACCGACTATTTCCGAGCCGTGGAGGATCCCGATCGCGGGCTGGCGCTGGCTGCCATCACCGGCGATCTCCACATTGCCGCGGTCAAGCCGGCGATGCTGCGCATGCTGGTCACCGAGCGCATGGATCCGGTGCTGTTCGGCTATTCCTACGACTATGTCGGCGATCTCGCCGAAACGGTGTCGCTGGTCTGGCCGCAAACGCCCGGAAACCTTCCGAACCGCGAGCCGACGCTTGGCGAGGTCGTGGCCAGACTGCAGGCGGCGAGCCGCTCCGACGGGCCGAAGGTACTGGCCGGGCTGCTCGACAGCGCCGGCACCTCGGCGCGCTTTGCCATCATCAAATTGGTCACCGGCGGGCTGCGCATCGGCGTATCGGCGCGGCTGGCCAAACAGGCGCTGGCCGATTTCGGCAAGGTCGAAGTGGCCGAGATCGAGGAGCTCTGGCACGGGCTGTCACCGCCTTACACAGCGCTGTTCGCGTGGCTGGAGGGCAAGGCCGAAAAGCCCAGGAACACGGCGTTGGCATTGTTTCGCCCGGTAATGCTGTCGAACCCGCTCAGTGAAGGCGATCTCGAAAAGCTCGATCCGGCGGATTATGCCGCAGAATGGAAATGGGACGGCATCCGTGTCCAGGCGGTGGCCGAGGGCGGCATCCGCCGGCTCTATTCGCGCACCGGCGATGACGTTTCGGGTGCCTTTCCGGACCTCGCCGATGCCATGCATTTTTCCGCAACGCTGGACGGCGAACTGCTTGTCGGCGATCCCCGGCAGGCGACGGGAACGTTCTCGGATCTGCAGCAGCGGCTGAACCGCAAGACGGTGACACCGAAGATGCAGCAGCAATACCCGGCCTTCATGCGCTGCTACGATCTGCTCCAGGTCGGCGGCGAGGATCTGCGCGCGCTGTCGTTTCGCGAGCGGCGCGGCCGGCTGGAAGCGTTTGTCGGAACGCTCGACCCGAGCCGTTTCGATATTTCGCCATTCGTCGACTTCACGGATTGGCAAACGCTGGAGGAACTGCGCCGGGTGCCGCCGCATCCGATCATCGAAGGCGTCATGCTGAAGCGCTGGGACTCAGCCTATGTCGCCGGCCGGCCGAAAGGTCCATGGTTCAAATGGAAACGCGATCCGCACACGGTGGACGCCGTGCTGATGTATGCCCAGCGCGGCCACGGCAAACGCTCGAGCTTCTATTCCGACTATACGTTCGGTGTCTGGACAGGTGCCGAAGGCGAGGAGGAACTGGTGCCGGTCGGCAAGGCCTATTTCGGCTTCACCGATGCGGAGCTGAAGCAGATCGACAAATATGTCCGCGACAACACGATCGAGCGTTTCGGGCCGGTGCGTTCGGTGCGGGCCGACCGCGACAACGGCCTGGTGCTGGAAGTCGCCTTCGAAGGGCTGAACCGCTCGACCCGGCACAAATCCGGCGTCGCCATGCGCTTTCCCCGCATTTCGCGGCTGCGCTGGGACAAGCCGGCCAACGAGGCCGACCGCATCGAGACGCTGCAGGCGCTGCTCGACCGCTAGCCGTTCAGCGCTCTTACGGCTCGATCGAAACGCGGATTTCGTAGATGTCCGCGGCCTTACCCTGCTTGTCGAAGTCGGAATTGATGGCAATGGTGCCGGCCGAGCCCGGATGCTTGTCCGGAAACTGCACATCGAACAGATATTCGTTCTGCTGCTGGCCGACCGCATAGCGCTTGCGGCCGCAGTCGCCGAGTTCGCCGAAATTGCAGTCGACCGAAATCTGCGTCTCCTTGCCTTCTTCGGAGCGGGCAATGATGTCGAACACGGCATGTTTGCCGGCGAGCTTCTCCAGCACGCCTTGTCCGACGTCGAAACTGATCGCCGAACCGGACGCGCCGGAACGGATGCGCAGGAACGAACCGGTATCGTCCTTCATCACCTCGGCCCTGGCGTCAGACGGCGCGCTGACATGGGATGCATCGGCCGGCGAAAACACATTGATCCAGTCGCGCGCCTGGTCCGCGGCGCCGGGTTTTGCCGGACCGCCGTCGGCCGGTGTGAAATCGTCGTCCTCGACGGTCGGCGGCGCCTGCGGCGGGGCGGTGTCGAGTTGCGCGGATGTCTTGAACACGCCGGTCTGCACGGCGAAGAACAGGCCGATGCCAACCGCGGCGAGCAGTGTCACGGTCAGGAAGATGGCGGTCAGCGGCAGGCGACGTCCCCTTATGCGCCGTTCATCGCGGTCGGGCGCCACTTCCGTCGTCGCACCGGCCGAGGCCGGAACCGACATGTCGATGGCCGGAGCATCGGGAAGCGTGGCGTCCGGCATGATATCGGGAACGACGGGCAGGACGCGGGAGCGCGGCGCATCGGCAGCGGATTGCACGGGTCCGTCGACGACGACATCGGGGGACGATGCCTGTCGGCCGGTTTCGACCGCGGGCGCCGGGTCCGCTCCGAGTTCGACCGCCGGTGCATCGCCCTGCGGGCCGGCATCCGGCACCGCCGGCAGGAACTCGGATTCGATTTCGGTGATTTTCGCCTGGATTGCCTTGCGGCGCTTGATGGCGACCTCAACGGTCACACCGGGATTGGCCTGGAGCGCGCGATCGAGCGCGGCAAAAGCCGAACGATAGACCCTCTCGCGGAACGCGCGGTCCTCGGCATTGCCTTTCTCCAAGGCGTTCCGGATCGCTTTTTCGATCGCGTCCAAGCAGGTCCCTCTGTCTTTGCCAACCTTGCCGTGATCGTTAGCCGCAGGCGACCAATCAATCAACGGGCGAGCGGCGTATTCTGCCTCGCAGAGGTGTGCAAAGTCCATTCCGGCGCTGTTCCGGCAACAAAATCAGCATGCTTCGCCGATTTTCGCGCACAGGGAGCGCACGCACCGTGCGCCGTATTCCCTTGGCGATTGACTCGCGGACAAGGCGGCGGCGGCCGGCTTTCGAGGGTGCCATGACGCCGACGCAGGAATTGCCAAGTCGCATCTTGAATTCGCGCCCGGTTGCGTCTATCACCGCCGCATCTTGGAGGCCTTGGCTTCCCGGGCCGCTTTAGCTCAGTTGGTAGAGCACCGCATTCGTAATGCGGGGGTCGCGTGTTCGAGTCACGCAAGCGGCACCATTCCTCCTCCGTTTTGTCGTCTGCCCCTTCGCAGCTGGTGCAAAGGACTGCGACGCCGGCCTGGCAGATCTGCCATTGTCGAGACCCCGGTTTGGTGTGAAACTCATGGCCTCAGCATGGGAGGTCAAAAAATGCCCAACAATTTCAAGACCGGAGACGTCGTCAGGCTGAAATCCGGAGGCCCCAGGATGACGATCAGCGATGGCGCAGCCTCGGGCATGTATCTGTGCCACTGGTTCAATCGCGAGGGCGAGGTGTGGACCCCGCAACATGCCGGGTTCAAGCCCGAACAACTGATTGCGGCCGACCAGTCGGACTAGAGTTTCTTCCATCCCGATCAGATCGGGATGGGCACCCTCTGTTGTCCGGGCTTGAACGGATCAGCACGCGCGACCGACGGATTTTCCGGGTCGCGGCGTTTAACGGTTGAAGCGCGATGGCGGCACAAGCCGTCTGCGTCGCGCCAACCTGGAGACGCACAACATGATCAGTCGTTCGATATCAGTCGTTGCCTTGAGTTTGCAGACCGTTGCGGCTTTCGCCCAGGCAGCGACGCCGCCTGCACCGCCAACGGCCGCGCCACTTGCCGCGCCAGGCGCTTCGGGGACCAGGTCCGACATCACGCTGGCCAAATTCCAGAAGCGGCGCGAGAAGGCGATCATGGCGGCCGATACCGACGGCGACGGCAAGATCAGCCTGCTGGAGTGGGAGGCCTTTCAGACGAAGCGCAACGCCAAAGGCGACGCCGCCAAATCCTTCGCGCGGATCGATTCCAACCATGACGGCTTCATCGATCGCGCCGAACTCGATGCATTCTTCGCCAGGCGCTTCGCCCGGCTGGACAAGAATGCCGACGGCATTTTAACGGCCGACGAACTGCCGGGCCACAAAACCGCTCCCAAGCAGGAACAATGACCAAGAGGCAATGACGCGCGATGAACATCGGGAGTGCGCCGACTGATGGCTGCGGATCCGGACGAGGAGCTGGTTCGCCGTGTTGGCGCCGGCGAGCCCGCAGCCGTGCAAACGCTCGTCGCGCGCAAGCTGCCACGTATACTGGCGCTTGCCGTGCGCATGCTCGGCGATGCGGCGGAGGCCGAGGATGTCGCGCAGGAAACCTTCGTGCGGATCTGGCGCCATGCCGCGAGCTGGCGGCGCGGCAATGCGCGCTTCGACAGCTGGATCCACCGGGTGACGCTCAACCTTTGCTACGACCGGCTGCGTCGCAGGCGCGAATGGGTGACCGGCGACCTGCCGGACGTGGTCGACCCTGCGGCACTTCCCGACGCCCCTCGCCAAGAGGACGCGCTTCGGGTCGAACGGGCACTGCAAGCCATAGCGCCGCGCCAGCGCGAAGCGATCGTTCTGGTCTACTATCAGGAGATGTCCAATATCGAGGCGGCAGCGACCTTGCAGATCAGCGTCGATGCCCTGGAGAGCCTGCTTGCGCGCGGCCGGCGGTCGCTGCAGGCGATCCTGACCGGGATGGCGCCGATGAGTAAGCACCGGGCAAGCACCAACGCACTACGGCCATTGCGCCTTGCTGGTGCCGCCTGGCGCTCGGCGCCGACGGGCAAGGAGGAGACACATGGCTGAAGGGTCCAGAAACGAAATGGATGCCAGGCGCTTTGCCGCCTTGGCACAGGCCTATGGCGGCGACTTGCGGCGATGGCCCGAGGCTGAGCGAATGGCCGGCACGGTCTTTGCCGCGAGCGGCGCGGGCAAGGCCATCTTGAGGCAGGCCGGGGCACTTGACGCGCTGCTCGACAGCTACCGCGTCGACGCCACGGACAAGGCGCTGCACAGCAGCATTCTGCAGGCTGCCGGCCGGCACCTCGTCCAGCGCCGGCGTCAGTGGTTCTGGTGGCTGGGACTTGGACTTGCCGGTATTGGTCTGGCCGGTGCCGTGGCAGGACTGGCCCTGGTGACCATCGTCACGCCGGAGGTCCAGCCGGACCATTATGTGCTGGATGCCAATGTGACGGCGTTTGGCGATGCCGGCCCCGATGCCGAGAACGGTGAGGAAAACCTATGAGCCCGCGCTGGATCCGTGGCCTGGTCATTGCTTCCGTGGTGCTGAACGTCTTTCTTGCAGGCGCATTTGCCGGCGGTGCGGTCTGGCTGAGAAATGCCAAATCGGGTGTCTCGCTGGAATCGGCTGGCCGACAGCTTCCCAACCAGGACCGCAAGGCGTTCCGCCTGGCGCTGCGCCAGGTTCGCGTGGAGTCCCGGCAGATCATTCTAGATGGCCAGCAGGCGAGGCAGGAGGCAGCGGACCTGTTGCAGCAGCCTGTCATGGACAAGGCCGCCTTGTCCGCCGCGCTGGAGCGGGCACGCAATGCCGATGTGACGGTGCGCAGCCGGCTTGAACAGGCCATTGTCGACTTCGCGGCGAACACGTCACACGAAAACCGGAGCGTGCTGGCACAGGCATTGCTGCGCCATATGGAACGCCGCGCCGCCGTTGCGCCGAAAAAATCGCCATGACGACCGACGGAAAAGGCCGGAGACGCCGTTTAACGACGCGAAGGGACAAGCCTGCCCGATCGCACCATGCAGGGCGGCCATCTTCAAACTCGAAAGCACTCGGAGTCCAATTATGAGTCGCCTGAAAAACTACGCAGCAGCCGCTATGCTGGCCCTCAGCGGAACGGTCGTGACAGCCACCGCGTCCAGCGCAATGCCCATCGTGTCCGTTGCCCAGCCGGCCGCCCAGGCATCGGTCGAGCATGTCCGCTGGGGCTGCGGCATCGGCTGGCATCCGAACAGATGGGGACGTTGCGTGCCGAGCGGCGTCGTCATCGTGCGCCCGCGCTACCATTACTGGCACGCTCCGGTCCACGTCTGGCATCCGCACCATCGCTGGCATCGCTGGCACCACTACTGATCGAAGCACGGTAGGGCCAGGCGCTTGTGAAACCTGGTCCCGCCGTTGCGGACAGCGCGATCCCCGGAATTAAGGTTAAATTCACTATAGATTTGTTCTCAGCCCGCAAATAATCGAAGAGTTTCCCGAAACTATGCTCAGGCATATTCATGGGAAAATCTGTGGCTCAGCTTCAAATCCTTGGGCGGGTGCTCTGTCATCCGCTGACGCTGGTCGTGGTCAGCCTAGCCGGTGTCTTCGCCGCCGGACGGGCCGAGCACGAATGGCTGTCGGTGCCGTTCTCGCTGGCGCTGGTGGCTGCCCTTGCCGGACTTCTCTTCCTGGCTTCGGGGCGCCTTGCCTTTTCCGTCTATCTCGCCTGGATGGGCATCGCTTTCATCACAGTGGTGTCAGCGATCAAATTCAGGATGAAGGGGTTTTCGCTGCACTTCTACGACACGGTCTTCGTGTCGAAGGATCCGGAAGTGTACCGCTTCCTGCTCGGCTCCTACCTCCATCTGATCGCGCCGGTCGTTGTTGCCCTGGTGCTCGGCATTACGGCGGCGGTGCTTCTGTTCCGGATCGATCGAAAAATCGGCTGGCCGGTATCGGCACGCGTCCTGGTCATGGCGGCGCTCGTCGTTCTGGTGCCGCTGACCTTTCCGGCCGAGGCCTCGAAGGACCGTTATTTCTACTACATGCAGGGCCGGCACATGTCGGCCTTCTTCGTTTCGCTGCTGGATTTGCACAACCTCGTTGTTGAATCGGGCTTCGAAAAGCGGCTGCAAGCCGTCGCGCCACAGCCGCCTTTTGCCGACACGGTCGATTGCGGCGACCGGGCTGATCTTCCCGACGTCTTTTTCGTGCTCAGCGAAAGCCAGTCCGATCCCGGCTATTTTCCGCAGGTCGGCAACGGCGCGGGATTCCTGCAGAGGTTCGCACCCAAAGCCGGCACGCCGCATCCGATGCAGGTCGAGACGTTTGGCGGCGGCACCTGGATCACCAATCTGTCGCTGATGACCGGCCTGTCGGCCACCGATTTCGGCTGGCGAAGCCCCTATTTGACCATCACCCTGCAGGACAAGGTCGCCGGCGCCTTGCCGGAGGTGCTGGCGCGCTGCGGCTATCGAACTGTCGTGATGACGCCGATGGACTTTTCGTTCGTCAATGAAGGGCCGTTCCTGAAATCGATCGGTTTCGAGACCGTGCTCGACATCAAGGACATCGCCGCGCCCTTCTACCACCTGCGCGATATCTTTTATTACCAGGCGGCCGAAGCATTCATCGCCAGGCACCGCAAGGAAGACGGCCGGCCGCTGTTCCTCGAAATCCAGACCATGTTTCCGCACTCCCCCTATGAGGGGCGGATGGAGCCCGAGTTGAAGGTCGAGGGCGAGCCTTTCTCGGGCGATTTCCAGGCCAATGAGTATCTGCGCCGGATGGCGGTAGCGCGCGGCGATTTCCAGCATTTCCTCGACGAGAGGAAAGCGGATGCCGGTGAACGCGGCGCCGTGGTGCTCGAGTTCGGCGATCACCAGTCGTCGGCGACCAAGCCGTTCGTCGACGCGATCGCCGGGGACGACGCCTTGGCGACCCCTGGCTCGCTTGCCTACCGCACCTTCTACACGCTCACCACCTTCAACCATCCTTTGCGCCATCCGATGCCTGACCTGGCGCCGCTCGACGTCGGCTTTCTCAGCGCAAGCCTGCTCGACGCGGCCGGCCTGCCGATGTCGCCTGTCATGGCCGATCTCGTGCGCCTGCGCGACCATTGCGGCGGCAGGTTCCATGGCTGCAAGGACAGGGCAGAAGTGGACGCGCATCTGCGCCGGCGCGTCGATTCAGGGCTGCTGCATCTGTTCCCGGAGGCGGCGCCGCTGCGTTCGCCGGCGCCGTTCCAATCGGTAGACGCCCGCTAGAGCGATTCCTATTTTGAGAGAATCGTAGGATTCCCAAAGCCGGATGTTTGTGATTCAAGATGCTGGCTGGATTGGAGGCCA